>DATDIE010000308.1:0-12698 GCA_036521235.1 Acidimicrobiales bacterium | reverse complement strand
CGTCTACACGTTGGTGGCGACGAACTCGGGTACGGCCACGACCAGCGCGGCGGCCACGATCGCGGACTCGGTCCCGACCGGCACCACCCTGGTCTCGGGATCGCCGGCCTGCGCGAAGGGCGGTCCGCCAGCCTGCGCCGTGGCGGTGAGCGGCACCACCATCACCTGGACCATCCCGGCCGGAGTCGCGGCGGGCGCTTCGTACACCCTCACCTTCTCGGTGACGGTGAACGCCAGTGACGCCACCGGCTCGATCTCCAACACGGCGATCTGGAACGGACCGGGATGCGTGCCGACGGGGACCGCCACGGGGTGCGACACGAACGCCGCGACCACGTCGGTCACGGCGGCTCCGGTCACCGCTCCGGCAACCGTCACCCCGACGACGACGCCGGTCACCCCGGTCACCCCGGTCAGCACCAGCCCGGCCATCGCCTTCACGGGCGCACTGCTCTCGCAGGAATGGATGATCGGCCTCGGCCTGCTCATCGTGGGGGCGGCGCTGGTCCTGCTCGCCCGCTGGCGCCGGCGTTCGCCGGGGCACGCGGCCAAGTAGATCGGGGAGGGAGAACCTCGGGAACCGGTCTCCTTTTGGGTGGGAGCGATCCCACCCAAAAGGAGATGGCCGGGGTTCGTTACTCGGTGCTCAGCGGTACGGGCTTCGTCTGACGACGTTCAGAACGACAGGCCGGACAGCTCGGGGATCGTCGCCTCCGACTTGGCCCGCGCCGCCAGCCAGCGTTCCCTCGACCGGGCCCGGTCCGTCTCCCCGAGCGCCGGTTCGACCGTCCGCCGCGGGGTGAACGTTGTGGCCAGTTCGTCCGTCGACGCATACGTCCCGATGGCGAGGCCCGCGAGCAGCCCGGCCCCGAGGGTGGTCGCCTCGAGGATCGGCGAGATCTCGATGGGCCGTCCGGTTGCGTCGGCCAGGGCCTGGACGAACACGTCGTTGTCCGACATGCCGCCGTCGATGCGCAGCGAGCCGATGGGATAGCCGCTGTCGGCCTCCGACGCCTCGACCAGGTCGGCGCCGCGGTGCGCCACACCCTCCAATACCGCCCGCACGATCTGCGTCCGACCCGTTCCCCGCGTGAGCCCGATCAGGGTGCCGCGGGCGCCGAAGTCCCACACCGGCGTCCCGAGCCCGAGCAACGCCGGTACGAACCACACGTCTTCAGTGCCCTCGCACTGGGCGGCAACGGCCGCCGACTCCTGGGCGGAGGAAATGAGGCCGAGGTCGTCGCGGAGCCATTCGACGCACGTCCCAGCCGAGAGCATGACCGCCTCGGTGCCCCACGCCGCGTGGCCCCCGACACGGAACGCCACGATCGGGAACGTGCCGCCACCGCCGCGCCGCGCGCTGCCCGGGCCCCGCCCGGGGCCGGTGCACTGGTCGAGCATGCCGCCCGTCCCGAAGGTGGCCTTGGCCAATCCGGGCAGCGTGGCGCCTTGGCCGACGAGGGAGGCTTGCTGGTCGCCCGCGATCCCGCAGATGGGCGGCGCGCCCGGCAGCGTCGTGGCGCCGCCGACGGCACCCGAAGAGTCCACGATCGCTGGGAGCATGGCGGCGGGGATCCCGAGCTTGGCGAGGAGTTCGAGGTCCCAATCGATCGTGCGGGGATCGACGAGAGCGGTCACCCCCGCGTTCGTCGCGTCCGTGACGTGCAACGTGTCGGACCCGCTGACACCGCCGCTGAGCGTCCACGCCACCCACGAGTCCACGGTGCCGAAGCAGAGCTCGCCCCCTTCCGCCCGGGCCCGTTGGGGGTCGACCTCGTCGAGGATCGCCATCACCTTGGTGGCCGACGCGTTGGGGGCCAGGTAGATCCCCTCGGCCTGCAGCGTCAGGCAGGTACCGACCGTGCGCAGGTCCTGCCAGCCGATGCCGGGGCCGACCGGCTTCCCGCTCGCGCGCTCCCAGACGACGACAGAGGCGCGCTGGTTGGCGATGCCAACGGCGTCGACGGGCCCGCCTGCGGCGAGCGCCGCGGTGGCCACCTCGAGCACGGCGTCGGCCATGCGGACGGCGTCGAACTCGACGAGGCCGGGTGCCGGCGAGTCGGGCAGGACCGGGACGTACTCCTCGTGCGCCACGGTGGCGTCCGGATGCACGATGGCCGCACGGACGCCCGACGTGCCGACATCGACGACGAGGACGCTCCCGCTCACGCGCTCACTTCCACGGCGCCGGGCCGAAGGGCGAGTCCAGGCCGAATTTGCCGGGGTTGAGGATGCCGTTGGGGTCGAACGTCTGCTTGAGGCCCCGCAGGACGTCGAAGCCCGAGCCGAGCGCTCGGGGCAGGAACCGGCTGCGGTTCAACCCGATGCCGTGGTGGTGGCTGATGGCAGCGCCGTGGAGCAACGTGGCCTCGGTGACGACGTCCCAGCACCGGCGGTAATAGGACTCGCGCCACGCGGCGTCGTTCTCCGGACCGCGGCCGCCGAACGTGAAGTAGAGGCAGGCCCCGTCGACGTAGGAGTGCGACTGGTGGGCCGACGCGGCGAGGGTGCCCTCAACCCCCTTCAGTTGGCCGACCACTTCCTCGTAGAGCCCGGGCAAGGCGGACCATTCGCCCGACACCTCGGCCGTGTCGACCACGACGCCGGCGCGCCACAGCGGAGCGAGGGCGGAGACGTCGTTGCGATGGCCGAGCCAGCGCTCGACGAGACCGGCGTCGAGGGACTGCGCACCGGCGTGGCTCCCGCACTCGCGGTCGACCACGGCCATCGTGCCGGCGAGCACGTCGGGGTCGGCCTCGTCGAGGACGATCAGGACGTTGGTGTCGCCGTGCTCGAAGTTCCGCTCCGACTCGGTCTGGTCGTAGAGCCGCAGGACGGCGGGCGTGGCGCCCCGGCGCATGATCCGCCGGCAGGCCTCGAGGCCCGCCTCGAACGTCGCGAAGCCGAAGGCGCGGCGCTCCTGGGCCGGGGGGAGCGGGTGGATGCGGAGCCGTGCCTCGGTGATGACCCCCAGGGTGCCCTCGCTGCCCACGAAGAGCTGCGTCAGGTTCGGCCCCGTCGCGGCGCGGGGGCCCTTGCCTTCGGTGCGGACGATGCGGCCGTCGGCGAGCACGACCTCGAGCCCGATGACCATGTCCTCGATCTTCCCGTAGCGCGTGGAGTACTGGCCCGCTCCCCGGCAGGCCAGCCACCCGCCCACGGTGGAGAGGTCCATCGACTGCGGCCAGTGGCCGAGCGTGTAGCCGTCACCGACCTGCCCGAGCGCCACCTCGAGGTCGGGGCCGAACATGCCCGCCCGCACGTCGGCCGTGAGCGACGTCTCGTCGACGCGCGCCAGTCCGTCGAGACCGGTGAGGTCCAAGGCGACGCCGCCGTGGACCGGGATGGACCCGCCGCAGACGCCGCTGCGCCCGGCGGCCGGGGTCACGGGCACCCGCGCCTCGTTGCAGACGGCAAGGACGGCGGCCACCTGCTCGGTTGTCGTGGGGCGGACCACCGCGGCAGGCCGCTGCGGCACGCCGCCCTCGGCGGCCCAGCCGATCGCGAGTGGCCACCAGTCCCGGCCGGCCTCGGCGCGGGCCGCGTCACCGGTGTCCACCGCGGCGCGCGTGGCGACGAGGCGCTCGAGGACCCGGGGTGGGACGTCGACGGTCTCGGCTCCCAAGCGGTCGACCACCTCCTCGGGAGCGGCGTCGATCGGCGTGACCGGCGTCGGTGTCGTCACGGCAGGTCGAGCCCGGCGGTCAGGAGCTCCTTCTGGCACGACTCGGTGAAACGCGCCGCCTGCTCCGCCGCCTCGGTCGCGCTCCAGCCCATGTGGGACGCGATGAGGGTGGCCGCCGCCGGGGCTGCGTTGATCGTGTCCTGCGCCCGTTGGATCATCGCCCGCGTGCGGCGCGCCAGGACGTCGTCGAGCGTCTGGGCCATTTCCTCGCGGGCGGCGTAGACGAGCTCGGCCCGCGTGTACGGCAAGCCCTCGACGGCCGGCCGGAGGAGCTCGGGGTGGCCCTCGGCCAGCGCGAGCACCTGGGAGGCCTCGGTGCCGTAGCGGGTCAGGAGCCGCGCGTGCGGCTCGGCCATCGTGACGGGGTCATGCGTCTTGGTCGTCGCCCCGATCAGCGGCAGGTGCTTCGTGACGCAGCGGCGCCGGCGGGGCGACTCACCCAGCTCGCCCACCACGACGTCGACGGTGTCCTGGGCCATCTTGCGGTAGGTGGTGAGCTTGCCCCCCGTCACGGTGACGACTCCCTCGCGTGACCTGCTCACGGTGTGGCGGCGCGACAGGTCGGCGGTGCGCTCCGAGACGTGGCCACCGGTCGGAGCGAGCAGCGGTCGCAGGCCGGCCCACACGCCGACGACGTCGCCCCTGGTGAGGCGCGACGTGGTGATGTTGTTGGCCGCGTCGAGCAGGTAGTCGACGTCCTCGGGTGTGGCCGAGGGATCGTCGAGCGGGCCGGTGTAGCCCGTGTCGGTCGTCCCGAGATAGACGAGGTCCGTCCCGGGCCACGGGACGACGAAGATCGAGCGCTTGTCCTTGGGCACCGGGATGACCGCGGCGATGTCGCACGGCAGGCGGCTGGAGGGGACCGTCACGTGCACGCCCTTGGCCGGACGGATCGACTGCGGATGGCCACCTTCGTCGAGGGCGCGGATGGCGTCGGCCCAGACCCCGGTCGCGTTGACCACGACCCTGGCGCGGATCTCGAAGGCGCTGTCCGGGTCGTTCGGGTCGGGCTGGACGCGGGCGCCGCGGGTGGTGCCGCCGACCGTCGTGAGGCCGACGACGGGGGTGTAGTTGGCCACGGCCGCGCCGTATTCGATGGCGGCCGTGCGGGCCAGTGTCAGCGTGAGGCGGGCGTCGTCCGCCCGGGCGTCGTAGTAGAGGAAGCCGGCCACGAGGTGGTCGGTGTTCAGCGTGGGCAGATGGTCCAGCGCGTCGTCCTTGGAGACCTCGCGGTGGCGATGGCCGATGCGCCAGCCACCGGTGACGTCGTAGAGCCACAGCGCGGACGAATAGGAGCGGGCCAGGGTCTTGGAGACGACGCCGTCACGCCCGAAGAGCGGGATGAGGAACGGCAGGGGTGAGACGAGGTGAGGCGCGTTGTCGAGCAGCCGCTGACGCTCGGCCAGGTTCTCGTAGACGAGGCGGAACTCGCGCTGTTGGAGGTAGCGGAGGCCGCCGTGGACCATCTTGGAGGACTTCGAGGAGGTGCCCGAAGCGAAGTCCTCTTTCTCGACTAGTGCCGTCTTCAGGCCGCGGCTGGCCGCGTCCAGCGCCACGCCGCACCCGGTGACGCCGCCCCCGATGACGAGCACGTCGAACTCCTCGTCGGCCAGGCGGCGCAGAGCGTCGTCACGGCGAAAGGGGTGCACCGACCCAGCCTGCCACACGCGCCGCGACCCCGATCCGGTGCGCCCCAGGCACGACAAACGGAGGATTAAGTCCCGTCGGGGTACGCGCCGCGGTGCAGTACTGCGTAGCGTCCGGGCCTGTGGAGCTGCTCGCCCCGGACGACCCTTGGGCCGCGTATGCCCGCACCGTCGTCGTGATCGTCCGGCCCGACTCGCCGAATCTCGTGGTCGCGGCCGCGCCGGTGGGTGAGGCCGGTGGATGGCCGTGGCCCGCCGGCGACGCGGTGCACGTCCTCACGGCGTGGGACCCGGGCGACGCGCGCCCCGGCGACGTCGAGAACCGGCGCCGGCAGGCGGACCTCGAGGGCGAGATCCAGGCGCTCGCGCCGGGCGGGATGTGGACGGCGGTCGGCGTGGACGCGGTGTCCGAGCACCGCGAGGAGGGCGTCGCCGTCTGCGGGCTCGACCTCGACGTGGTGGTGGCGCTCGGAGCGCGCTACGACCAAGACGCGATCTTCGAGTGGACGGCGTCGGAGTGGGCGATCGTGGCGTGCCGGGGCGGACGGCGGGAGGCCTTCGGCTGGTCGGTCACCGGGGGGCTGAGGGTGTTGGAGTAGGACAAGAGCCTCGGCGGGCCGGGTCCCTTGCAGCTACTACGTCGGACGTAGTAATGTGGCGGCATGCCACGCCGCAGTACATCGAAGGGGGACCTGGGCCGGAGCAACGAGCCGCCCGTCCTCATCCTGACCAGCCTGGCCGCGGGGCCCAAGCACGGGTACGCGCTGACCAAGGACATCGAGGAGTTCGCCGGCGTCGCCCTGGGGCCGGGCACGCTCTACGGCGCCATCGCCCGTCTCGAGGAGCGCGGCTTCATCGATCCCGAGCCGGCCGGCGTCGACACCCGCCGCCGGCCGTACCGCATCACCGGGGACGGCCGGGTCGCCCTCGAGGCCGCCGTGCGCGAGATGCGGACGCTGGCCGACGTCGGGGCGACGCGGCTCGGGATCACCGGGACCATCGCCTCGTTGGGGGTGACCCCGTGACCGTCGAGAGCTACGAGCAGCTGCTCCGTTGGTACCCCTCGCAGTGGCGGGACCGCTACGGCGACGAGATGGCCGCCCTCCTCGAGGACACGTACGCCGCGGCGAGCGAGGTGCCCCTGCGCCAGCGCGCCGGTCTCGCCTGGTCGGGTCTGGCGGAACGGGCGCGGTCGGCCGGCATGGTCGGCTGGTCGCACGATCCCGACGTGCGGCTGCGCGGCGGCTCGCTGCTCGTGCTCTGCGGCTGGGCGTTCTTCATCGTCGCCGGGGCCATGTTCGTCAAGGTCGCGGACCGGTGGTCGATGAGCATCAGGTCGACCGGCCACGCCGTCGCGGCCGGTGGGTTCAACGTCGTCGGTGCGGCGGCCCCAGTCGGGTGTCTCCTCGTGCTCGTCGCGGCGGCACTGGTGCTGCCCGCGTTCGTCCGCCTGCTGCGGGCCGGCCGCTGGCCCGAGGTCCGGCGCCCCATCACGCTCGCCGTCGCGTCGGCGGTGGCGTCGGGCGTGCTCTTCGTCATCCTCGTGGCGTGGGCGCAGAGCCTGAGCTCGCACGACATCAACGGTGGGCTGCCGATCTACGGGTGGTTCTTCCTCCTCGTCAGCGTGGTCTTCTTCGCCGCCGTGGCCTGCGCGACCGCCGCGGCGGTCGCCGTGGGGCGGCGGGTCGAGCTGTCGACACGGACGCTGCGGACGCTCGGGTACCTCGCGCTCGGGCTCGTCAGCGTCATGGGCCTCGTGGTGGCGTCGCTGGTCGCATGGTGGGTGGCCGAGGCGGTGCGCGCGCCGGGTTTCTTGGCCCAGACGATCGGCAACGGCGTGCCGTTCCAATCGAGCGTCGTGCCGCCGACCCTGCTGGCGTCCGGGCTCTTGATGACGGTCGGGCTGGTGCTGGGCCTGGCGGGCCTGGTCCGGATCGTGGGCGCGCTCGGCCCGGGGAGGGTCGCCGCGGCCTGACCGCCCGGTCGGGCAGACTGTGGGCGTGACGACGTTGGCCGCCCGCGTCTTCGCCGCTTCGCACCTCACCGGCACCTTCGTCCTGCGCTCGGGGCGCAAGGCCGACCACTACTTCGACAAGTACCGCTTCGAGTCCAACCCCGCGCTGCTGGCCGAGATCGTCGCGGCCATGGCGCCCCTGGTGCCGCCCGGCGTGGACGGCCTGGCCGGTCTGGAGCTCGGCGGCGTCCCGCTCGCCACGATGCTCTCGTCGGTCACCGGCCTGCCCGTGTTCTTCGTGCGCAAGGAGCCGAAGAAGTACGGCACGGAGAAGGTCTGCGAGGGCGGCGACGTCGAGGGCCGGCGCCTGGTGATCATCGAGGACGTCGTGACGACCGGCGGGCAGGTGGTGCTCTCGGTCCAGGACCTGCGCGCCGAGGGCGCCGTGGTGGAGCATGCGCTGTGCGTCATCGACCGCGAGGGCGGGGGCGGCGACGTGGTGGGGGCCGAGGGGATCGAGCTGCGGTCGCTCTTCACGATGAAAGACCTGGAGCAGTACCGCACCTCCTGAGCGCCGGCGTCCGTGCCCGGGCGCCGGAGCGGTCCGCCGTCGTTCTGGCGGGCTCTTCCTGCTTCTTTCCACGGAGGGTGGACCCGTCCGTCCTACTTCTCTATAATCCCGATGTAATAGCTCGGGAATCCAGTGCGAGGAGGGACGCTCCATGAGCTCGACCGATCAGCTGCTGACGAACAACGAGGAGTACGTCGGGGGGTTCGACCGGGGCGACCTTCCCCTCCCGCCGGACAAGAAGGTCGCCGTCCTGGCCTGCATGGACGCACGGCTGGACCCGGCCCGTGCGCTGGGTCTGCAGGAGGGCGACGCCCACGTGATCCGCAACGCCGGCGGCGTGGCGACCGAGGACGCGTTGCGGAGCCTGGTGATCTCGCAGCGGCTGCTCGGCACCGAGGAGATCATCCTCATCCATCACACCGACTGCGGCATGGAGACATTCCGCGACGACGAGGTGAAGGACCAGATCCTCGCCGACACCGGCCTCCGCCCGTCGTTCGCGCTCGAGGCGTTCCCCCGGGCGGCCGACGACGTGCGCCAGACCGCAGCCCGGATCAAGGCGAGCCCGTTCGTGCCGAAGAAGAACATCCGCGGCTTCGTCTACGACGTGAAGACGGGGCGCCTCGACGAGGTACCCCTCGATGCGAGCTGAGCGGCGCCGCGGGGCGCCGATCGGCCTAGCCTGAAGGTGGAGGTAACGCCATGACCGTGCACAGCGCCGAGCGCGTCGACTCGTTCACCGCCGACTGGGAGGAGTGGCATCGCCACCTTGAGGCGTGGCTGGCGGACCCCCACGGGTTCCTCGCCATAACGAGCCTGCACTGGCTGAACGCCACGCCGACGCGCTTCGACGACGCCGCCGGCGCCTGGTGCAGCGGCCTCGACGGCGTCACCGTGCACCTGGACGGCGACGAGACGCTCATCGTCGACGGCGAGCCCGTGACCGGGACCTACTCCTTCGGGGTGATCCCCGAACGCGGCGGGACCACCGCGCACTGGGGTGACGTCGCGCTCGAGGTGGCCAGGCGGGGCGGCCACGACATCTTGCGCCCGCGGCACCCCGACAACCCCCTCCGCGTCGCGTACCGCGGCACTCCCGCCTACGCGCCGGACCCGCGCTGGGTCGTGACCGGCCACTACGAGGCGTTCGAGACGCCGCGCCCCACCACCGTCGGCGCAGCCGTCGACGGGCTCACCCACGTCTACCACGCGACGGGGACCATCGCGTTCGAGCTCGACGGCCAACCGCTCGCGCTCACCACGTTCCCCGGCCACCGGCTCGGCACGCTCACCGCGCTCTTCACCGACGCGACGTCGGGCGTCACGACGTACGGGGCGGTGCGGTCGCTGTCGGTCGAGGCCCCGGACGCCGGGGGCGCCGTCACGCTCGACTTCAACCGTGCCGCGAACCTGCCCTGCGCCTACACCGACCTCGCCACGTGCCCGCTGCCACCGGCCGAGAACCGGCTGGCGGTGGCGATCGAGGCGGGAGAGAAGACCCCCTATGAGCGGGGCGCCTGACTCCGGCCGACGCCGGGATTTCGACAAAGGTTGTCAAAATGGGGAGTGGTCCCGCTAGGGTGCCCGGCGTGTCCGACTACGTCATTCCCGAGCCGGAGCCCAAGGAGATCGACGAGCAGATCTCCTTGGAGCTCAGCCACATGATCGACTTCAACGTCCTCCGCGGCCATCCATCAGGCGAGGAGCGGTGCGATAACTGCCGCTACTACCTCGACGAGACGAAGGACCTCTCGTACTGCTGGCACCCCAAGGTGCGCATCCTGGTCGGCGGGGCCTGGTGGTGCCAGTGGTGGGAGGAGATCCCCGCCGAATGAGGGACCGGGCCGTTGTGGCCGGCACCCCTGATTTCGACAATCGTTGTCAAAATGGTGGTCGGACCCGCTAGGGTGACCCCGCGATGCAATCACCCGACGCGCTGACCGACCTGTTCCGGGCCAACGGTCGCAAGATCACGGCCCAGCGCCAGTGCATCTTCCGCGCCCTCGAGGGCGACCTCACCCACCCCTCGGCCGAGCGCGTCCACGAGAAGGTCCGGCGCGAGATGCCGAACGTCTCCCTCAAGACCGTCTACCAGACGCTCAACGACCTGGCCGAGCTCGGCGAGATCACCCAGCTCGACGTCGGCACCGGGTCGGCCCGCTTCGACCCCAACGTCGAGGCACCACACCACCACCTCGTGTGCCGCACATGTGGCAAGGTGCGGGACCTGACCGCCGACTTCCCCGGCCTCACCGTCTCCCGGCGCGCCGCCCAGGGCTTTGCCGTCGACAGCGCCGAGGTCGTCTTCCGCGGGTCGTGCGACGAGTGCCGAGCTTCCCAGGCGGCCGGGACGATGCCGCGCTCGCCGCAGCGAGTTCGCAGTACCAGCTGAGCCACATCACAGATCCGAGAGAGAAAGGGACGTACCAGCCATGGCAGCACTGAAGGGGAGCAAGACCGAGGGCAACCTCAAGGAAGCATTCGCCGGCGAGAGCCAGGCCAACCGCCGCTACCTGTACTTCGCCCAGAAGGCCGATGTCGAGGGGTACCCCGACGTCGCCGCGCTGTTCCGCTCCGTCGCCGAGGGCGAGACCGGCCACGCGTTCGGCCACTTCGACTTCCTGCGCGAGGTCGGCGACCCCGTCACCGGCGTGCCCGTCGGCGCCACCTCGGACAACCTCAAGTCGGCGATCGAGGGCGAGACGTACGAGTACACCGAGATGTACCCCGGCTTCGCCAAGACCGCCCGCGACGAGGGCTTGGCGGAGATCGCCGAGTGGCTCGAGACGCTGGCCCGGGCCGAAAAGTCGCACGCCGGGCGCTTCACGAAGGGCCTCGAGACGCTCGACGCATGAGCGCGGGCTCCGCGAGCTTGCGATGAGCGCGGGCCCGGTAGGAGTCACGCTGGCCGATGTGCTGGACCTGCGCGCCTACGAGCGCGCCCGCGACGACTACCGGGCCCGGATCATCGAGTTGAAGCGCGACCGCCGGGTGGCGCTGGGACCGATCATGACGCTCGTTTTCGAGTCGTTCGACACCGTGCGCTTCCAGGTCCAGGAGATGGCGCGGGCCGAGAAGATCATCAGCGACGAGGGCCTCCAGGTCGAGCTCGACATCTACAACCGGTTGCTGCCGGCGCCGGGCGAGCTGTCGGCCACCCTCCTGATCGAGCTCACCAGCGAGGCCGAGCTGCGCGAGTGGCTGCCCAAGCTGGTGGGGATCGAGACGCAGCTGGGCGTGTCGGTCGACGGCGACGTCGTGCGCAGCGTGCCCGAAGCCGACCACGACGCCGCCCTCACCCGGGAGGAGGTCACCCCGGCCGTCCACTATCTCCGGTTCCCCCTCCTCGGGTCACAGGTCGAGGCGTTCGCCTCGGCGGCCGAGGTCGCCCTGGTCTCCGAGCACCCGCAATACCCGGCCCGGACAGTCCTCGGGCCGGCGGTCCGAGAACAGCTGCTCGGCGACCTGCTCGGGACAACAAAGCCCCTACCCCTGGGCTGAGCAGGGACAATTCTGTGCGCCACCCTTTACAGGCGCACGATTCTTGAGCCATACTCTCGGTTCGCCGATTTTCGGAGCTGTTGCCTTCGGTCCCCGGACCGACAGGGCCTTCGACCTGGGCGAACGTCAATATCCGCCTTTTCACCTGTGAGGAAGTGTTTCCGATGACCGCCACCCCGTGGCGCAAGCAATCCGCCTGCCGGGGCCTCGACGTCGAGGCCTTTTACCCGGTCACCGAGGACGAGGCCGACGCGGCCGAGGCCAAGGCTGTTTGCGCCGTCTGCCCGGTTCGCCAGCTGTGCCTCGAGCACGCTCTGGCCCATCGCGAGCGTGAGGGCATCTGGGGTGGCACGACGGAGCGGGAGCGCCGGCGGATCGTGCGGCAGCGTCGCAAGTCGGCCTGAACCACCCTCTCGCGGGGCGGCGCAGGCGGCGACATCGCCGTTGTTAGCATGCCGGGACCCTGGTGGGGGTCCGTCGGGTCGACTGGGAGGGAGAGCCCTGTGTCACGGTGAGGCGACTGCTCGCCCTGGCGTCGGTGTGTGCCCTCGGCGTGTCCGTCGCCGCCTGCGGCAACTCGGGCAACGGCTCAGCGACCACCACGACGAGCCATTCGGGCACCTCGATCCCGGACCGTGTCCCCAACCAGGACTCGGTCCGCCGCGACGTCACGATCGGCACGTGCTCGGCGGTTCCCGGCGGATGGTCGGCGGGCGGCACGATCAAGAACACCCTCGGCCACGACGCGACGTACGAGATCACAATCTTCTTCACCAGCGCCGCGGCGACCGACCTCGCCTATGGCGCCACGTCCGACGGCGGTGAGAGCCGGCAAGAGCGCGCCCTGGACGGTGACGGCGAAGTTCGCGGCGCCGAGCACGGTGCAGTGCGTCCTACGGGGTGTCTCGGCCAGCTGACCGGCGCGCCGGCGGGCCGCGACGCTCACTTCGACGACGACTTCGCCTCCCCCTTCACCGTGGTGCTGGTCGTTGTGGGCACGGCCTGCGTCGACGCACCGATCGTGCAGGGGTACGGGTTCCACGGCTCGGATTGGGTGTTGGTGTAGACGTCGCCCGGGATCGTCGAGGTGGTCGTGGTGCCGTTCACGACGTTCGGCGTGGTCGTGGTCGTCGTGGACGACGTGGTCGTCGTGGCGCCGGAGTTGCCGGTGTTGCCGCTCGAGCCCGACGTGCCGGCCGGGCTCTGCACCTTGAGTGACGTGCCGTCGATGAGGAGCTGGACGGTCGAGCCGCTCAGGCTCGAGGTGGGCACCAGCGTGACCGGGCCGGAGAGCGCCGCCGCCAGCGTCTGGGCCGATTGCGCGGCGTCGGGCCCGTAGAG
>DATDIE010000307.1:0-2384 GCA_036521235.1 Acidimicrobiales bacterium | reverse complement strand
GCACGTGATCGCCCAGATGCTGCGGCAGCCGGCGCAGGCGGGCGGCCAGCGCGGCTCCGTCGTGACGGTCGCCAGTATCGAGGGGCTCGAGGGGACCGCGGGCGGGAGCGCGTACAGCGCGTCGAAGGGCGGCGTCGTGATCCTCACCAAGAACATGGCGATCGACTACGCCGGTCGTGGGATCCGGGTCAACGCGATCTGCCCGGGCTTCATCGAGACGCCGATGACGGAGTCGATCTTCGGGCCCGGGATGGAAGCGGCCCGCGACGACATCTTGCGCGAGCACAAGCTGGGCCGGCGCATGGGGCTGCCCGAGGAGATCGCGGCGGCGGCGGCGTACCTGTTGTCCGACGACTCGTCGTTCGTCACGGGGCACGCGCTGCCCGTCGACGGCGGGTATACGGCGGGGCGCGACCACGGCGTGACCGACATGCTGGGGTTGTCCGGGCCCGAGCAGGCGGCGGCGCCTTAATCCCGCCGCTCGTGCCGTGGCCGGCCCGCGGCGGAGAGCGCCCGTGTGAAGTGACCCCTTGACGACGCCGCGGCTTCGGCTAATACTTAAGTAGATGCTTAAGCAACGGCCCCCCGTCGACGTGGTGTTCCGGGCGCTGGGTGACCCGACCCGACGGAGCATGGTGGAACACCTGGTCCGGGGCCCGGCGACGGTCAGCGACCTGGCCCGGCCGCTCGAGATCACGCTCTCGGCCGTCGTCCAGCACCTGGCCGTCCTCGAGTCCAGCGGCCTGGTGACGTCCGAGAAGGTGGGCCGGTCCCGGACCTGCCGCATCGAGCCGGTCGGGCTGCAACTGGCCGCCGACTGGTTCGCTGGGCAGCGGGCGCTCTGGGATCGCCGGCTCGATCGCCTCGCCGAGGTGCTGGCCGAGGACGCGGCGGCCGAGGCCTCGGCGGAGACTGGCTGACCGTTCGCCAACCGCATTCGACGGAACACCACAGAGAAGACAGAGGAGAGAGGAGCATCACCATGTCCACACACAGCACCGAGCACGGGTCTTTCGTGCTGAACCGGACCTACCCGGCGCCCCCGGCGCGCGTCTTTGCCGCCTGGTCGAGTCGCGACGCCAAGGCGCGGTGGTTCGGTCCGGCCGACGGCAGCATGCATCTGCAACTCGACTTCCGCGTCGGCGGCACTGAGTTCTTGCAGGGCGGCCCGCCGGACGGACCCGTCCACACGTACGAGGCCAACTACCGGGAGATCGTGCCCGACGAGCGCATCGTCTACGACTACACGATGGACGCCGACGGCAAGGTGATCTCGGTGTCGGTGACCACGGTCGAGTTCGCGCCGGCCGGTGACGGCACGACACTGACCTTCACGGAACAAGGCGTGTTCCTCGACGGCGCCGACACACTCACCTTGCGCGAGAAGGGCACGAGCGAGCTGCTGGACCAGCTGGGAGACGCGCTGGGCTGAGCCGCTCGCCGTGGCAGCGGCGGACGGATGCTGTTCGAGAGAGACAACGACGGAAGGAGATCCGATGCCCACGTTCTTGACGATCGGATACGGAAGCAGCGCCGGCTACGAAGCGACCGCACCGGCCCTGCGCGACAAGGCCCACGCCCACGACGCGTGGCTGGTGGCGCAGGGCGCCGTGATGGGCGCGGTGGGGGCGCCGATCCAGGTCAGGAACCCCGAGTGCTCGGGGGTGACCACGACGGACGGGGCCTTCATGCGCAGCGACCTCCCCTTCGCGGGCTTCGCCCTGCTGGAGGCCGCGAGCCTCGACGAGGCGGTGGCGCGGGTCGCCGGCACGCCCTGCGCTGTCGCCCACGGCGTCGTGGAGGTCTGGCCGCTGCGCGGCACCCTGGACGAGACCGGGCCTGCGTAACGCACGTCGTTCCTCAGGACGCGTTGTGGCCGCCAAAGACGAAGCGGGAATGTCCCTTCAGGGCCTGGAACACCTGGAGTTGATGCAGGATCGATGTGCCGCGTCCCAGCAGAACCGCCACCTTGCCGGATCGCCAGCCATCCACGAAGGAGGGCGTGACGCCGGCGAGGGCGAGGAGGTAGCGGGCCGCGCTCGGGCTCTGCGACGCCACGAGGTACAGCGTGCCCTGTCCTGCCGTAGAGCGGGGGTCGCATCGCTTCGTCGAGCTGAAGCTCATGATCTCGATCGTCGAGGATCCCCCCTGGTTCTCGGGTGAGACGTCGCTAACCTGGCACAAGGTGGGGTGCTCGAAAGCCGCAATGCGCCCCTCGAGCGCGGCGATCGGACCGCCTCCCTGGCAGGCCCCGCACTGGCCGGGCGCCGCTGCCGCGGCGGGGAGCGCCGCCACGCCGAGCCACGTCGCCGCGGACAGCGCCAGCGCGGCGACGCGGCGCACTCGGATCCTGCGGCGGCGCTGTGCCCACCAGGATCCCCCGC
>DATDIE010000306.1:0-51870 GCA_036521235.1 Acidimicrobiales bacterium | reverse complement strand
CCGCCCCGGAGCGTGCGCTGGCGATGGAGCTGGCCGAGCTGGCCGGCGGTCCCGGGGCCCTGGCCGACCGGGCGCTCGAGCTCCTGGCGGTGGCGAACGAGTCGCCCGCTCCCGGGTCCGGCGAGGCGGAGGCGGAGGCGGCGTTACGGCTGGCGGGACACCTGGCCGAGCACGCGTGGCTGGCCGCCCCGGACGACCCGGCCACACAGCGGGCCCGCCACGAGGTCTTTGCCGCCCGCGCCACCCGGGCCACGTCGACCATGGCCCGGGGCGTCTTCAACTGGGCCGCCAACGAATCGGGCGGGGGTTCGGGCGGAGGGGCGCAGCCGCACACCCACTGAGGGCGGGGGCGGCGAAGGGGCCGAAGGCCTCTGGGCTGCTCATTTCGTGTTTTTTGGGCCGGTTCGATAATGTCACCGCGGTGGACTCGTCGCTGACCGGCCCTTCTGCGCACACGCCCGAAAGCCCAGGTCACAGCGGCAGTCAGCGCACCAAGACCCCCCGCCGCCGGCAGCGCCTCGCGCTCGGCGGCGTGCTCCTCGGGGCGCTGCTCCTCACCGGCTGCCAGCTCCCGACCTTCGGCGGCTACAAGGGCGCTACCTCGCAGGCCCGCTCGACGTTCCATCTCTGGCAGGGCTTCTTCATCGCCGGCATCATCGTCGGCGGCTTCGTCCTCCTGCTGATCCTCTGGGCGATCTTCCGCTACCGGCGCCGCTCGGACGACATCCCGCGCCAGACGCAGTACCACACGCTCACCGAGATCATCTACACCGTGACGCCGATCCTCACGGTGATCGGCCTGTTCATCGCCACCGTCTTCGTGGAGAACACGGTCGACGCGGTGACGCCGAACCCGTACACGACGATCCACGTGTACGCCTTCCAATGGGGGTGGGAGTTCCAGTACAGCAACGGCGTCAAGGTGATCGGGCAAACGACCGACGCACCGACGATGATGCTCCCGACGAACGAGACGGTCCGCGTCTACCTGCGCTCCTACGACGTGCTGCACGGGTTCTACGTGCCCGAGTTCAACTTCAGCCGCTACGCCAGCCCCGGGTACTGGACGTCGTTCGACCTCAACGTCCTGCACAACGGCGTGTACCGGGGCCAGTGCACCCAGCTGTGCGGGCTGTATCACTCCTTGATGTTCTTCAACGTCCGTTCCGTGAGCCCGAGCGACTACCGGACGTGGCTGCGGGTGACGGGGGCGTTCCAGCGGTCCCACCCGAACTCGGTCGGGCAGCTGCCGAGCGCCGTGAAGGGCAACATCAACGGGACGGCACCGGGCTACTCTGGCAATTCGGGCAACTCCGGCACTGGTAACAGTGGCAACACCGGCAATACGGGAGGCGCTTACTACGGTGACTGACGTCATCGCCCCTGGCGGCGCACAACAGACCGAGGTCCTCCCTCCGCAGGTCCCCGGCGATCACGACGCCCACGGCGCGCACGAGGACCACGGCCCGACCGGCATCCTCAAGTGGCTGACCTCGACCGACCACAAGGTCATCGGGATGAGCTACATGATCACGGCGATCGCGGTCTTCTACATCGCCGGGATCATGGCGCTGTTGATGCGGATCCAGCTCACCACGCCGCACTCGTCGTTCCTGACTTTCGCCCAGTTCAACGCGCTGTTCACGATGCACGGCAGCCTGATGATGTACCTCTTCGCCGGCCCGATTGCGTTCGGCGGCCTGGCCAACTTCATCGTGCCGCTCCAGATCGGCGCGCCGGACATGGCCTTCCCCCGCCTCAACGCGCTGAGCTACTGGCTCTTCTTGGGCGGGTCGATCACGATGCTCATGACGTTCTTCGTGGCCGGCGGCGCCGCCCAGTTCGGTTGGGTGGCGTACGCCCCGCTGTCGAGCGCGACGAGCTCCCCGGGCGCCGGGCCCGACCTGTGGATCATGGCCCTGGTGCTCACGGGGTTCTCCGCCATCTTCACCGGCGTCAACCTGTGCGCGACGATCTTCTACTTGCGCGCGCCGGGCATGACGATGTTCCGCATGCCGATCTTCACCTGGAACATGCTGGTGACCGGGATCTTGATCCTGATCGCGTTCCCCGTGCTCACCGCCGCGCTGGTGATGCTCTTCTGCGACCGCCACTTCGGCACCCACATCTTCACGGCGACGGGCTGTCACCTCGTCAGTGGTGCCGTCGCGCCCTCATGCGGGTCGCCCTTGTTATGGCAGAACCTCTTCTGGTTCTTCGGCCATCCGGAGGTCTATATCCTCGCCCTGCCGTTCTTCGGCATCGTCACCGAGATCCTGCCCGTCTTCTCGCGCCGCCCCGTCTTCGGCTACAAGGGCATGGTCTTCGCCACCATGGCCATCGCCGCCCTGTCGACGGGGGTCTGGGCCCACCACATGTTCACCACCGGCGCCGTGTTGCTGCCGTTCTTCTCGTTCCTCAGCCTGCTGATCGCGGTGCCCACCGGCATCAAGTTCTTCAACTGGATCGGGACCATGTGGCATGGCCAATTGAGCTTCCCGACCCCGATGCTGTTCTGTATAGGTTTCCTGTTCGCCTTCCTGATGGGGGGCGTGACGGGCATCATGCTGGCCTCGCCGCCGATCGACTTCGCCACCCACGACACGTACTTCGTCGTGGCCCACTTCCACCAGGTCCTCTTCGGCACCGCCGTCTTCGCCGGCTTCGCCGGGGTCTACTACTGGTACCCGAAGTTCTTCGGCCGCATGCTGCGCGACAACCTGGGCAAGTGGCACTTCTGGCTGATGTTCATCGGTTTCTGGATCTGCTACATGCCCCAGTACGTCGTCGGCCTGCTCGGGATGCCGCGGCGGGTGGCGTCGTACCCGTCGAACCTGGGCTGGGAGAGCTACAACGTCGTCTCGACGGTCGGCGCGTTCATCATCGGGATCTCGTTCGCCTTCCTGTTGGTGAACTTCTTCGTGTCGTGGCGCAGGCCGATCCCGGCCGGGAACAACCCCTGGGACGCTCAGACGCTTGAGTGGTTCACCACGTCGCCGCCGCCGCACCACAACTACACGCACCTGCCGCCGATCCGCTCGGAGCGCCCGACCTGGGACTACAACCACCCTGAGCACGTGACGGTCCCCCACACCAGAGGGGGCGGGAGCAACGGGCACGCCAACGGCAAGAGCGGAAACGGAAAGGTCAAGGCCGGCGTATGAAGACATCGGCGGTCTTCCTGCTCTTCCTCGGCGCCTTCTTCGGGCTCATCGGCCTCGTCTATTGGTTCTGGAGCTACGAGGACGGCGGCGGCGTCATGCTCCTGGGCGCGACCCTGCTCGGCTTCCTCCCCGGCAGCTACTACTTCTTCTGGTACCGGCGCTACCACGGGCACAAGTACTTCTTCGTCGGCAAGATCCCCGAGGTCGGCGACGCGGCCGACGACCGCGAGGACGCCGAGATGAAGGACGGCGCCGGAGAGATCGACTCGTTTCCCGGCTCGTCGATCTGGCCCTTCGTGCTGGGCATGGGCGCGTTCTTCCTCGTATTGGCCTTTGTCTTCGGAGTCTGGCTGGCCTTCCTCGCCATCCCGCTGATCCTCACCGCGCTGACCGGCGTCACCGCCGAGAGCCGGCGCGGCGGGCACATCTGATCCTGCGGCTGAGCTGAGCCGTCCAGGCCGGACCGAAGGCCTGACTCAGAGCGGTTGCACAAGGCCGGTCCATCCCTCGGCCGAGTCGGCGACGCCCGCCTCCAGCGGCCGAGAGCGCCGGTACCCTGGGCGGATGGCCCCCGCAGCCTCCCAGGGCGCCCTGTCGCGCGCGCTCGTCACGCTCATCGCCGTGGCCACGGGCGCCATCGTGGCGAACCTGTACTACGCGCAGCCGCTGCTGCACCGCATCGCCGGCACCTTCGGGACCGGCCCCGGGCTGACGTCGTGGGTGATCACGGCGACGCAGGTCGGCTACGCGGCGGGGCTGCTCCTCGTCGTTCCGCTGGGCGACCTCCATCCGCGGCGCACCCTCGTCGTGCGGCTCTTCTGCTTCGATGCGGTCGCCCTGGTCGCGTCCGCCCTCGCCCCCAGCCTGTGGGTCTTCACCCTGGCCTCGCTGGCCGTCGGCGCGTTGTCGGTGGCCGGGCAGGTGATGATCCCCTTCGCCGCCGACCTCGCCCCCGAGGAACGGCGGGGACGCGTCGTGGCGCGCATCATGACCGGCCTGCTGCTCGGCATCCTGCTGGCCCGCACGGTGTCGGGCTTCGTGGCGCAGGTGACGGGCGGCTGGCGCGGCATCTACTGGCTGTCCGCCGGCCTGATGCTCTGCTTCGCGCTCGTCCTGTGGCGGGCGCTGCCGGCCGAGGGCCCCCGCCCGCACCACACGTACGCCGCGCTGGTCGGCACGTCGCTGCGGCTGCTCGTCACCGAGCCGGTCCTGCGCCGCCGCGCCTGGCACGGCGCCGTCGCCTTCGGCGCCTTCAGCGTCCTGTGGACCACGCTCGCGTTCCTGCTGTCGGGCCGCCCGTACGACTACTCCTCCGCCGTCATCGGCCTCTTCGGTCTCGTCGGAGCCGGCGGGATCGTGGCGGCCAACGTGGCGGGCAAGCTGGCCGACTCGGCCCGTCACACGCTGACCACCATCGTCGCCGGCCTCCTGCTGACCGCCTCGTTCGCCCTCCTGTGGGCGGGCCGCACCTCGCTGGCCGCGCTGATCGTCGGCATCGTCGTGCTCGACATGGGCACGCAGGGCATGCAGATCACGAACCAGGCGATCATCTACGCGCTCCGCCCGGACGCCCGCAGCCGCATCACCAGCGCGTACATGGTCTGCTACTTCATCGGCGGCGCCCTCGGCTCGGTCAGCGCCGGCACGCTCTACGACACGCACGGGTGGGCGGGGGTGTGCCTGCTGGGCGCGGGCTTCGGCGTCCTGACGCTGGCGCTCTCCGCCTATGAGTGGCTGCGGCCACTGCCCACCGCGGGGCGCTCGGAACCGGTGCAGCAGGTGGACAAAGGTGGCGCTCCCGAGCCGGCCGAACCGGCGGCGACGTCGACGACCGACGCCTGAAGACCGCTGAGGCTCGGCGCGATCTCGAGCCGCCTCCCGGCAACCGCGGTTCCAAGGACACCACGAGCAGCACGCCCCTCGCCCGTTGTCTTTCGTCCACCGCTGGCCGAAGATGAAGCCATGACGACCGACAAGCCAAAGCTCGCCGTCCTCGGCCTCGGCACCATGGGGACAGCCATCGCCCAGACCGCGCACAGAGCCGGCCTCCCGTTGGTGGTCTGGAACCGGAACCCCGCCGCGACCGAGGTGTTCAAGGGGACCGACGTCGAAGTGGCGCCGTCGGTGGCTGACGCGGCGGCCGGCGCCGATGTGGTCGTCACCATGGTCACCAACGCCGACGCGGTCCGATCGATCGCGACCGAGCAGGGCCTGATCGAGGCGCTGCGCCCCCAGGCCGTGTGGGCTCAGATGAGCACGATCGGCCTCGAGGGGACCATGGAGCTCGCGACCCTTGTCGCGGTGAAGCGCCCCGAGGCGCTGTTCGTCGACGCGCCGGTGTCGGGGAGCAAAGTGCCCGCGGAGAACGGCACGCTGTTGGTCTTCGCCTCCGGCCCGGATGCGGCGCGCCCGCTGGTCGACCCCGTGTTCAGCGCCATCGGACAACGGACCATCTGGCTCGGCGCGGTCGGGAACGGCTCTCGCATGAAGCTGGTGAACAACGTGCTGCTCGCCTTCACCGCCGAGGGCGTCGCCAACTCCCTCGGTTTGGCCCACCGGTTGGGTCTCCCGATCGCGGGCGTCGTCGACGCGTTCGACGGTGGACCGCTCATCTCACCGTGGGAGTCCGGCAAACTACGCCGGATCCAAAACGATGATTACTCTGCCGAGTTCGCGCTCGAGCTCGCGCTGAAGGACGTGCACCTCGCGCTCGCCGAGGGAGGGGCCGACCAGTTCAAGGTCCTCGGCGCGCTAGCTGCGGAGTGGGACGAGATCGCCGGCCGCGGGCTCGGCCCGAGGGACGTGACGGTGGTGACGCAAGCCCTCGGGGGCTGACCCAAGCCCCCGCCTCGCTTTAGCCCTGTTCCGGATCGATGGGCTCGCTCGGGCCGCCGTCCCGCGTCGCCCAGCCGCCTCCGACTCACCGTGGCGCCGGCTCCATGACCTTGAGTCGGTTCCCGTCGGGATCGCGCACGATGAACATGAGCGGGACTCCCGGCCAGCGCAGCAACTCGTCTACGTCGGCACCCGCCCAAGCGAGCCGTGCCCGGTCGCCCTCGGCGTCCGGCGTGACGAACGTGAGACCCGTGTCGACCCCGACCCCGCCGAGCCCGCCGCCCTCGCCGGCCGCCACCAGCGCGACCGGCACGCGACCCCCGGGGGCCGCCACCTGGAGCCAGCGGCCGCCGTCGCTCATCGGCACGTCAAGGCGAACCTCGAAGCCGAGCGTCTCGGTGTAGAACCGCAACGCACGCTCGTGGTCGGAGACGGGGACGGCGACACTTCCGACGTCGGTGATCCTGGTGGCTGCGTGAGCCACGCTCATTGACCCTTCACTCATCGTCTCACCCGTACATCTGCGATCCGGGCGTCGTGAGCAACTCGCCCGACTCGAGCCAGGTCTTGAGGCCCGAGAGGATCATGGGCCAGCCGCCGAAGATCTGGGAGTTGGCGCCCTCGCGCATCTGGTCGTGCGTCAGCGTGAGATGGCACGAGTCCCCCACCGGCTCGATCTCCCACGTCACCCGGGTCGTGCCCTCGGCGCGCACGTCGTCGTCCCACATGCACGCCATGGTGTGGACGAGTCGCCGCGGCGGGTCGACCTCGAGCACCTCGCCCTCTCCGAGATGCACATCGTGCTTCTTCACGTCGACGCTGATGGGCGAGCCCACCTTCCAGTCCGAGTAGACCGCGCCACCGAAGTTGTACTTGGCCCGGATCTCGGGGTCGACGATCGCTTCCCACAACCGCTCGGGGGTCGTCTTGATGAAAATCTCGTACACCTTCTCCATCTGCCTCTCCAATCTGTCCTTGATCTCGCTGAGCCCTGCCACCCAGGGCTCGGAGTACTTGCTGACCCAGCGGTCGTGGACGCGTCGGATCGGCACCGGGTTGAGGAAGTGGAGCTTCTCCCGGCCCCTCCGCCGCGTGACGACGAGGCCCGCTTCTTCCAACTGCTTCAGGTGCTTCATGACGCCGAAGCGCGTCATGGAGAACTTCTCCTCCAACATGCCCAGGGTCTGGCCGTCCTGCCGGAACAGCTCGTCGAGCAGCTCCCGTCGAGTGGGGTCGGCCAACGCCCTGAACACTTCATCCACTTCCGGCACTATATGTGACCTTTTAGTCACATGTCAATACCCGGCAGGCGAACGCACCGCACCGAGCTGCCAGGCCGCTACCGGCGGGCGGACCTTCTCCGCCTGATCGGCCGCGTCCCTCAGGTCGTCGCGGAGAAGAGAGGCGACAGCACGGGCCGCAGCACCCGGCGCAGCGAGGCCCTCAACGCCTCGTCGTCGTCGACCGGGAAGACCGACTCCCGCGTCAGCACGAACGAGAGTCCGAGCCGAGCGGCGATCTCGGCCAGCTCGTCCGCGTGTTCGGCCGTGAACGTCGCCCCCGCCGCCCGCGCTTGCGTGACCAGGAGTTGACGCGTGAGCGCGACCAGTGGCCCCGCCTTCGTCGTGAGGAACGGCAGGATCGTCGACGGGTCGGTTCGGAGCAACTGCTCCACGAGCGAACTGCGCAACGCGGCCAGGCCGACGAGCGCGCCCTCGATGATGCCGTCCTCCACCGAACTGCTCGTCGTCGCGGCAGCGGTGATATCGCCGATCGTGGCCCGCAGCTCCCGCGCCAACACCGCGTGCACGAGCTCGTCCCGTGTGGAGAACGCTCGGTACACGCTCGTCCGACCCAGCGCCGCCTGCTCGGCGACGTCCTCCATGCTCCACCGCTTCAACCCGTAGGTGCGCATGAGGTGGGCCGCGGCGTCGAGGATGCGATCCTCGGGCGACCCGGCCACCGAGACCGTGGCGAAGGCGCCGAGCATCGGCTCGAGCTCGATGGTCACCTTGCGACGGGGCACGCTCAGGCCGCCTGCGTCTGTTGCTCCGCCCGCACCCGTTGCCAGCCCTCGAGCGCTCTCGGCTGCCAACGCACCGTGGCCGGCACGATCGGCCACGCGTTGCGCACGGCGAGCTCGAGGCCGTCGAGCGCCACGGCGTCGACGCTCGACCACTCGATGCCGAAGCGCTCCCGCACCACCGGGGGCAGGCCTCCGAAGGCGCACATCCGCACCACCCGGAAGACCGAATGCCGGGCCAGCGTCGTCTTGGCCAGCGGCCGCAGCAGCGCCAACTGCGGCGGCACGAGAGGTTCTGCGGAGAGCGCTGAACTCCGGAGCGAGTCGAGCACCCACGAGGAGGCGGCGTTGAGCTCGAGCACCTCGGCGCAGTAGAAGTCCCACTTCTCCTGGAAGGCGGCGCGGTCGGCCGGCACCGACCGATCGCTCACGCCGTAGCGCCGGTACCACTCGATGCCTTCCTGATACAGCTGCTCGCGTTCGTCGGGCGTCAGGCGATGGCGGTCGAAGCGGTCGGCCACCTGTTCGACCATGTACTGGAACGTGGCGTGCGCCCACCAGAACGTATCGGGGTCGAGTGCGTGGTAGCGCCGCCCGTGGTCGTCCACCCCTTTGATCGTGCGGTGGAAATCGCGCACCTCGCGGCCGGTGGCATCGGCCTCCCGTCCGTCGTAGACCGCGCCCAGGATGCGCGGCAGGGAACGGAACACGCGGCCGTAGGGATCGCCGAAGAAGTCCGAGTGCTCCAAGACACCTGCCCCGATCGCCGGGTGCATGAGCTGGAGGAGGCCGATCGTGGCCCCCATGAACGCGATGCGCGTGTCGCCGGCCCAGCGCCACAGCAGCGACTCGGGGCCCAGGTCGATGCGACCGGGGTCGGGAGGTTCCTTGAAGTCCGCCTCTGGATGGTACATAAACACATTATATGTACGCTCATGCCATCGAGTCGAGAACCCGTCGCAGGCTGGGGATATTGACTGACCCCATGGACAACCGGATCCTCGCTCATCAACCTCGGGGTCGCCGATACCGGCCGGGCCCGCTCCTTCGATGAGGCGCTCGGATGGTCGGGGATGTCGCCGGACGGTGCTGGGTGCTCTCAGACGACGGCAGCGTGCACCTGCCGGACTGACGCGCTAATCGCCCGCCGTCGCCCCCGCCCGGCTCGAGCTCGGCCGGCGGCGCCAGGTGTCGACACAGCCGGCTGAGCAGAACAGCACGACCGACCCCCGCACATCGTGCGCGATCTCCTCGGCGGTGTCGTGGGAGAGCGGAAGTCCGCAGATGGGATCGCGCCCGCCGTCCTCGCCGGCCAGCGCCATCCGGATGCTCGAGGCCGGCACCGGCTTCTCCACGCCGCGCAGGCTGACCGGGGTCTGGCGCGCGGCGACACCCCAACTTGGCAGGTCATCCATGACGGCCGGCGCCGCCCACGCCTCCGAGGACGGCGCCAGGTCACACAGGCGGGACGCCACGTTGACGCAGTGGCCGATGTAGTCGTCGCCCTCCATGAGGATGACGTCGCCCGACGAGACGCCCGAGCGGATGGACACCGTTTTCACCGGCCCCGAGACCTCGGTCACGACGTAGTGGAGCTCGAGGACCGTCTCGAGCAGAGGACGGGTGTCCACGCAGACCAGCATGGCGCCGTCGCCGAGCCATTTGGCGATCCGTACGCCACGGCGCGCACAGATATCCCGGAGCAACGCACGGAACGCCGTGAGCACGTCGACGGCACGCTCGTCGCCCTCGGACTCGGTCAGTTCAGTGAACCCGGAGACGTCTATGAAGGCGAAGCTGCGGCGCACTCGCACCCCACGATCGTGCCATGCGCCCCAGGTCGACGCCCAATTCGGCATGGGAGAAGCCGGCCCGGCCCGCCTCGGGGCCTGGTCCTACGATGGCGACATGATCAGTCCTTCCCGGCGGTTCGACGCGCCCTCTCGAGGGGCTCGCGCCCGGTGAAGGCCTGACCGTGGATCAGCTGGACGGCAAGGTCGTCCTCCTGAGCGGGGGTGCATCCGACATCGGACGCGCCACCGCCCTGCTCCTCGCGGAGGAGGGCGCCACGGTGACGGTGGGTGACGTCAACGAAGAGGCGGCGGAGGACGTCGCGCGCGCCATCACGACGGCGGGTGGGCGCGCCCTCGGGATGTCGTGCGACGTACGCCAGGAGAAGTCGGTTGCTGCCTTCGTCGCCCGCGCCGTCGACGAGTTCGGCGGAGTGGATTGCGTCGACCACAACGCAGCCTGGAGCCACCCTCGACTCGACACGGACGCCGTCGGCGTCGACTTGGGCGTCTGGGAGCGGGCGATCGAGACGACGACTCGAGGCGCCTTGCTCCTGGCCCGTCACGCCATCCCGGCGATGCAGGCGCGCGGCGGCGGCTCCATCGTGACGATCTCCTCGGGCACCGGGACCATCGCAGAGTCGACCCGAGTGGCCTACGGCGTCTCCAAGGCGGCGCTCAACCAGCTCACCCGGCACCTGGCCGTCCGTTACGGGCGTGACGGCATCCGCGCCAACGCCATCGCCCCGGGCTTCATCTTGACCGCGACCGCCGCGACCAACGTGCCCGACGAGGTGCAACGGCGCCTGGCCGACGCCAACCCCACGCGTCGGCTCGGGACGCCCGCCGACATCGCCCGGGTGGTCGTCTTCCTCTGCAGTGACGCGTCGGGGTACATCAACGGCCAGGTCATCAACGTCGACGGCGGGCACCAGATCGCCGGGATGATGTAGGTGCGCCATGCCTGAACCGCCTCGCGTCGCGCTCGTCACCGGTGCCAGCCGCGGCATCGGGCGCTGTGCGGCCGTGGCGCTGGCCCGGCGCGGCTTCGATGTCGTGATCACGGCACGCACCGTGCACGAGGGCGACGGCCGCGCCCACGCGTCGAGCGCGCTCGTCGAATCGGCACCCGTGCCCATCGCGGGAAGCCTCGACTCGACGGCCGCCACGATCGAGGCGCTCGGCCGCCGCTGCCTGCCGGTACCCATGGACCTCTTGGAACGGGCATCGGTCGAGCACGTGGCCGACGAAGCCCTTGCGACGTGGGGGCGCGTGGACGTGCTGGTCAACAACGCCATCTACCAGGGGCCTGGGACCATGGACCGCATCCTGGACCTTCCACTCGAATTGGCCGAGCGTTGCCTGGTGGGTGACTACCTCCACCCGCTGCTGCTGACCCAGTTGCTCCTGCCCCAGATGCTCGAGCGTGGCTCGGGCCGCCTGGTCAACA
The DNA here is from genome assembly GCA_036521235.1 of Acidimicrobiales bacterium. GTDB lineage: Bacteria > Actinomycetota > Acidimicrobiia > Acidimicrobiales > RAAP-2 > Bog-473. The sequence goes on along the minus strand of DATDIE010000306.1, from coordinate 40,608 downwards.
TGCTGTCCGAGGCTGCGTTCACCACCCCGCCCGCCCCCGCCGGGGCCGGTGGCTGGGGCGTGGCCTACGCCGCCGCCAAGGCCGCCTTCCACCGGGTCACGGACATGTGCCACGTCGAGTTCGGTGACCGCGGCATCTTGGCCTTCTCGATTGCGCCCGGGCTCACGCTCACGGAATCGATGCGTGCGTCCGGCACTGACCAGGTGCTCGTGCGCGCCGGACACGTGCCTGCGCCGCCCGACGTGGCGGGTGCGGTTGCGGCGTGGCTCGGCGACGATCCCGCCGCCGAGGCCTACGCCGGTCAAATGGTGTCGTCGCGCTTGCTGTGCAAGGAGCTGGGTCTGGTGCCGGGCTGGCCGCCGCCGCGGCCCGCCACGACCACGCGCTGATCGAGCACCTAGGTCGCGCGGGGCAGTCCCATCGGATTGGGGAACGGCAGCACGCCCGAGGCCACCACGTCGTGGGCGCAGGCCAGCAGCGCGCCGTGCAGGTCGGCCAGCGCGGCGTCGCCGAGCGCGGCATACGGCGACGCCGCCAGGCGATCCGTCTGCTCCTCGACCGCCGCGTGGAGGGTGCGGCCGGTGTCGGTGGCGCGCCCGTCGGCGTGCAGCAGCCCTCGGGCCGCCAGGTTCGCCGTCGCCGCTTCCCAGTCGTCCTCGCTCCAGCCCCGGTTGTCACGCAAGATCTCGGCCGGCACGCCTTTCGTGCCCGCAACCAACACGTGGGCCTCGATGCCGGAGATCCCGTGCGTCACGAGCGAAGTGACGTGCCCGTCGCCGCGGTGCTCCCGCAGCGTCGTGCAGGCCTGCCACGCCTCGGCCATCCCTCCGGTCCCGAGGGCGGTTGCGATGGCCGGCCACAGCCCACGGTTGGCGGCGGCCATCATCCGCCCGGCGTCGTCGCCGGCCCCGACGGCGCGGCGGAGCAGCGGCAGGGCCGCCACGAGGTCCGACCGCGCCGCGACGCTGCTGGCCTCGTTCAGCGCCTCGGCCGCGGCAATGGCCCGGACCCGGCACAGCGTCAGCGGCTCCACCACCTCCCAGCACCCCGGCACGGCCTTCGCCACCATCGCGGCGTGGAAGTTGTAGAAGGCCGCCGTGACCGGTCCGGCGCCGACCTTGCCGAGAGGCGCCGCCCGCCCGGCGAAGTAGCCCGCCCAGAAACCGCGGAGGCCCGCGTCACGCCACGCGGCGCGACACCCCGGGTCGAAGTACGTGACGGCGTGGATCGTTTCGATGGCGACCCAGAGGTCGCGGGAGCCGGGTCGCTCGGCCGGCTGGTTCAGCGCGTGACCTGGCGCACGCCCGTGGGCGACGGCTCAGGCAGGGTCACCTCGCCGTTGACCTCCAACGGCTCGATGTCGATGCGATCGGGTACCGGCTCCGGGTCGAGCTCGACGTGCTCGTCGTCGGGCCGGGGCGCCGTGGGCACGGTCGAGTACGCGCCGTCGGTCGAGCGGTTCACGATGACGGCCCGCTTGCGCTTGCCGACGCCGTGCACGCCTTGCATCTCCTTGCAGAGCTGATACGTGACGCCGGCGGCGATGGCCGGGATCACGAAGATGGCAAACCGGAAGAACCACAAGGTCACGTTCAGCGAGACGTGGAAGAAGTTGGCCAACACGTCGGTCGAGCTGGCAGCGAACAACACGAACATGAACGTGAACATGGCCACGCCGGCGGCGGTGCGCTTGGGGCGGTCGCGCGGCCGGTCCAGCAGGTTATGCATTTCGTGATCACCGGTAAACCTGCGTTCTAAGCCCGGATACAAGAGCCACAGCGTGATGAGCAGGGTCGGGAACAGGACCGCGGGCAGGAAGACCTCGAGGGGCACGGTATGACCCCAGCCCGCGAATTCCCACGACGGCATGATGCGCAGGGCGCCGTCGAGCATGCCCATGTACCAGTCCGGCTGCACGGCGTACGAGATCTTGGACGGGTCGTAGGAGCCGAACTGCCAGATCGGGTTGATCTGGGCGAACGCACCGAGCAGTGCCGTGAGGCCGGTCACCATGAAGAGGAACCCCGTCGTCTTCGCCATGAAGGTGGGGAACATCGGCGAGCCGACCACGTTGTTCTCGGTTCTTCCCTCGCCGGCGAATTGCGTGTGCTTCTGGCGCACGAGCAGTGCGAGGTGGGCGCCGATCAGACCGAGCAAGAGGAGCGGGACGAGCAGGACGTGGACGATGAACAACCGGGGGATGATGATCCCGGTGCCCGGGAACTGCCCGCCCCACAGGAACGAGACCATGTAGCTGCCGATGAAGGGCTGCGACTCGGCGATGGAGTAGCCGATGCGGAGCCCGGTACCCGAGATCAGGTCGTCGGGCAGCGAGTAGCCGATGAACCCCTCGAGCACGGCCAGGACCAGCATGATGATCCCGATCGTCCAGTTGAGCTCGCGCGGCTTGCGGAAGGCGCCGGTGAAGAAGATCCGGGCCATGTGCACGATGATGGCGCCGATGAAGATGTCGGCCGCCCAGTGGTGCATCTGACGGATGAGCAGCCCGCCGCGCACGCTGAAGGAGATGTTGACCGTCGACTGGTAGGCCTCCGACACCCGCTGGCCGCGCAGGGGGGCGTACGACCCGTGATAGAGGACCTGGGTGGCCGAGGGGACGAAGTAGAGCGTCAGGAAGATGCCGGTCGCGATGATGACGACGAACGAGTACAAGGCGATCTCGCCGAGCATGAACGACCAGTGGTCCGGGAAGATCTTGTCGAGGAAGACGCGTCCGCCTTTGGCGATGCCGAGCCGTTCGTCGAGCTCGTCGACGATCTTGCCCACCTGGCCGTAGGGGCCCCGGGCCGCTCGCGTGGAGCGTTTCGTCTTTATGGCGGTGTCGCTCATGTGGTCCGCTCGAAGAAGCCAGGTCCGAGGGCCTGATCATAGGGCGCCGTGGCGATGAGGTACCCGTCGTCGTTGTAGCCGAGGGGCAACTGCGGGAGCGGGCGCGGCGCCGGCCCGAACTGCGGCACCGCCCCGTTGCGGACGTTGAACATGGACTGGTGGCACGGGCAGACCAAGAGCTCGAGCTCCTGCTCGTAGAGCCCGACCGGGCAACCCAAGTGGGTGCACACCTTGGAGTAGGCCACGTAGCCGTCGGGCGTCCAGTTCTCGCGACCCGGCATGGTGGGCGGATCGAGAGGCTGGTCCGAGACGCGAATCAGGACCGTCTGGTCGGTGGCCAGCCCCGAGTCGGTGAAGATCACCTGACCGTCTTGGATGCGCAGCTGGTTGCGCGGGTAGACGGTCATGATGCCGCCGACGACGAGGGTCTCGCGGCGAATGGGCCGGCCGTTGGAGTCGACGAGCACCGTCCCCGCCTTCCAATCGCTGGTGTCCAGCTCGTCCTCGGGCAGCGGGCCGAGCGAACCGATCAGGGGAAGGAGGATCACGAGCCCGAAGACGCCGGAAGCGGCGGCGAACAGGCCGCCCAACACCTTGCGCCGCTTGACCACCACCGCGGTGCGCTCGACGAGGGCCGCCGAAATGGAATCGCGCTCATCGGGGGTCGAGGCCAGCGTGTGGCGCTCCTCGACGAAGGGTCCCTGCGGCATGAGGTACTTGCCCCAGGCCGTGAAGCCGAAGCCGAGGGCGAAGAGCCCGGCACCGAGCGCGCCACCGAAGATCCAGTCGTTCCAGTTCTGCCACCACGCCGCGCCGGAGATACCGAACAGCACGATGGCGACGAGGAAAATCACCGCGATGAGGTTCTCGATGCGCTTGGGGTGACGCGCCGCGTCGCTCATGTGCGGATCGCTGAGCGCCGCGATCGGCATCGGCACCCGCGTGCGCGAGGGCTGGTGGTCGGGGTCGCTCACGAACGCTCTCCGATCCAGAAGCAGATGAGGGCGAGACCGCCGACGCCGATCAGCAGTGCGACGAAGCCCTCGGCCACCGGCCCGACGCCGCCCAGTCCGAAGCCCCCCGGGTTGGTGGGGTGCTGCAGCCGGCCCGTGACATACGACACGATGTCGCGCACCTGGGCGTCGCTCAGGTTGCCCGAGAAGCGCGGCATGTTGGCGGGACCGGTGCGGATGGCCTCGGCGACCTGCTGCGCCGTCACGCCCCGGTTCTGCAACGTGGGCGCATTGGTGCCGAAGGCCAGCGCGTCACCGGCACCCGTGATGGTGTGGCACGCCGCGCAGTTGAGGGAGAACAGATCGGCGCCGACCGACTGGTTCGCCCCCTGCAGGTGTGGGAACGGCACCGCCGGCACCGAGGGGTCGAGCGAGTTGACCCACGCCGCGAGCTCGAGCGCCTGCTTCGGTGTGAGGCGGGACGCCTTACGTTCCGCCTCCACCGACTTCGTGTCGGTCGCCGGCATCCGCCCCGAACTGACCCAGAAGTCGACCGTGGCCGCACCGACGCCCTGCAGGTTCGGGCCGATGGTGGCTTCGACCTTGCCGTTCACGATCATGGTGCCGTTGGCGTTGTTGCCGTGGCAGCTCGAGCAGGTCTGGGCGAACAGCTCGTGCCCCGCCTGGATGTACGACTGCGGCGGGTTGGCGTACGTGATGGAGTTGTTGCCGTAGGAGAGCAGGTTGCCGCCGTGGCACAGGAGGTTGGTGCTGAAGAAGGGGTTCCCCGTATTGGGGATCGGGCTGACCCCCTTCGTGTTCACGGTGCCGCACGCCTTCAACACGTCCTTCGCGTTGGTCGACACCTGCGACGTGTCGTTGTGCCCGCTGGCCCCGGCTCCGGTGCCGGGAAAGAACACCGCCAGCGACGCCATGGCGGCGACGGTCAGAAGGCCGGCCGGCAGCAGGAATTGGGTGCGGAGCTTCTTCTTGAGTGATGGGCGCACGCCTCGCACGCCTACTTGAGAAGGAACAGACAACTGTAGAGACCAACCCAGACGATGTCGACGAAGTGCCAGTAGTAAGAGACTCCTTGCATAGCCGAGAGCTCGCCCGGGTCGCCACCTTTGTCACCCCGCATCCGACCCAGGAGGAAGACCATGGCGATCAGTCCGATGAACACGTGCAACCCGTGGAGGCCCGACATGATGTAGAAGAGCGAGCCGTACGAGTTCGTGTACCAACGAGTGGGGCTGAACAACCACTCGTAGACCTGGTTGCCCAGGAACGCCACGCCCAGGATGATGGTGAAGACGACCCACATCCGGGCGGCCTTGCGCCGGCGCCACTCCGCATCGAAGACGGCCTTCTGCATGGTGAAGCTCGACGCGACGAGGATCAGGGTGAAGACGCCCGCCCGCGCCGTGTCGAGTTCGGTCCCGGCGGGGGGCCACGGTCCGACGGTGTTGGCCCGGATGGTGAAGAAGGCGGCGAAGAGGCCGCTGAAGAACATCAGCTCGGAACCGAGCCAGATCATGACCCCGACCGCCAGCATCGGCGGCCGGTCGTGAATGATCCTCCCTTGGGGCGCGGGGACTTCCGCCGAAACAGCCTGCGTCACAGCGCAATTTCTAGTCGACCCGCTGCTCAGGTCGCCAATAAGCAGGTTGCGGGGTTGTGGCCTGGCGGCGGCCTGTGAATTCCCAGGTCAGTGAAGGTCGACCGGCAGGGGATCGGCGTGCAGGATCGTCAGCCGCCGGGTCGGCCGCGTCAGCGCGACGTAGAGAGTCCGCAATCCCCGTGTCGTGGCGACCGGAGGCGTCTCCTCGGCCGGTTCGTCGCCGACGGACGCGATGAGCGAGGGCTCGACGACGATCACGGAGTCGAACTCGAGGCCGTTGGTCTCGTCGGCGGGCAGAACGACGAGCCCGGCCGCCAGGCCCTCCCCGGCGGGGTCACGCGGGTCGGTGGCGTCGAGACCGGCTTCGGCCAACGCGCGCATCAGCTCCGGGAGCATGACCCCTGCGCCGAGGACGGCCACCCTGCCGGGCGCGACCGCCGCCACCTCTTCGCGCGCCAATTCGGCCAGGCGCGCCGCAAAGCCCACCCGGCCCGCGTGCACGATGCGCGGCATTTGCCCCGAGGCCCGGACGGGGCGGGGCGGGGCGATCGTTGGCGCCGCCACGGCCAGCACCTGCGCCGCCAGCGCGACGACCTCGGCCGGGGTGCGGTAGCTCACCGTGAGCTCGACCAGCCGCGGCGGGCGCTGCGGGGTCAGGTGACGAGTCACGTCGTCCCAACTTGTCGGCGCCCAGGGCCCGGTGGCCTGAGCGATGTCGCCGACCACCGTCATGGAGCCCGAGAGCGATCGACGCGCCAGCATGCGCAGCTGCATGGGCGACAGGTCCTGCACCTCGTCGGCCACGATGTGGCCGAACGACCTTATTTCGTCGTCGGAACCGTTGGAGGAGACGACCGTAGGAGCGGGCGACGCCGCCAGGCCTTGCGGCCAGAACCCCGTCTCCTGGGCCGAGCCCTCGTCGCTGCGAGCCGTCCGCGTCCGCGCGGTCCGGCCGCGGCGCGGACCCAGGAGCGTCCTCGCCTCGTCGATCAGCGCGGTGTCGCCCACGGTCCAGGGCACGGTATCGAGGGAGGCGCTGCGTGGACGGTAGAGGCGCTGCACGTCCGCCGCGGTGAGGATGCCCTTGCCGGCCGCAGTGAGGAGCGCCCGCGCACCCAGGAGGTCGTGGAGGAATTCGTGCGGCGACAGGCGGGGCCACATCCGGTCCAGCGCCTCGATGACCTCGGGCGCACGTCGGATGCGCCGTGCCAGGTCGTCCTGCTCCTCTTGGCTCGGGGCGTCGTCGGCTGTCGTGATCCCGCCGCGGTTGAGGCGGGCCCGGTAGTCGTCCGAGAGGGACCGCACCACTTGCGCCTCCACGAACCGCCGCCGCGCGTTGTGGGTGCCGGGACGGCGCCGGGCCAGCCCCACGATCTCTTCGGTCGAACGAGCCCGCAGCCTCAGCACGCCGGCACCGAACGGGATCTCCACGTCCTGGCGGAGCGGGCGCTCGCGCGTGCGGACCGCCTTGGCCAACACCTTCACCATGCGGACGTCGCCCTTCAGCTTGGCCACGGCCGCGTCGTCGACGCCCCGGACACGCACCTCGGGCACCAAACCGGCGACGGTCGAAAGGCTGACGCCCGTCTCGCCCAGGGAAGGCAGGACCTGTTCGATGTAACGCAGGAACAGCGGGTTGGGGCCGACGACGAGCACGCCCTGGCGTTCGAGCGGGAAACGGTGGGTGTAGAGCAAGTACGCGGCGCGGTGCAGCGCCACCGCGGTCTTGCCCGTGCCCGGACCGCCCTGCACCACGAGAACGCCCGGCAGGGGCGAGCGGATGATCTCGTCCTGCTCGCGCTGGATCGTCGCCACGATGTCACCCATGCGACCGGTCCTGGACTGGCCCAAGGCCGAGAGCAGGGCACCGGGCCCGCCGAGGACCATGCCGTCGGACAACAGGCGCTCTCCGCCGGCGTCCCCGTCGTCGACCGGGCCCACCGGGCGCCCCGCGGGGTCCACGAAGTACTCGTCCTCGAGTCCGAGGACGGCGCGGCCACGCACGGCGAGGTGGCGCCGGCGAGCGAGCCCCTGGGGATCGAGCCCGGTGGCCCGGTAGAAGGGTTCCGCCACGGGCGCCCGCCAGTCCACCCCCAACGGTTCGTGGTCGGGGCCCGACACGGCGAGGTGGCCGATGTGGAACGACTCGCCGAGCGCCCCGTTCGTCGCCCCGTTCCCCGGTTCGGGGAGCCGGTCGATCCGGCCGAAATAGAGAGCCTGGTCGCCGATGTCGAGTTGTTCGAGGCGGGCCAGGCTGGTGCGCACCACGATGTCGCGTTCGGTACGCGATTGGAAGGTGCCGCCGCGGCCGAGATCCAGGACGCCCTGGAGCATCTGGCGAGCCTCGCCGCGCATGAACTCGAGCCCGTCGTAGGCCCGGTCGAGGAACTCCTGCTCATCCTGTAAATCGGGATGTTCGGGCACCTCTCCCCTTTCACCCCGGTCCCTCGGGGAAACGGTTCAGTTTAGACGGCCGCACACGCCCGGGACGCCTGGGTGCCCACGCCTACGATGAGCCGCACCGAAAGGATCGCCATGCTGATCTCGACCATGAACGACGTGCCCGGCTACAAGGTCACCTCCGTGCTGGGGGAGGTCTTCGGCCTGACCGTCCGCTCACGGAACGTCGGCTCTCAGTTCGGCGCCGCCTTCAAGTCGCTCGCCGGCGGCGAGCTCAAGGGGATGACGAAGAACCTCCAGCTGAGCCGGGAGGACGTCGTCAACCGGATGGTCGGGGAGGCGGAGGCCCGGGGTGGCAACGCCGTCCTGGCCATGCGGTTCGACACCTCGGAGATGGGTGGCAACTGGACGGAGATCTGCGCCTACGGCACGGCGGTCGTCATAGAGCCGCTCGGGTGACGCCTCGGGCAGATGCCGTGCCCGACCTGGTGCGGGCCTGCCGGCGGGAGCCCGTGACGCGCACGCCGGTCTGGTTCATGCGCCAAGCGGGGCGGGCGCTGCCCGAGTACCGCGCCGCCCGGGGCGATGGCTCGATCTTGTCCGCCATCGAGGATGCCGCGTTGTCCGCCGAGCTCACGCTCCAGCCGGTTCGGCGTTACGGCGTCGACGCCGCCATCTTGTTCTCCGACATCGTCGTGCCCCTCCACGCCATCGGGTTCGGCGTGGAGATCGAGCAGGGCCGGGGGCCGGTGGTCGCGGAGCCGTTCCGCTCGGACACCGACCTTCGCCGCCTCCGCGCTTTCGAGCCCGACCACGACGCGCCGTATGTCGCCGAGGCGGCACGCCTCGTGGCGAAGGAGCTCGACGGCACGGGTGTCGCGCTGATCGGCTTCGCCGGCGCCCCCTTCACGGTGGCGAGCTACGCCGTCGAGGGCGGTCCGTCGCGGACGTTCGCGCGTGTGAAGGCGCTAATGCACGGAGAGCCCGCCCTGTGGGACGAACTCACCCGGAGGCTCGCGGCCATGGCGGTGGCGTCGCTGCGTGCGCAGATTGATGCCGGGGCGCAGGTGGTGCAGCTCTTCGACAGCTGGGCCGGCTCGCTGTCGCCCGACGAGTACGCGCGCTTCGCGCTACCGGCGACGCGCGCCGTCTTCGAGGGCATCGCCGACTTGGGGGTCCCGACCATCCTCTTCGGCGTGGGCACCGGAGAGCTCCTCGTCCAGATGGCCGACGCCGGCTCCGACGTCGTCGGCGTCGACTGGCGGGTGCCGCTCGACGCCGCGCGCGCCAGGGTGGGCGCGCACCACGCGGTGCAGGGAAACCTCGACCCGGCCCTCTGCCTCGCCCCGTGGAACGTGGTCGAGGAGGGCGTCCGCGAGGTGCTCGTGCGCGGTGGCGATGGAACGGGCACCGGTCACGTCTTCAACCTCGGTCACGGGGTACTGCCCGAGACGGACCCCGGCATCTTGGGCGCGGTCGCCGAGTTGGTCCACCGGGAGAGCGCCCCGAGGTGACGATCGGCGTCCTCCTCATGGCGCACGGCACGCCGGCCAACACCGACGAGATCGAGGGGTTCTACACGCGGATCCGTCGCGGCCGCCCGCCCGCACCGGCCCAGCTGGCCGAGCTGGAGGGCCGCTACCGGGCGATCGGCGGCGTGTCCCCACTGGCCGAACGCACCCGGGCCCAAGTCGATGCGGTGCGTGCCGAGCTCGATCGCCGCGTGCCGGGGCGCTACGTGGTCTCGTTCGGCGCCAAGCACACGGACCCTCTCATCGAGGAGGCTGCGGCCGCGCTCGCGGCTGCGGACCACGAAGAGGTGATCGGGTTGGTCCTGACCCCGCACTCGTCGTCCATGGGCTCTCAGGAGTATCTCGACCGGGCGGCCAAGGAGCTCGGCTCGACGCCGTTCGTCGCCGTCGGACCGTGGTACGGCGAACCCGCCCTGGTGCAGCTCCTGGCGGACCGGGTCAGAGAGGCGATCGCGACGGTGCCGGGCCGGCCACGGGTGATCTTCACTGCGCACTCGCTCCCCGAGCGCGTGCGCGAGCAGGGCGATACGTATCCCGAGCAGTTGGCCGACTCGGCCCGACGGGTGGCGGAGGCGGCGGGTCTGGACGAATGGGATGTGGCCTGGCAGAGCGCGGGCCGGACACCTGAACCATGGCTCGGCCCCGACGTGCGCGACGAGGTGCGCCGGCTCGGCGCCGGCGGTGACATCGATGTCGTCGTGATCTGTCCCATCGGCTTCGTCTCCGACCATCTCGAGGTGTTGTACGACCTCGACGTCGAGGTGGCGGGGATCGCTGCCGAGTCCGGTCTCGCTTACGCGCGCACCGAGTCGCTGAACGACGACCCGGTGTTCGTCGGGGTGTTGGCCGACCTGATTGCGACCGCCGCGCCCTGATATGGCCGCGCGGCGGGTGATCGTGGTCGGCGGCGGCATCAGCGGGTTGGCCGCGGCGTGGGAACTGAGCGGAGGGGCCGAGCCGCACGCGGGCGCGCCCGAGATCGTCGTCTTGGAGGCCTCGGGCCGATTCGGTGGTGCGTTGCGCAGCGACGACGTCGCCGGTCAGGTCGTCGACATGGGACCCGACGGATTCTTGGGGCGACGACCCGAGGCGCTCGATCTCTGCAAAGAGGCCGGGCTCGAAGGCGCGCTCGTCCCGATCACGGCGCGGGGTGCGTCGGTCTGGTCACGGGGCCGGCTGCGCGTCCTGCCCGACGGGCACGCGATGGGGATTCCCACCCGGTTCTGGCCGTCGGCCCGCTCCGGCATCCTCGGCTTGGGCGGTTCCATTGCGCTGGCGCGCGACGCGCTGCTGCCGCGGCCCGACGTACGCGGTCCCATCGGCGACCGCGCCATCGGCCCGCTCGTCGCACGGAAGCTCGGCCACAAGGTGGTCGACACGTTGGCCGATCCCCTGATCGGCGGCATCCATGCCGGATCGGTCGACGACATGTCCGCCGCCGCGGTCTTCCCGCCGCTGCTGGCCGCCGCCCAGCGCCGCGGCAGCCTGATGCGCGCGCTGCGCGCCGAGGTCCCGCGCCCGGATCCCGACGGCCCTCCTCTCTTCTGGGCGCTCCACGGGGGCATGGCCGCCCTCGTCGACGCGCTCGTCGCCGGCCTCGGGGCTCGGGGCGTGGAGCTCAGACTGTCGAGCCCGGTCGAATGTCTCGGGCGCGACGGCGATGGCTGGGCCGTCATCGGCCACGCCGACCAACGCGGGGACGCCGTCGTCGTCGCCGTCCCGGCGCCCAGCGCGGCAACGCTCCTGCGCTCCCACGACGACGAGGCTGCCGCGTTGCTCGCCTCGATCGACTACGCGTCGGTCACGTTGGTCACGTTCCGCGCCCCGGTCGGCTGCGCGCCCGCGGAGCTCTTCGGGACGGGATTCCTCGTCCCGCGCCACAGCGCCCCCAAGGGCGGCGATCCCTGGGCCGTCACCGCGTGCACCTACCTCGACCGGAAATGGCCGCATCTGGCCCGCGACGGCCAGGTCATGCTCCGCGCCTCGATGGGCCGGATCGACGACACCCGCCCGCAGCAGTGGACGGACACCGAGTGTGCGGTCGTGGCCTGGGAAGAGCTCAGCGCGTTGATCGGGTTGAGCGGCCAGCCGACGGAGGCCGTCGTCGTGCGACACCCGCACGGGCTGCCTCAGTACCGCGTCCACCATCTTCTGCGCACGGCCGGCGTCGAAGCGGCGGCGGCACGCCTCGGTGGCGTCGCGGTGGCGGGAGCGGCGTACCGCGGCGTCGGCATCCCGGCCTGCATCGCAAGCGGCCGGGCGGCTGCGCACGCCGTGTCGTGACCTGGCCGACCGGCCGAGGCCGTATCGCCGCGCCGTCGGTGGCGGCCGGGGTCCTGCTCGCCCTCTCGCTCCCTCCGTGGGGCTGGTGGCCCCTCGGGCTGGCGGGTGCGGGGCTGCTGTATTGGCGGCTGGCCGGACTGCGGCTGCGGACGCGGGTCTGGTCCGGCTGGCTGGCCGGACTGGGCTGCTTCGCCATCGGGCTGTTCTGGGCCCGCGCCTTCAACTGGTACGGCGCCGTCGTACTGATCCTCATCGAGGCCTTGTTCTTCGCGGCCGCAGCCGCACTCACCCCGCCGGTGCGGGGACGAGCCCCGGCGTTCGTGGGCGCCTGCACCCTGGCGGAGGCGGTGCGCATGACCTGGCCGTTCGGAGGACTGCCGCTGGGTGGCGTGTTCCTCGGCCAGGCCGGCGGCCCGTTGGTCCAGCTGGCCCGCCTGGGCGGCCCGCTGCTCATCACGGCCGGCGTGTGGGCCGGTGGGGTCGCGGCGGCGACCCTGGTGGCGGCTCTCCGCGCTCGGCGCTCGGAGGTGCCGGTGTCGGCGGTGGTCGGGGCCGCAGTCATCGCGGCCGGAGTGGTCGCGCTCGCCGTCGTGGGCGCGGTCGTTCCCGACGGCGGCCCGCCCGTGGGGACGGTGCGGGTCGCGCTCGTCCAGGGCGGCGGGCAGCGTGGGGTCAGCAAGGAGCAGGTGTCCCCGACGACGGTCTACGACGCACAGCTGGCAGCGACGTACGGCGTGACGGCGGGCCGACCTCAGGCCGAGCTCGTGGTGTGGCCCGAAGACGTGGTCGCCCTCGACGGGCCTCTTGCCGGGTCACCGGAAGCCGCCACGTTGGGCAGCCTGGCGCGGGCGCTCCATACGACGCTCATGGTCGGCGTGACCGAGCCGGCGGGTGCGACCATGTTCCGCAACGAGGTCGTCGTGTGGGGACCGCGCGGCAAGATCGTCGCCGTCTACGAGAAGGTGCATCGGGTGCCCTTCGGGGAGTACGTGCCCGACCGGTCCTTCTTCGCACACTTTGCCGATCTCTCCGGCGTGCCGACCGACGCCGTGCCAGGTCACGGCACCGGCCTCATGCGCACCCCCGCCGGTCCCATCGGCGTGCTGGTGTCCTTCGAGGTCTTCTACGCGGGGCGGAGCCATGAGTCCGTGCGCGCCGGCGCGCAGTTGCTCGCCGTGCCCACCAACACGTCGTCGTACAGCACGTCGCAGGTGCCGGCGCAGGAGGTCGCAGCCGATGTCGTCCAGTCGGTCCAGACGGGCCGCGACCTGGTGCAGGCCGCGCCGACCGGGTTCAGCTCGGTCGTGACCCAGCGCGGCGTGGTCGTGGCGCGCAGCTCGCTGGGGAACCGCCAGGTGATTTTTGCCACCGTGGCGTTGCGCCGCGGGCTGACGCCGTATGACCACTGGGGCGACCTTCCGGTGATCGTGCTGTCGGCGATCGCGCTCGCCGCCGGCTGGTTGCGTCAGTTCCGGTCCTCGTAGTAGCCGGAGTGGATGTACACGCACGGCACACCCGCCGCCACGTACATGGCGTGATTCGACGGGTCGTCTTCGAACGCGAGCCGCAAGTCGAACCCGTAGGCCCGTAGGTCGTCGACAACTAATTGCTTGAACGAGGTCACGTGCGCGTAGTCCCCGCGGGACCGCATGACGAGAAGGTCCCAGCGCAATCCGTAGCGTCGCAGCCAGGCAACCGTCTGCGGATTGACTCTGAACGGACGCCCCGTCAGCAGGATGACGTGGAGGGTCGGGTCGAGGAGCTCGAGGAGCCGTGCGATCTCCTCGATCACCGGGTCGTCTCCGCAGGCCTCGAAGAAGGCCGGCCAGTCACGCCGGCCCCGCTCCAAGAAGTGCTGGCGACCCGCCGCGTCCGACAGGACGCCGTCGATGTCGAAAATCACGGCGGGTCCGACGTCAGGGTTGGGCCCCTCGCGCCAGGTCCAGTTCGTCAGGTCGGTGTCGGGACGCGGGCTGGGCACGAAAGTCCAGCTTAACGGGCTGTCTTCGATCTTCAGGCGGAGCGGCTCCGCCTCAATGAGGAGGGTTCGGGGGCCCTGGAAGTGACACGATGGACGTCGCATGGACGTCGACGTCGACACGGCTGCAGATCGCAGCGAGCCTCTGCCGCGCCGCGCCGACTGCCGCATCGAGGTGGCCCTGGGTCGCCGGGTCGAGGTGATCGGCGACCTGCTGCTCCCGTTGGACCCGTCTGCTTCTTCCGCCGCCGCGTCCCGCGACATCGCACGGCGTCTGGAGGAGTGGCAGGGGCCTGGCATCGTGATCATCTGCGGCCGCATCGTGGCGACCGGGTGCCCGGCGGAGTCCGCGCGACGGGCCCTCGAGAGTCACTCCGAGCTCATCGGTGCCTTGGGCACCTTCGCCGCGCGCCCGGAGTCCCAGGTGATCGCGGTGATGGCGCCGTCGGGACGTGACCCCGAGCTCGTCGACGCCCTCAGCGCCAGCGGGGTGAGCGTGGTGGACGGCGTCGACCTCCACTGTGAGACCGGATCCGGCCCCCGCACCGTGTGGGTGCGGTCGGGGTCGATGCGGCCGGACGCCACCGCTCCGATGGACGCGACCCCCCGGGACGACCGCCCCTGGCTGGATGGCATCGAGCGGCTGGACGACCCGCTCGAGTCGCGCCGGTTCGTGACGTCTCGCCTGCTCTATCGGCGGCTGCGGCGCTTCTTGTGGGCGCCGCCCCTCGCGCTCGCCGCCATTGCGCTCCTCTTGCGGATCGAGTGGGTCGTCGACGGCTTGGGCCACCTGTTCCGCTCCCCCCGCCAGCAGACCGCTCTGCAGCACGCCTACAACGCGTCGTGGTTCTCCCGCGTCGTCGACACCGCGGTGATCGCCGTCGCCCTGTTGGTCGTCCTGGCGGTGGTGGTCGCCATCACCTCACGCGGCATCTGGCGGGCGCTCGGAGGCGGCAGCCTCCCCGCCCCGTGGGCGCGCGGGGACTCGGGCACCGCCACGATCGCGCACGCACAGCTCGAGATCGACGACGAGAACGCGCTGGACCTGACCCGCGCCGCCGTCCAAAACGGGGTCGCCGGGGTCATCGCCGGCGGATCGCTCATGCCCGAGCTCACCCACCTCGACACCGGGTTCTTCGCCTGTCCCGGTGCAACCTCCGAGGTCGTGCGCGAGCACCGTGGGCGCCTCGGGCTCCCGCCGACGTTCCTCAACCACCGCCAGGAATCGACCATCGAGATCGAAACCGGGGCCGAGCTGCACGTCCGTCTGATCCTGGCCGACGCCGCGCTGCCCACGGCGACCTTGGGCGAGCGCCTGGTGACCGCCGACTCGCTCGTCAAGGGCCGCAACAAGGCAGCCGAGGTGCATGCCGAGCTCAAGGCCGGGTGGCCGACCGGGGCGTCGTGGCCACCCGCGCCAGACGTCGCGGCGGACCGCATCCGGGTGCGCCGGATCCGTCGCATCGCCGCCGTGGCGCTCTTCGCAGCCGGCGCGATCGACCTGCTTTCCGCCGTCACCGCGCCCCTCCGCGCGCACTTGAACCTGATCGCGCAGTACCTCCCTGTCGCGCTCGTACAGGCGGCCGGCGCGCTCGTGGCCATCGCCGGCATTGGGATGATCATGTTGTCCCGCGGCATCTTGAAGGGTCAGCGCCGCTCCTGGCTGGTGGCCGTGGCGTTACTGACGGCATCGCTGGCGTTGCACCTGGTGCACGCGGCCGACGTGGTGACGCTCCTCGTGTGCGCCGCCGTGCTCGTGCTCCTGGTCGTCCAGCGAGACCTGTTCCGGGCCCAGACCGAGCCGGCCACGCTCGTCGGGGCCTTCGCGATCCTCGCGGTGGGCGGCCTCTTCGCCACCCTGGGCGGCTTCCTCGGTGTCGAGGTGGCGGGACACGTCCACCACCACCCGCTCCCCAGCTGGCCCAACGTGCTCCTTGGCTCGGCGGAGCGCCTGGTCGGCGTGCAGTGGGTCCGGTTCCCGACGACCATCGACCACTACGCCTCCATCACCCTGCTGGCCGTCGGGATCAGCCTGATCGTCGTGGCCCTCTACCTGCTGACTCGCCCGGTGGTCGACCGCAGCCTCTCGTCGGGTTCCGCCGTCAGCCGCCGCGCCGCCGAGCTGCGGGCGCGGGACATCGTGCGCCGGCACGGGACCGGCACGCTCGACTACTTCGCGTTGCGCGACGACAAGCAGTGGTTCTTCCACCGCGATTCCTTGGTCGCGTACGCCGTCTTCGGCGGGGTCTGCCTCGTCTCTCCCGACCCGATCGGCCCCTTCTCGGAACGGGCGCACGTCTGGGACGCCTTCCGTCGCTACGTCGACCGCCACGGCTGGGGGCTCGGTGTGATGGGCGCCGGCGAGGAGTGGCTCCCCACGTACCAGGCCTCGGGCATGCGGTTCGTCTACATCGGCGACGAGGCCGTGGTGGACCCTCGTGACTTCTCGCTCGAGGGCGGGAAGATGAAGGGCCTGCGCCAAGCGGTCAACCGGGTCGCCCGCTACGGCTACACCGTCCGCTTCTTGGACCCGGCCCACCTCGAGCCGCGCGACGCGGCCCGGATGGCCGAGTTGATGGCGAAGAGCCGCCGCGGCGAGCAGGAGCGCGGCTTCTCGATGATGCTCGGTCGGCTCTTCGATTCGCGGGACTCCGACCTGCTGCTCACGGTCGTCGAGGGCCCCGACGGGGACCCGGTGGCCATGTGCCAGTTCGTCCCGTCTCCGGCGATCGGCGGCTACTCGCTCGACCTCATGCGGCGCGATCCGGCCGACCACCCGAACGGGCTGCTGGACTTCGCCCTCTGCTCGACGATCAGCCACCTCAAGGAGAGGGGGATGACCGGCCTCAGCCTGAACTTCGCCGCCATGCGTTCGATCCTCGAGGGCGAGTCCGGGGACGGCGTGACCCAGCGCGTGGAGCGATGGGCGATCCGAAGGCTGTCGGGCGTGTTGCAGATCGAGACGCTGTGGCGATTCAACGCCAAGTACGAGCCCCGCTGGCTGCCGCGCTACATCGTGTTCGACTCGGCCGAGCAGTTCGTCCCGGTGGCGGTCCAGATCATGCGGGCCGAGTCGCTGACCGAGGTCCCGGTGATCGGCCGCCTGCTCACGACCGGCGTGGCCAAGCGCGCGGGGCCCGCGGTGCCCGAAGAGATCGTCGCCGCCATGAGCCCCGGGGACAGCCCGCCGGTGGAGAACGGGACGGCGGCCGAGCACGCAGGCGAGGCTTCCGAGCCGCGGGCGGTCGGGCAATGACGACCACCATGAGCCGCGGCGAACGCGAGGCCTTCCTCGCCGGCGTGCACGTGGGCATCCTCGGGGTCGACGATCCAGGGCACGCCCCGCTGACCGTGCCGGTCTGGTACGCCTACGAGCCGGGCGCCACCGTGGACTTCATCACCCGTCGCGGCTCGACGAAGGCCCGCCTCCTGCGGACCGCCGGCACCTGCTCGTTGTGCGCCCAATCCGAGATCCCGCCGTACAGCTTCGTCAGCGTCGATGGCCCCGTCAGCTGGGGGGAGGATCCGTCCGATCCCGAGGCGCTGCGTGGCTTGGCCTATCGCTACCTCGGACCCGAGGGCGGCGAGGCGTTCATGGCCGCGACCGCCGGCGACGCACCGACAAACGTCATGTTCCGCCTGACGCCCGAGCGGTGGCGCACCGCCGACTTCTCGAAGCAGTCGGGGTAACCGCCGGCCCGCGCGCAGGCGCGGCCGTCAGCTGCAGAAGATCAGGAGGCAGTGCGTCGTCGGTGTGGTGGTCGTCGGCGGCGGCGTCGTGGTCGTCGTTGTCTGCGGCGGCGCGGTGGTCGGCGGGGGTGCCGACGCTGTGGTTGCGGGCGTCACGGTCTGCGCCGGCGTCGTCGAGCCCGGCACCTCGGTGTAGCTGATGTACGTCGTGATCGTCCCGCCCGGCTTCGGTGGAGTCGTCGTCGTGCTCGCGGGCGCCGGAGGCGTAGTGGTCGCCACGGCGGTCGTCGGCGTGGTGGCCGCCGCGGTCTTGGGGCCGCTGGCGGAGATCGGGCTCACGTCGTGCACGCTCTGTGCCGGAAGTCGCGGCTTCGACCCGCCCGGCGCGAACACGACGAGCACGACGAGCAGGACGCCGACGACGCCGAGGCCGGCCAGCATGCCCGCCCGGTGGGACCGCGATTTCGGCGCGCGCTTCGGCTGGGTGAACTCCTCGTGGATGATCGGAGCAGCGAGCACGATCGTGTCGTCGGCGGCCGGTGGCCCCACCTCCACCACGCGGACCTTCGCCGTCTCGTCCCAGAGCGCCCCGGCGGCGTCGTCCGTGCCGGTATGGGCGCCGGGGTCCGCCCCGGCTCCGTCCGCTTGGGCCACCGAAGACGTCTCGGCCGCCACCGCGTGCTTCGCCTCGCGGTGGGAGCGGGCACGCTGGGCGGGCGCGGGATCCGAGAACTCGTCGCGGATCAGGCGTTCAGCGAGACCTGATTCGTCCGTTGCCGCCGCGTCGCCGGGCTCGTGCCCGGGCAGTCCCTGGTTCATCTCGATCCGTTCCTCGTCCACCGGGTATCCGGCGGTTCCCACCTGAGGAAAACCGCTTGCGAGCCCCTAGCTTACGACGGACCGGCAGGGCGGCGCCCCGCCGCTCGGGACCGATCCGGGCCGTCGCCCGGCTCCCACGTCACACGGCCATAGCCGCCGGGTGGGGTGCGTCGGCCTACTTGGGCAGGAAGAGCAGCGTGGCGTGGTTGGCGAAGTCGATGAGTGGCTGCGGCCACACGCCGAAGAGCACGGTGACGCCGGTGCAGATCCCGATGGCCAGGGCGCCGAGCGCCGGCACCTTGACCGGCTCGGGTGCGGTGTCCTCGTCCTCGAGCTCGTCGCCCAGCAGGATCTGCTCGTTGAGCGTCGTCACTGCGCCGCCGACCGACCCCGGCGTGGCCCAGGCGAGACCGCCACCGCCCGTCGGCCGCTCGGCCTCGGGGACCGCCACGCCCGCGTCGGGGATCTCCGGCGGTGCCGCCGCGGTGATCAGGCCACCGCCCACCATCGACTCGTCGATGTCGAGCTCCGCCGAGCCGCTGGTCCCGCCCTCGGGCTCGCCCAGGCCGCCGCCGGCGTACATGAGCACGGCCACGCGGAGGTAGAAGTAGGCCGCCACGACGGCCGTCACCATGGCGATCACGCCCAGCGGGTAGTAGCCGACGTCGATCGCCGCGAAGACGACCTCCACCTTCGCCCACAACCCCGTCGTGAACGGTGCGCCTGCCTGGGCGAGCAACAGCACCGCGAACGCGAGCGCGAGCACCGGTTGGCGTCCCGCCAGGCCCCGGTAGCGGGAGATGTCGTGGTCGCCGTCGCCGGTGCGGCCGAGGTACGTCACGACGGCGAAGCTGCCGATCGTCATCAGCATGTAGGCGAAGAGGTAGTAGAGCGCCGCGCTGGCACCCCGGGCGGTGTCGGTCACGACGCCTAGGAGGATGAACCCGGCGTGGTTGATCGACGAGTACGCCAGCATCCGCTTCACGTCCCGCTGCCGCAGCGCCACGAAGGAGCCGAGCACCAAGGACAGCACGGCCAGGCCGTAGATGATCGGGCGCCAGTCGCTCGACACCACGCCCATCGACGAGAAGAGCACGCGCAACATCGCCGCGAAGGCGCCCGCCTTGGCCACCGCCGCCATGAACCCGGTCACCGGCGAGGGCGCCCCCTGGTACACGTCGGGCGTCCACATGTGGAACGGCACCGCCGCCACCTTGAAGGCGAAGCCAACCAGCAACAGGGCGAGCCCGGCGAGGAGCAGCCCGTTGGAGAGCACGACGTTCTTGGAGAGGAAGTCCGAGATCTGGGTCAGGTTCGTCGAGCCGGTCGCCCCGTACGTCAGCGCGATGCCGTACACGAAGATGGCGGAGGAGAACCCGCCCAGGATGAAGTACTTCAGTGCCGCCTCGCCCGACGACGCCCGCCGGTAGTTGAACGCCGTCAGCACGTACAGCGCGATAGAGAGGATCTCCAGGCCGAGGAAGATGATGATGAGGTCGTTCGCCATGGCCATCAACATGGCGCCCGAGGCCGAGACCATGGCCAGCACGTGGAACTCCGCCCCTTGGATGCCCTCTCGGCGCAGGTACCCGTCGGCGACCAGCGCGCTCAGCAGCATCGCGACGGACACCAGGATCATGATGAAGACGCTGAAGCCGTCCATCACGACCGCGTGGGCGATGTAGGTGTGCGCGCCATGGTCCGCGACGTCGGTCCACTGCCAGATGGCCACGCCCAGCGCGCCACCCGAGATCACCACGGTCGCTGCGGTCGAGACCGCAGTCCGTAGCGGCCTCGAGACGAGCGACGCCAGGCCGAGCAGCAGCACGGCGCCGCCGATCATGATGATGGGAGGCAGGATGGCGAGCCACCGGATCGAGGGGACCGCGATGGCGCCAGAGGAGCCCGTGGCGGCGTGCGACGTCGCGAGCAGGGTGGCGATCACTTCACGCCCTCCACGCCCTTGACCGCCACCGAGGGCTCCGCGTGGCCGGTCGTCGTCTCGACGTGCGCGATCAGCTGGTTCACCGACGGGTTGATCCGGTCGAGCACCGGCTTGGGGTAGACGCCCAGGAACACGATGAGGATGATGAGCGGCGCCATCACGGCCCGCTCCAGCCACCCGAGGTCACGCGTCTTCTCGTCGGCCTCGCGCGGCGAGCCGTGGAACACCTGCTGGTAGGCCCACAGCAGGTAGATGGCGGCGACGATCACGCCCAGCACCGCCACCACCGCCCACCAGCGGTGGGTGATGAAGGTGCCCGACAGGACCAGGAACTCGCTGACGAAGCCGTTGAGCCCGGGGACGCCGATCGACGCCATCATCACGACGGTGAAGACGGCGGCCAGGACCGGGGCCGCCTTCTGCAGGCCGCGCATCTCTCCGGCCTGCCACGTCCCGCGCCGCTGGTAGATGAAGCCGATGAGGATGAACAGGGCGGCCACGATCAGCCCGTGGTTCAGCATCAGCAGCACGCCGCCCGCCAGCCCCTGGGTGCTGATCGCGAGCGCACCGAGCGCGATGAAGCCGATCTGGGCCAGCGACGAGTAGGTGACGAGCCGCTTCAGGTCGCGCTGCGCGCAGGCGACGATCGCGCCGTAGACGATGCCGATGACCGCCAGCGTGAGCAGGATGGGGGCGAGGGTACGGGTGGCCTGGGGGAAGAGGCTGAGGTCGAAGCGGATGATGCCGTAGGTGCCGAGCTTCGCCAGGACACCCGACAGGACGACCGAGCCCTCCTCGGGCGCCTCGGTGTACGCGTCGGGCGACCAGGTGTGGAACGGGAACAGCGGCGCCTTCACGGCGAACGCCGCGGTGAAGGCCAAGAAGAGCAGCACCCCCTGGGTCCCGCTCAGGTGCGTCTGCATCAGCGGCCCGAGCGAGAACGTGAGGTACCCCTTCTGCGACAGGTGGATGAAGGCGAGGGCCAGAATCCCGACCAGCAGGAAGGCGGAGCCGAGAAACGTGTAGAGGAAGAACTTGATGGCGGCGTAGGCCCGGCGCTGGTGCCCCCAGCCGGCGATGATGAAGTACGCGGGCACGAGCGTCAGCTCGAACATGAAGAAGAACACGAGAAGGTCCAGCGACAGGAAGCTCCCCATGACCGCCGCCTCGAGCAGCAGGATCCACGCGAAATAGGCGCGGTGGTTCTCGCGGTTCCGCCCCAGGATGATCGTGAGCGGGAACAGGATCGCGGTCAGCAGGACCAGGAAGATCGAGATGCCGTCGACCCCGAGGGACCAGTGCACCCCGAGCGCGTTGCCGGTGTAGTCGTGGTCCGACACCAGCTGGAAGCCGCCGTCGTGCACCTTCATGACGACCAAGGTTGCGATGGCGAAGCCGAGCGTCACGAGCGATGCGATGAGCGCGATGGCGTACGAGAGCTCCTTGGGCATCCGCTTGTCCAGGCCCAGGATGCCGAGCACGGCGGCCCCGATGGCCGGGAGGAGGATGAGCAGCGTCAGGTACGGGACCTCGTGATGGGTCATGCCCACCACGTCCTGCTCAGCATGAAGGCGATCAGCAGGGCCATCCCGAGCGCGATGCCCAGTGCGTAGTTCCGGACGTAACCCGTCTGCAGGCGCCGGGCCGCCGTGCCGGTGATCTTGGCGAGATGTGCGGTCCCGTTGACGGCGCCGTCGATGATGCGGGCGTCGACCACCCAGGCGAAGAACGTCGCCAGCCGCTGGCTCGGCTTGCCGATGATGGCGTCGTAGAAGTCGTCCCAGTACCAGACGCGCTGCAGGAACGCCGGCTCGAGCGCCGGCTTGTCCACCTGCGCGCCGCGCCACAGGTAGTACGCCATGATCACGCCGATGAGGGCGGCCGCGATGTCCGTGATGGCCAGGGCCCACAGGGCGGTGTCGCTGAGGTTGTTGTTGTAGAGAGTGCCCGAGAACACCGGCGACAGCCAGCTCTCGAGGTCGTGGGTGTGCACCCAGGGCAGGTTCAGCAGGCCGCCGAAGAACGCGAAGAACGCCAGGATCACCAGCGGGAGGCGCATGACCCAGGGCGACTCGTGCGGCGTGTGCAGCGCCGGCTCACCGTGCGGCCCGGGCTGCTCGAAGCGGGGCTCGCCGCCGAAGGCCAGGATCTCCAGGCGGCTCATGTAGTACGCCGTCAGCACCGCCGTGATCAGGCCGATGGCCCACAGCACCTTGTAGTGCGCGAACGCGTTGTCGAGCACGTCGCCCTTGGCCCAGAAGCCCGACAGCGGCGGGATGCCGGCGATGGCCAGGAAGCCGATGGTGAACGTGACGGTCGTCCACTTCATGAAGCGTCGCAAGGCGCCCATCCGTTTGAGGTCCTGCTCGTCCTGCAGCCCGTGGATGACCGAGCCGGCGCCGAGGAACAGCAGGCCCTTGAAGAACGCGTGCATCACCATCAGGAAGATGGCGGCCACGTAGGCCCCCGAGCCGACCGCCAGGACCATGTAGCCGATCTGTGAGACGGTCGAGAAGGCGAGCACCTTCTTGATGTCCTGCTGCGCGCACGCGATCGTCGCCGCCACGAACGCGGTGACGGCGCCGATGGACGCGATGACCTCCATGCCCGTCGGCGAGAGGTGCAGGAGGGGGTTCATCCGGCACAGCAGGTAGACCCCGGCCGTCACCATCGTGGCGGCGTGGATCAGCGCCGAGACCGGCGTCGGGCCCTCCATGGCGTCGGGCAGCCAGTTGAACAGCGGGATCTGCGCCGACTTGCCCGTGGCGGCCAGCAGGAGCAGCAGCACCACCGCGGTGCCGTAGCCGCCGCCGAGGTGCGAGAGCTGCCCGAAGATCCCGCCTCCCGGCCCGCCCTCGTACTGCAGCGTCCCCGTCCGCTCGAAGATGATGAAGATGGCGACGAGGAACCCGGCGTCGCCGATCCGGTTGTAGATGAACGCCTTCTTGCCCGCCGAGGCGGCCGACTCGCGCTCGAACCAGAAGGCGACCAGGAAGTAGGAGCAGACCCCGACGCCCTCCCAGCCGACGAACGTCAACAGGAGGTTGTTCGCCAGCACCAGCAGGAGCATGGAGAAGACGAACAGGTTCAGGTAGATGAAGAACTTGGAGTAGTCGCGGTCCTTCTTCATGTACCCGATCGAGTACAGGTGGATCAGCGCGCTGACGCCGGTGACGAACATGCACATCGTCATCGAGAGCGGGTCCACCAGGGTCCCCACCGGCACGCTGAGGCCGCCGGAGCTGAACCAGGTGAAGTACTGCTGCACCACCACCCGGTGGTCCCCCGGCAGCTGGATGAGCCCGGCCAGGACGATACAGGCGACCACGAAGGCGCCGCCCACGGCGGCCGTGCCGATCCATCCGGCCAACGGGTCGCCGAGGCGCCGCCCCGCCGTGACGAGCACAGCGAAGCCGGCCAGGGGCAACAGCAGCATGAGGTACGCGAGATGGACCACGGGTCAGCCCTTGAGCGAGTCCAGGTCGTCCGCCACCGTCGTGGCGCGGCGTCGGTAGTTGGTCACGACGATGCCGAGGCCGACTACGACCTCGGCCGCCGCCACCACGAGCACGAAGAAGACCACCGCCTGGCCGCCGATGTCGTTGAGCATGCGGGCGAAGGTCACGAACGTGAGGTTGGCCGCATTGAGCATCAGCTCGATGCACATGAACATGATGAGGACGTTGCGCCGCACGAGCAGGCCGATGGCGCCGATCGTGAAGACGATCGCGGCGAGGCCCAGGTACCAGGCACCCGAGAGGCTCATGCCGACAGCTCGCTCTCGGACTCGTCCTCCGTCTCACCGTGCACGGACGGCGGACGGCGGGCCAGGACGACGGCACCGACCACGGCGATGACGAGGAGGGCGGCGGTGGCCTCGAAGGCGAACAGGTACGTCGTGAACAGCTGCTTGCCGAGCTGGGCGGGCTCGCCGGCGGGCGAGTTGGGCCCGGCCACGTGGCCCTGGATGGGCCCGACAACCTGATGGGCGCCGGTGACCCAGTGCGCCGTGGCCGCCATGGCCAGCACGCCGCCGAGCGTGATGGCCGAGAAGGCGAAGGCCAGCGGGCGCTGGCCGACGAGCGGCTCGACGTTGATGTTCTCCGCCCGGTCGACCCCGAGGAACATGATGACGAACAGGAACAACACGACGATGGCGCCGGCGTAGACGATGATCTGGACGGCGGCCAGGAAGTCCGCCTCCTGCTCGATGAAGAGGACGGCGACGCCGAAGAGCGTCATGACGAGGCTCAGGGCGGCGTGCACCGGGTTACGCGTCGTCACGACGCCGACGGCGCCGACCAGGATCACCGCGGCCGAGGCCGCGAAGACCAGGATGTCGGGCCAGGTCGGGCGCGTGGCAGCCAGGAGCAAGGACGAATGGAGCACGGGTTAGTCGCTCTCCTTGTAGAACGCCTTGTCCGCGTCGTGCAGCTGCGTCTCCGCCGCCTCCACCTTGGCGTCGGCCTTGACCGACTTGGCGTCGACCTTCGCCGCCTTGCGCTCCGCGCGCATGTCCTTCATGCGGGCGCGCATCGCGTCCATCTTCTTGCGGTTGCGCACCGCGCCCTTGCGGGCCCGCCAGACGCGGCCCTGCATGCCGCGGTGGGCCAGCGGGATGTCCTCGTCGAGCAGGTGCGCCTCGAGCGTCTCGCGCAGCGCCTTGGTGCCCGTGGCCTCGTCGTTGCGCCGACCCGACTGGCCGCCCTCGGGGGGGCGCACGCCGTAGCCGAGCTCGCCCGCCCACTGCACCTCCCCCTCGTAGGCCGCGTTGCCCGACGGGGACGTCGCCCGCATCCAGCCGGACGTCATGAGGTCCTCGCCCTCGCGCCAGTCCTCCCACGGGAGCTTCTTGGGCGTGCCGTCGTCGTTCACGACCAACTCGTTCTTGGTGTAGATGGCGTCCGACCGGTTGGTGAAGGAGAACTCGAAGAGCTTGGACTCGGTGATCGCCTCGGTCGGGCACGCCTCGACGCACATGTCGCAGTGGATGCAACGCAGATAATTGATCTCGTAGACGTAGCCATAGCGCTCCCCCGGCGACACCGGGTGGTCCGGCGGGTTGTCGAGCCCCCGCACGTAGATGCAGTCGGCCGGGCAGACGCCCGCGCAGAGCTCGCAGCCGATGCACTTCTCCATGCCGTCCTCGTAGCGGTTCAGCACGTGGCGGCCGTGCTGGCGCGGCTGCTTGGGCTTCTTCTCCTCCGGGTACATCGTGGTGACCCGCGGCCGCGTCAGGTGCTGGAACGTCAGCTTGAAGCCGCCCAGGAACGAGAGCTGGTCCTTCATCTCGTCGCCCACGCCCATTACGCATCACCTCCGGGGTTCGGCCTGACGAACGGTGTCAACGGCCCGCGCGTCGGACGCGTCACCCGGCTGCCGATGGACGGGATGATCACGTCTTCCTCGCTGCGGAACGCGCCGAGCTTGGACGCCCGGAACAGCAAACCCGCGGCGAGCAGCATCACCGGCACGAAGATCAGACCGCCCCAGCCCCACGCGATGACCGCGGCGACCAGGAGCAACCATCCCAGCGTGAGCGGGATGAGCCGCTTCCACCCCAGGTCCATCAGCTGGTCGTAGCGCAACCGCGGCAGCGCGGCACGGAACCAGACGTAGATGAAGCAGAAGGCCGCGACCTTCAGCAGGAAGTAGATGATCGGCATGTAGATGGTCGCCCCGGGAATGTGGAAGATGTAACCGTTGGGGCCGCCGAAGAACAGGGTCACCACGACGGCCGACATCGTGATGGTGTTCATGAACTCGGCCAGGAAGAAGAGCCCGAAGCGAATGGAGGAGTACTCGGTGTGGAACCCGCCGACCAGCTCCTGCTCGGCCTCGGTGAGGTCGAAGGGCGGCCGCGTCAGCTCGGCCGTGATGGCGATCATGAAGAAGATGAAGGGGAAGAAGCCGAGACGGATCAGGTTCCAGTTCCAGAAGCCGTCGGCCTGCGAGGCGACGATGGCCCGCGTGGACAGCGAGTGGCTGACGAGCACCACCATCACGGTGGTCATGCCCAGTGCGGCCTCGTACGAGATCACCTGCGCCGACGCGCGCACCGAGCCGAGCAGCGGGTACTTGGAGCCCGAGGACCAGCCGGCCAACATCACGCCGTAGACCGCGATGCCTGACATGGCGAGCACGAGCAAGATCCCGATGGGCGGATCGGCCACCTGCAACTCGAAGGTGTGGCTGCCGATCGTGATGGTGCCCCCGACCGGCACGACGGTGAAGATCAGCACAGCCGGGATCACCGAGAGGTAGGGCGCGAGCTTGAAGACGAACGTGTCCGCCCGGTCAGGGAGCAGGTCCTCCTTGAACACGAGCTTGGTCCCGTCGGCCAGGGTCTGGAGGAGGCCCCACGGACCGGCGCGGTTCGGCCCGATCCGGCTCTGCATGTCCGAGATCACCTTGCGCTCGAACCAGATCATGAGCGCCGTCGCCACCAGCAACGCCACGAACGCGACGAGGCACTTGATGATGAGGATCAGCCAGACTTCCCAGTTGAGGCCGAAGTAAAAGAGCGGGTCACCGTTGCCGCTGTCCGCGCTGTGCGTGAGCAGCTGCGGGTTCGTGGCCACGGTGTGCGCGGCGCTGGCGAAGACGTTGGTGATCACACCGACTCCAGACGGACGTCGGTCACGAGCTGGCGGCTGTCGATGATCGTGGCGGCCGCGTTGCCCGGGCTCTGGGCGCTCGGGACATTGAAGTCGACGGCGACGCAGCCGCGCGGCACGCCGTCATCCGCCTCGGCCGCCAGGATCAGCTCGCCGCGGGCCGAGCGGACCTTCACTTGATCCCCCGTGGCGGCGCCAAGGCGGTCCAGGTCGTACGGGTTCGCCCGGGCCACGAGCTCAGGCACGAGCGGCGTGAGCGAGGGCGATCCGGTCACGTCGCTGCCGGCGTCGTAGAGGCGGCGGCTGGCCACGAGGCGCAGCGTGTAATTGTCGGCCTTGGGGATGCGGAGGGGCTCGGCCGCGCCCGCGTCGGACGCAACCAGGAGGGGCGGCACGCTGCCGAGGTCCTTGGTGCGCGCCAGCAGCGGCGCCATGCCGCCGCTACCGATGCGGGGAGGCGCGCCCTGTTGCTCCACGGACTCGACGCCCGGCAGCGCCACCGGGTCGATCGGCTCCACGTCGGCCTGGCGGGCCCCGTCGTCGCTCAGCGGCACGACGAGCCCGTCGTGCGCGGCGTCGGTCAACAGCACGTCCTCGGTCAGCCCGGCGTAGGCCGGGGCGGTGAACGCGATCTCCTCGGTGAGGTCGGTCAGGCTGGACAAACCGAGGTCGGCACCGAGCGCGCCGGCCACCTCGGCCGCGATCATCCAGTCCGGCCACGCGAACCCCGGCGCCGACACCTTGGGTCCTAAGCGGCTGACGCGTCCTTCGAGATTGGTCGTCGTACCCGGGCGCTCGTGCGCCACGGCGCACGGCAGCACCACGTCGGCGTAGTCGTCGACCGACTGCGAAGGGTGACCGGTCACCGCCACGACGAAGTGGCCGCCCGACAGCGCCTGCTTGGCCAGAACGTGGTCGGGGAAGTCACTGAGCGGATCGGCGCCCAACAGGACGAGCGCGGTGACGGGTGGCGCACCCGCCGCACCCGGCTCGCTCGATGGCTCGCCGGCCATCGAGGCGAGGATCTCGGCGGTGGAGCGTCCGGGCTTGTCGGGGACCGAGCCCCAGGCGGTCGTGAAACGCGCCCGGCCGGCGTCGAGCCCGACCCGGCCGGGCAGGACACCGGGCGCGAGGCCCATGTCGAGCGCGCCGAACACATTGCCGCGCCGCAGGGCGGGGAGGAACTTGGCCTTCGGCAGTGCGGCCGCGAGCGCGCGCAGCGCCTCCGCCGTGACCTCGCCGGACTCGGCGTACGAGGTCCGGCCGGCCACGATGACCACGCCGTCGCCGCCGGGGTGCTCGGCCAGGACACGGCGCGCCGCGTCGAGGGCGGCGCCGTCGAGGGCCGCACCCTCGTGGTGTGTCCCCAACGCGCCGATTGCCGCGTCGTCGCCCGTGAGCGCCCGGGCCACGAGCGGCGCGTCGCCGGGGCGGGCCGCCAGGAGCGCCTTCGCCCAGGGCGTGAGCGCCGTCGGGGTGGGTCCGATCTCGATGAGCGCCTGACCGTGCTGCACGACGGACTCGCGCAGGCGGAGGAAGAGGACGGGCAGCTCCTCGCGCAGGTCGCCACACAGCGTCAACAGGAGCGGTGCGGCGGCTGCGTCGTCGATGGTCGCCCGCGGCAGCCCCATGACGAGGTCGGCGGGCAGGCCGTCGCCCAGCTGTGCATCGACCGAGTCGGTGCCGACGATCCCCTTGGCCAGCTTGGCCCAGGCGTAGGCGGACTCGTTGGTGAGGCGCGCGCCGCCGATGACGGCGACCGCGCCCGAGCCGCCGGACTGCTTGGCGGCGGTGATGCCCTCTGCCGCCGCCGTCAGGGCCTCGCCCCAGCTCACCGGCACGAGCTCACCTGACTTGCGCACCCGCGGCTCGATCAGCCGTCCGTGCTCGAAGCGCCCGGTCTCGCGCGCCTCGCCCATGAACTGCCCGCGGCTCGCGCCGAGGCTCACCACCTGCGACGCGGTGGCCGGGGCGACGTCGACGGCCTCGTCGGCCACCTCCTCGGACACCGGCCCGGCGTCCACCTCGTCGCCGTTGACCGACTCGTAGGTGAAGCGGCCCTTATCGCACAGCCACCCGTGGTTGACCGGTTCGCTGTCGATGCCGAGCAGCCGCGTGAGGCGGTTCTGCGAGGACTGGACCGCCACCCGGCAGCCCACGGCGCACGTCGTGCACGTTGACTCGACCTGGTCGAGGTCCCAGGGTCGCGCGGTGAACCGGTAGGGCGTCGCCGTGAGCGCGCCGACCGGGCAGATCTGCACCGTGTTGCCGCTGAAGTACGACTCAAAGGGCTGCGTCGGGAACGTGGCGACCTCCACCCGATCACCCCGCCCGGCAAAGTCGATCTGTGCCTCGCCCGCCACCTCCTCGGCGAAACGGGTGCACCGCGCGCACTGGATGCACCGCTCGCGATCGAGCAGGACGAGGTCCGAGATGGCAATCGGCTTCTCGAAGTGCCGCTTCTCCTCGACGAAGCGGCTCTCGCCCGGCCCGTAAGCCAGCGTCTGGTCCTGGAGGGGGCACTCACCGCCCTTGTCGCACACGGGGCAGTCGAGGGGGTGGTTGGCCAGCAGGAACTCGAGCACCCCGTCCTGCGCCTTCTTCACCCGGTCGTTGCTGCTGTCGACCACCATGCCGTCGGTGACCTCGACGAAACAGGCCGGCGTCAGCGTCGCGCCGCGCGGCCCTTCGACGTCGACCAGGCACATGCGGCACATGCCGACGGGCTCCATGCGGGGGTGGTAACAGAAGCGCGGAATGTAGGTGCCGGCGCGCTCGGCCGCCGCGATAAGCAGCTCGCCCTTCGTCGCCGTTACGGCGCGGCCGTCCAGCGTGAAGGTGAGCTTCTCGTCCGACGTGGCGTAGTGCGGCTCGCGACTCTCCGTGTCAGTCAAAGGGGCACCCCCCTTCCTTGACGTGCACGAGGAACTCGTCTCGGAACATGCGGATGCCCGAGGCGATCGATGAGGGGATCGACGGGCCGAGGACGCAGATGGTCGTCTGCTGCGGCGGCCAGGCCACGCCGGGCGAGATGTTGTCGCAGAGGTCCATGAGAAGGTCCAGATCCTCCTCGCGGCCGGTCCCGTTCTCAATTCGGTACATGATCCGCTCGAGCCAGCCCGAGCCCTCGCGGCACGGCGTGCACTGCCCGCACGACTCGCGGGAGAAGAACTTGGTGATGCGCCACGCGGCGCGGACCATGCAGGTGGCCGAGTCCATGACGACGATGGAGCCCGAGCCGAGCATGGAGCCCGCCTGGCCCACCTCGTCCTGACCGAGCGGCAGGTCCACCTGATCCGGGCCGAACCACGGAGCGGAGACACCGCCGGGGATGAAGGCCTTGAGCGTGTTCGAGCCGCGGATGCCCCCGCCGAGCAGCGGCGCGTAGATCAGGTCGCGGAAGGTGGTCTTTACCATCTCGAGCTCGTAGTTGCCGGGCTTACGCACGTGGCCGGCCAGAGCGAAGAGCCGGGTGCCGGTCGAGCGCCCCTCGCCCAGCGCGGCGAAGGCGGCGCCGCCGTTGTTGATGATCCACGGGATGTTGGCCATCGTCTCGACGTTGTTCACCACCGTCGGCTCGCCGTAGAGGCCGATGGCGGCCGGGAAGAACGGCGGCTTGATACGCGGGAAGCCGCGCTTGCCTTCGAGTGACTCGAGGAGCGCGGTCTCCTCACCGCAGATGTAGGCGCCGGCGCCCGGGTGCACGACGACGTCGAGCGAGAAGCCCGAGCCGAAGATGTTGTTGCCGGCGGCGCCGTGCGCGTAGGCGTCGTTGACCGCCCGCTGCATCCGCTCGAGACCGAGGGCGAACTCGCCGCGTATGTAGATGAAGGCCTGCGTGACCTGGAGGGCATACGCGGAGATGAGGACCCCTTCGAGGATCTGGTGCGGGTCGCTCTCGATGAGCATGTGGTCCTTGAAGGTGGCCGGCTCGGACTCGTCGCCGTTGATGACCAGGTACGTGACCGGGTTCTTGCGCAGCATCGACCACTTGCGCCCGGCCGGGAACCCGGCGCCGCCCCGCCCGAGCAGGCTGGCCGCGTCGACCTCGGCCGCCACGGCCTCGGGCGTCATGCCGAGCGCCTTGCGCAGCGCGCTGTAGCCGCCGGTGGCGAGATAGCGCTCGAGCGTGTACGAGTCGTCGAAGCCCAGGCGCGCGGTGACGATCTTGGGTGCGTCCGTGATCGCCATCAGGCCTTCTGCTCCCCGGCCCCGGCCGTCGCGGCGGCGCGTCCCGCCTTGGCCTCGGCCGCGGTGGCCCGCTCCGACACGATCTCCGACGGGTCGACCTCGAGGCCGACGCTGCGCCGCACGCGCACGAGGGTCCCGTGCGGCGGCACCGTCTCGCTGAGACGCCCGGCACGCAGGTCCTCGAGAAGCGCGTCGAAACTCTCCGGCGTCTGCGCCCCCATGAAGCGGTGGTTGACCTGCACGCAGGGCGTCCTGTCGCAGTCGGCCAGGCACTCCGCCTCTTCCAGGGTGAAGACGCCGTCGATCGACGTGCCGCCGGCGCGTACGCCGAGCGTGGACTGCGCGTGCTCCAACAATTCGAGCGCGCCGCCGAGCAGGCAGGCGATGTTGGTACAGAGCGAGATCACGTACTGGCCGACGGGCTCGGTGTGCAGCATGTCGTAGAAGGAGGCGGTGCCTCGGACCTCGGCCGCGGTGACGCCGCAAAGCTCGCCGATCTCGGTCATCGCCTCGGGACGCAGCCAGCCGTCCTGCTCCTGGGCCAGGTGGCACAGGGGGATGAGCGCGGACCGCCGCTCGGGATACAGCGTCACGAGCTCCTCGGCCCGCTGGCGGATGTCCGCATTGAAATGGCTCATCGGTCGACCTCGCCCATGATCGGGTCGATCGAGGAGATGACCGCCACGGCGTCGGCCATCAGGCCACCGCGCAGCAACAGGGGCAGGGCCTGGAGATTCACGAAGCTCGGGGCGCGGATGTGCATGCGGTACGGCTTCGAGGTCCCGTCCGACACCATGTAGCAGCCGATCTCGCCGCGCGGCGACTCGACCGCCACGTAGACCTCCCCTTCGGGGACGCGGAAGCCCTCCGTGAAGATCTTGAAGTGATGGATCAGCGCCTCCATGCTCTCGTCGATGCGCGCCCTCGGCGGCGGTGTGACCTTGCGGTCCTGCACGCGGTAGTCGCCGGGCGGCATCATCTCCACGATCTGGCGGACGATGCGGATGGACTCGCGGATCTCGTTGAGGCGCACGGAGTAGCGGTCGAAGTTGTCGCCGTAGGTGCCGACGATCACGTCGAAGTCGAGCTTGTCGTAGGCCATGTACGGCATGGTGCGCCGCAGGTCCCACGGCACGCCCGTGGAGCGCAAGATGGGCCCGGTCACCCCGAGGGCGAGCGCCTCCTCGGCCGAGATGCTGCCCACGGCCTCGGTCCGCTCGCGAAAGATCGGCTGGCCGGTCAGCAGCTCGTCGTACTCGTACGTGCGGGCGAGGATCGTCTCGCAGATGACGTCGACGTCGTCCTCCCACCCGTCGGGCAGGTCGGCGGCCACCCCGCCGGGACGGATGAAGTTGAGGTTCATCCGCAACCCCGCGGTCTTCTCGAAGAAGGCGAGGATCATCTCGCGCTCGCGGAAGCCGTAGATCATCATCGACGTGGAGCCCAGGTCCATGCCGTTCGTCGCCATCCAGAGGAGGTGGGACGAGACCCGGTTGAGCTCGCACATCAGCATGCGGATCCAGATCGCCCGCGGCGGCAGCTCGACGCCGACCAGCGCCTCGGTCGCCATGCAGAACACCAGCTCGTTGTGCAGCGGCGAGAGATAGTCCATGCGCGTCGTGTTCGTGGCGCCCTGGACGTACGTGAGCTCTTCGCCCGTCTTCTCCATCCCGGTGTGCAGGTAGCCGATGATCGGCTTGGTGCGCAGGACCGTCTCGCCGTCGAGCTCGAGCATGAGCCGGAGCACCCCGTGCGTCGAGGGGTGCTGCGGCCCCATGTTGATGATCATCGTCTGGTCGTCGCGCCGGTCGACGTCGATGTCGCTGGGGTCGACGTAGCCACCTTCGGGCAGGCGCAGCACCGCGCCCACCTCGGACCGCAGCTCGCCGGCCCCGGTCGTTCGGCGAGGCCGGAGCTCCTGGTCACCCTCTGACGTCTCGGGGGTGAAGTAGCGGCGCTCCTCGGCCTCGCGGTGCTCCCGTTCGGTCGTCTCGAGGCCGAATTCCTCGTCCTCGGCGGGTCCGTCCGCGTCGGCGGCCTCCCCGCCTTCGGGCGCGTCGTTGTGCTCGTCGCTCATCGCGGTCCGGGGGCTTCCTTGAACTGAACCGGCACCCGGCCGACGCCGTAGTCCTTGCGCAGGGGGTGGCCTTCCCAGTCCTCGGGCATGAGGATCCGGGTGAGGTCGGGGTGGCCCGTGAAGACGATGCCCATCATGTCGTAGGCCTCGCGCTCCATGGCCTCGGTGCCGGGGTAGACGTCGAAGATGCTGTCGAGCACCGGGTCAGACTCGGGCACCTGGACACGGACGCGGACGCGCTGGCGCATCGAGAGCGACGTCAGGTTCACGACGATCTCGAAGCGCTCCGGTGTCACCCCGTCGGGCAAAGACCGGCCGGGGTGTGTGAGGTAGTCGACGGCGCAGAGGTCGGCGCACATCTCGAATCCGGCGGCGCGGAACGCGGCCACCATCTGCTTGTAGGTGTCGCGGGCGGGGAACGCCAGCTGGTCGACCAGTCGGTCGGGCAGGCGTGGGACTTCGGGCAGGACGGTCGAGGGCGTCGCCGCCGGAGTGGCGGTCGGGCTGGCGTCGCTCACCGCGGCGTGGCCACCCGCACGGCGTCGGGGACGGCCGGCACCCAGCCGCCCGTTGCCTGCTCACCGGCGGGGACGGAGGATCCGGGGCGCCGGGTGATCTCACCCGTGCGGATCTTCTCGTGCAAGGTCAGGATGGCGTGCAAGAGCGTCTCGGGCGACGGCGGGCAGCCGGGCGCGTAGACGTCGACCGGCACGATCTGGTCAACGCCCTGCACGATGGCGTAGTTGTTGAACATCCCGCCGGTCGACGCGCACACGCCCATGGAGAGGACCCACTTGGGCTCCATCATCTGGTCGTAGACCTGGCGCAGCACCGGGGCCATCTTCTGGGACACCCGGCCCGCCACGATCATGAGGTCCGCCTGGCGAGGCGAGGCGCGGAACACCTCCATGCCGAGGCGGCTGATGTCGAAGTCGGCGGCGCCGACCGCCATCATCTCGATGGCGCAACACGCGAGACCGAACGTGGCGGGCCACACGCTGTTGCGACGGGCCCACTTGACCATGTCCTCGAGCCGGCCGGTCAGGAAATTGTGTTGGAGGTCCTCGATGCCCATCAGGCGGCCTCCTCGGGGACCGGGCGCGCGTTGATGCGCGAGATCGTTGACTCCGAGGATCGGCTCGGCAGGCCCGGCTGCAGCGTCTTCGGTGGACCCCATGTCAGCGCGCCGTTGGAGATGAGGTACACGAACGAGATGAACACGACCGCCGCGAAGACGATCACCTCGATGAGCCCGAACGTCTGGATCTGATGGAAGACGATCGCCCACGGGTAGAGGAACACGATCTCGATGTCGAAGATGATGAAGATCATCGACACCAGGTAGAAGCGCACGGGGAACCGCTGCGGCGGTTCGACATCGGGCACGATCCCGCACTCGTAGGGCGCGAGCTTGGCCGCGGACGGCTTCTTCTTGGGCGCCAGCAGCGCTGACGAGATCAAGGAGAAGGCGGTAAACGCGAAGCCGAGAACGGCCAGTATGAGGATCGGGAGGTACTGGACCACGGTGGACCGTTTTTACCATGCGACCCCTTCGGGGAGCACATCCGCGGCGCTGGTCAGAGGCCCCCGGCCCGGACCTACGATGCCCTCGTGACGGCTCCCGACGAGACCCCGCCGCCCGGCTCTCCGAAGAGGGCAGCGCGGACCGCCAAGACTCCCGCCAAGAAGGCGAAGAAGCAGGCCGCGGGATCGAACGCGGCGCCCGCCAGGGCCGCGGCGCCGAAGAAGGCGACGGCCAAGCAGGCGCCGCCCAAGCAGGCGCCCGCCAAGAAGGCCGCGCCACGCAAGAAGGCAACCGGGGGCGGGGCAACGCCCGCCGCCCGTCGCACACCGGCCACACCGGCCGGGGCCGACCACGTGCACGACGTGGTCATCGTCGGCGCCGGCCCGACGGGCTCGTCCTGCGGGTTCTGGCTGGCGGACGCGGGCTGGGACGTCGTGATCGTGGAGAAGAAGACGTTTCCGCGCGAGAAGACGTGCGGCGACGGGCTGACGCCGCGGGCGGTGCGCCAGCTCGCCGACATGGGTCTCGAGGGGGCACTGGCGGGGTCGCACCGCTACACGGGGCTCCGGGCCTACGGCTTCGGCCACTCCATCGAGATGCAGTGGCCCGAGCACCCGCACTTCCCCGCCTACGGCTACACGATCACCCGCCACGATCTCGACGGGCTGGTGGCGGCGCGGGCGGCCGAGGCGGGCGCGACCCTGCTCCAGGGCACCGAGGTCGTCGACGTGATCCGTGACGAGACGTCGGACGCTTCGTTGCCGCTGCCCGCGCTGGCCGGCGTGACGGTCAAGGAGAAGGGCGCGTCCGGCACGCGCCCGATCAAGGCCCACTACGTCGTCGTGGCCGACGGCTCCAACTCCCGGGTGGGGCGCCTGTTGGGCACGACGCGGCGGCGCGACCTCCCGCTCGGGATGGCGCTGCGCGGGTACTACCGCTCGGACCGGCACGACGACCCCTTCCTCGAGTCGCACCTCGACATCCGAGACAGCGACGGGAACGTGGTGCCCGGCTACGGGTGGATCTTCCCCATGGGCGACGGGAGGGTGAACGTCGGCGTCGGCCTGCTGTCCACCGAACAGCGCTGGAAGGGCGTCAATACGTCCACGCTCATGGACACGTTCGTCGACTACGCGCCGAAGTCCTGGGGCCTCAGCCCCGAGACGTGCCTCGGCCCGCCGACCGGCGGCAAGCTGCCGATGGGGCTCTCGGTCGGGCCGCGCGTCGGTCCGAACGTCGTGATCGCCGGCGACGCCGGCGGGGCGATCAACCCGTTCAACGGCGAGGGCATCGCCTACGGCTACGAGACCGGGCGGCTGGCGGCGGCCGCCGTGGGCCACGCCATGACCGGCGCCGGATCACGCGCCCTCGTCGAGTACGACCGCGAACTGACCGCCGCCTACGGCCCGTATTACAAGGTCGCCCGCGCCTTCGTGCACCTGATCTCGCACCCCGAAGCGATGCGCGTCTGCGTCAACCTCGGCATGCGGTCGGACCTCTTGATGAACCAGCTGCTGCGGATCATGGCCAACCTCATGCGGCCGGACGCCGCCGGACCCGCCGAGATCGGCTACCGGGCGATGGAGTTCGTCTCGCGGTTCCTCCCCGACCCCGACGTCATGGAAGACCCCGCCGCCTGAGGATCTGCCGGGCACCTTCCCGGCCCTGCGGTTGACGAGGGATCAGTCGGCCGCGAGCACGGCACGCAGCGCCTGGGCCTCCGCCGCCAGAGCGTCCGCCGGCACCTCGGGCGTGACGGCGCGGTCGAAGGCCTCACTCTCGAGCGGACCGCCGGCCCGGGCGTCGTCGGCCGGGCGCGGGACGAGGTGGACGTGCAGGTGCGGGACACCGTTGCCCAGGCTCAGCCAGTTCATCTTGGCGGGGCGGGTGCGATCGGCCACCCCTCGCGCCACGTGCGCCACTTCGCTCCAGAACCCCGCCGCCTCCTCGGCGGACAGCTCGGTCGGCTCCGCCACGTGCCGGCCCTTCCAGATCACGTACGCGTAGCCGGGTCGCACCGGGAAGCGCCCGAGGTAGGCGTCTGACCACCGGCCCTCGAACACCCGCACGCCGTGCGGCGTCTCGTCCTCGCCCGGCCCGCACATCGGACAGCCCTCGCCGCGCACCAGGGCGGCGAAGTCGGGGGCCCAGCCCCCGATGCTCACGACGCGGCCACCTCCGCCGCGGCCGCCGCCGCCGCCTCGACGACGCGCGTCAGCACCGCCTCGTCGTGGGCCAGGCCGGGGAAGAGCACCTCGTAGGGCCCCGGGGCGAGCGCCACGCCGCGCCGCAGCATGGCGTGGAAGAAGCGCGGGTAGAGGTCGTTGCCGGCCAGGGCGCGGACACCGACGTAGTCGGTCGGCGCTGCGATCGGCCCGTCCGCTGCCGGCGCCAGGAAGAGACCCACCAGCGGCCCCACGGCCGGCGCGGTCACCGCGAGGCCGGCGGCGGCGATCGCCGCCTCGAGCTCCTTCGCGAAGACCGCCACCCGCGCCGCGAGCGCGTCGTACTCGGACGGGCCGACCTCGCCGAGCACCGCGAGCCCCGCGGCCGTGGCGAGCGGGTTCCCCGACAGCGTCCCCGCCTGGTACACGGGGCCGGACGGGGCGAGCGCAGCCATGAGGTCGCGCCGGCCGCCGAAGGCGCCCACCGGCAGCCCGCCGCCGATCACCTTGCCGAAGCACCAGAGGTCCGGCTGCACCCCGGTCCATCCGGTCGCACCGTCCTCGCCCAGCCGGAAGCCGGTGATCACCTCGTCGAAGATCAGCAGGGCGCCAGCGGCGTCGCACGCCGCCCGCAGGCCCTCGAGGAAGCCCGGGAGCGGCGCCACCAGGTTCATGTTCGCCGCCACCGCCTCGACGATGACGCAGGCCACGCGCTCGTCGAGCTCGGGCACGACGTTGTACGGCACCACCTCGGTGTCGGCCACCGCGCCCGCGGACACGCCCGCCGAGCCCGGCAGGCCGAGCGTGGCCACCCCGCTGCCGCCGCCGGCGAGCAGGCCGTCGGAGTGGCCGTGGTAACAGCCGTCGAACTTCACCACGCGGTCGCGCCCGGTGACACCGCGCGCCAGGCGCACCGCGCTCATCGCCGCTTCGGTGCCCGAGGACACCAGGCGCACCTGTTCGCAGCCGGGCACCCGGGCGGTGATCGCCTCCGCCAGCATGACCTCGCCCGGCGTCGGCGCACCGAACGTCGTGCCTTGTGCGGCGGCGGCCGACACGGCCGCCGTCACGACCGGGTGCGCGTGACCGAGCAGCACGGCACCGTACGACTGGACGAGGTCGATGTAGCGCGTCCCCTCGGCGTCGGTGACGTAGGGCCCGTCCCCCGAGACCACGGTGTAGGGCGTGCCGCCGACGGATGCGAACGAGCGCACGGGGGAGTCCACGCCACCCGGGATGACGCGCTGGGCCCGGGCGAACCACTCGGCGTTGTTCGCCGGGGCCGGCTCAGGCACCGAGGGCCTCGGCCACCTCGGCTGCGAAGTAGGTGAGGACGAAGTCCGCCCCGGCCCGCTTGACGACGGTGAGCTGTTCGAGCGCGACGGCGGGCCCGTCGAGCCACCCCGCGTCGGCGGCCGCCTTGACCATGGCGAACTCGCCACTCACGTGGTACGCCGCCAACGGCACGTCCACGACGCGGCGCGCCGCGGCCAGGATGTCGAGCGAGGTCATCGCAGGCTTGACCATCACCATGTCGGCGCCTTCGGCGACGTCGAGGGCGATCTCCGCCAGCGCCTCGCGCTGGTTGCGCGGGTCCTGTTGGTAGGCGCGGCGATCACCGCCCCCGGCGATGGTGACGTCGACGGCGTCGCGGAACGGGCCGTAGAGCGCCGAGGCGTACTTGGCCGCGTAGGCCAGGATCGGCACCTGGTCGTGGCCGCTCCCGTCCAGCGCCGACCGGATCGCCGCCACCTGCCCGTCCATCATCCCGCTGGGTGCGACGACGTCCGCACCCGCCTCGGCCTGCGCCACCGCGATCCGCTGGTACAGCTCGAGCGTGGCGTCGTTCAGCACGTCGCCGTCCGGGCCGAGCACGCCGCAGTGCCCGTGGTCCGTGTACTCGTCCAGACACAGGTCCGCCATCACGACCAGCTCGTCGCCGACGGCGTCGCGCACCTCGCGCAGTGCGACCTGGACGATGCCCTCGGGGTCCCACGCCCCGCTCCCCTCAGCGTCCTTGCGCGCCGGGACGCCGAAGAGAATGAGCCCCGGGAGGCCGAGGGAGACCAGGCGCTTCGCCTCGACGACGAGCGAGTGCACGGTGTGCTGCACCTCGCCCGGCATCGAGGGGATCGGCACCGGCGCGTCGGTCCCTTCGCGCACGAACAGCGGGGCGACCAGGTCGTCGACCCCGAGGCGCGCTTCGGCCACCAGGCGCCGCAGGGCCGGTGTGCGCCGCAGCCGACGGAGCCGGCGCGCGGGGAATCCCGCCCCGGAGGTGGCGGCGTCGGCGTCGGTCATGGCGAACAGCCTACGAGGCCCTCGCCGGCCCGGACCCCGGACGCGGGGGTGGCCCGAGCCGCCCGAAGTGCTCGCACAGCTCGGCCACGACCCCTTCGGTCGAGGCGGCCCACGCCTCGTGCACTCCGGTCATCCCCGCCTTCCTCGCCGCCTCGACCGTCGACGCGCCGATGCCCACGACGTGTGCGGGAACCGGGATCGCCTCGCCTTCCGCGGTCCGCAGCTCGCTGAACGCGTGCACCGACGACGCCGCGAAGAGCACCAGCGCGTCCGCCGTGGCCACCCCCGTCAGGACCGAGGCTTCCGGCGGGGCGGCCGCCACCGTGCGGTAGGCCTCGACCCGCTCGACGTCCCACCCCTTCTGTGCGAGCCCTTCCTCGATGGTGCCGGGAGCCAGGTCGGCCGCCGGGAACAGCACGCGCCGACCACCGGCGTCCGGCGCCGTCGGGAACGCCTCCACCAGGCCGCGCGCGCTGTGCACGGCGGGGACCAGGTCCGGATCGAGGCCCGCCGCCGCCAACGCCTCGGCCGTCACCGGTCCGACCGCTGCCACCTGCGTGCCGCCCGGGCCGCGTGGATTGCGCCCCGCCGCGGCCACGAAGTGCGCAGCCGCGTGCGCCGACGTGAAGACGACCCAGGCGAAGCCCTCGGTCGCCGTCGCCGCGGCGGCAACGCGCAACGCCGCCCCGCCGTCGGACGGGTCGACCTGCTCGGTGAGCGCCAGCTCGATCGTGGACGCGCCCGCCTGCTCGAGCGCGTCGTGCAGGGCGGCCGCGCGAGGCCTGGACCGCGCGATCACGACGGTGCGCCCCGACAGCACACCGGGCCCGGCCGTTGTCACAGCGAATCCGGCGCCAGCCCGACCACCGGCCCCACGACGATCACCGCGGGCGAGTCGAGCTCGACAGCGGCGAGGCCGGCCAGCGTCGTGCGCACCACTTGCTGGGCGGTGGTGGTGGCGCGGGCGACGACCGCGGCCGGCGTGTCCGGGGATCGCCCGCCCGCGACGAGCGCGTCCGCGATGGCGCCGCGCGTCGACATGCCCATGAGGATCACGAGGGTGCCCCCGGCCCGGGCGAGTGCCTGCCAGTCCACCGCACCCGCCGGGTCCGACCCGGACGCGCCCACCCGCCCCGTCACCACGGTCACCGACGAGGCGACGCCGCGGTGGGTCACCGGGATGCCGGCCACGGCGGGGGCGGCGAAGGCGGACGTCACGCCCGGGACGACCTCGACGGCGAGGCCGGCGCGCGCGAGCGCCTCCACCTCCTCGCCGCCGCGGCCGAAGACGAAGGGGTCCCCGCCCTTCAGACGCACCACGACGTCGGCGCGTCGCCCGTGCTCCACCAGCAGCCGGGCGATCTCGTCCTGACGGGCGTCCTGGCCCGCCCGCCCGCCGCCGGTCGCCGCGGCATCGGGCAGTTGCTTGCCGACGTCGATGAGCTCCGCCGACGGGGCGGCGAGGTCGAGCACCTCCGGGCTGACGAGCCGGTCGTAGAGCACGACGTCGGCCCGGGCCAGCAGCTCCGCCCCGCGCCGGGTCAGCAGGCCCGGGTCGCCCGGCCCCGCTCCCACCAGGTAGACGGTCACTGCGCCGGACCCCGCTCCGTACCCCCCGCGGCCGCGGGCGCCACGTCGAACCCCTCGATGGCGACCCCACC
>DATDIE010000305.1:0-10263 GCA_036521235.1 Acidimicrobiales bacterium | reverse complement strand
AGTTCGCCGAGGTCGAGGTCGTCGCGTGCTCGGGGGCGCGCCAGACGTTCGTGCCCCTGACGGCGAAGGGCGAGCCGATCGGCAAGGCCCTCCTGTGGTCCGACCACCGGGCCGCGGCGTCGGCGCGCGCTCTGGCCGAGCGCATGGGCGGCGACGACATCAACCGCGCCCGCACCGGCATCCCCCTCGACGCCGGCGCCGTTGCGGCGAAGCTCGCCTGGCTGGCCGAGCACGAGCCGGATCGGCTGGAGGCGGCGGACCTCATCTTGTCGCCGCGCGACATGGTCGTGTTTCGCATGACCGACCAGGTGGTGACGGACGCCACGTTCGCGTCGCGGAGCGGGCTCTACGACTTCGACGGGAACGCGGTGCGCGAGCTCGCCGGCCCGGCGCTGGGCAAGCTGCCGAGCGTCGTCCCGTCGGACACGGTCGTGGGGCAGCTCAAGCCCGTGCCCGGCGCCGAGCTCGGGCTGCGGCCGGGCATCCCGGTCGTGATCGGGGCGGGCGATCGCCAGTGCGAGGTCGTCGGCTCGGGCGCCTCGGAGGACCGGCCCATGGTGAGCTGGGGCACCACGGCGAACGTGTCGGTGCCCGTGCAGGAGCGCCCCGTCCCCTCGCCGGCCGGCGCGGTCGTGACGCGCGGGGCCGACGGCGGCTGGCTCCTCGAGGGAGGCCTCTCGGCCGCCGGGTCGTTCCTGGCCTGGCTCGGGCGGCTCCTCGACAAGACGCCCGACCAGCTGGCGCGCATGGCGGCGGAGAGCCCGCCGGGCGCGCGCGGCGTGATGGCGGTGCCGTGGCTCGACGGGGCCCGTGCTCCCTGGTGGCGCGACGACGCCCGCGCCGGCTTCATGGGGCTCGGCGCCGTGCACGGGGCGAGCGACCTGGCGCGTGCCGTGATCGAGGCGGTGGCGTGGGACGTTCTGCGCGTGATGGACGTGGTCACGGTGGGGCGTCTCGGGGGCTCGTCGGCCGCCGGGGTCACGCTCGGCGGCGCCGGGACCGCGCTGCCGGTTTGGGTCGAGGTGCTCACCTCGGTCCTCGGCGTCCCGGCGACGCGCCGCCGCTCGGGGGAGGCTGCCTCGGCGGGCGCCGCCATGCTGGCCGGCAAGGCGCTGGGGATGGGCCTCTCGCTCGACCAGCTCGACCCGGTGGTCGGGGTCATCGAGCCGGACCCCGTCGCGGTCGAGGTGTACCGGAAGATGCGGCCCCAGGTCGACCACGTCGCGCTGTCCGTGCTGGCGGCGACGGAATCGCTGCCGGGGGCCTACCAGCCGGGGGCCTGACGGCCGTGCGCGTCGACCTCGCCTACGGCCGGGAGGGCACGTCGGTCGAGGTGCCCGAGTCCGCCGCGGTGATCCTCCCGGTCGACGCGCCGGCGCTCAGCGACGAGGCGGCCGCTCTGCGCGCCGCGTTGACGCACCCGCTGGGCGGCCCGTCGTTGCGCACGATCGCCGCGGGCGCCAGGCGGGTGGCCGTCGTCTTCCCTGACCTCACGCGGCCGATGCCCAACCGGACGGTGCTGCCGCCGCTGCTCGACGAGCTGGCGCGTGCCGGGGTGCCCGACGCGCGCGTCACGCTGTTGTGCGCGACCGGCACGCACCGCCAGGCGACGGCCGCGGAGATGGAGGAGTTGATCGGGCCCGACCTCGTGGCGCGCTACCGCGTCGTCGACCACGACGCCGAGAGCGACGAGCACGTGCGCGTGGGCGAGGTGGACGGCGTGGCGGTCCGTCTGCAGCGCGAGTATGTCGAGGCGGACGTGCGCATCATCACCGGGTTCGTCGAGCCGCACTTCTTCGCCGGGTTCAGCGGGGGGCCCAAGGCGGTCTGCCCCGGGCTCGCCGCCACCGAGACCATCCTCGAGGCGCATCACCCGCGCCGGATCGCCGACGCGCGCGCCACCTTCCTGACCCGCCAGGGCAACCCCGTGCACGACTTCGTGCG
Source organism: Acidimicrobiales bacterium (assembly GCA_036521235.1). GTDB lineage: Bacteria > Actinomycetota > Acidimicrobiia > Acidimicrobiales > RAAP-2 > Bog-473. The sequence continues at coordinate 8,319 of DATDIE010000305.1, read as the reverse complement.
CGCCGCGGTGGCGCTGGCGCCGCCGCACCTGTCGCTCGACGTGGCCATCAACCGGGCCCGCCGGGTCACCGCCGTCTTCGCCGGGCCGCTGGCGGCGACGCACGACGCCGCGTGCGCGCACGTCGGCGCAGCGGCGCGCCGCGAGGTGCCCGAGCCCTACGACCTCGTGGTCTCGACCAACGGCGGCCACCCGCTCGACCGCAACCTGTACCAGTCGGTGAAGGGGATGGCGGCGGCCGATCGCATACGGCGCGACGGCGCCACGGTGCTGATGGCCGCGGCGTGCGTCGACGGCGTCCCCGACGCCGGGGCCTTCGCGCGCCTGCTGGCCGCCGCCCGCACGCCGGCCGACCTCGTCGCCGCTACGGCCGGGCCCGAGCTCGATCGCTGGCAGGCGCAGGTGTTGGGCCGTGTGCTCGCCCGGGGCCCGGTGGGCCTGCACGGCGAGGGCTTGGACGACGCGGCCATCCGCCGTGCGCAGCTGGACCCGGTGCCGGACCTCGACGAGGCGGTCGCGGCGACGCTCGCCCGCTTGGGCGATGGGGCACGCGTTGCGGTGCTCCCGGAGGGGCCGCTGACCGTCGCCACGCTGCGTCAGTGATCGATCCCTGACGCACGTGTCAGGTTAGAGTCCAGCACCAGTGCCGAGCGACCCGCTCTTCGAGTTCGCCGTCCCCGACGACCTGTTGCGCGAGGCGGTTTCGCAGGTCAAGGACCAGGACGTGGTGGCGGACCTCGACATCATGCCGGGCACCGGCGCTGGCAAGCCGCCCCCGCTGATCGGCATCCTGCAGTCCTCGGGATACGCCCCCCTCGTGCTGATGACGGCGGCGGCGCTCGTGCCGGGCACCTTCGGCAACGGCATCACGCTGATCGGGCACAACCTCCAGACGTCGTTCCACATGTCGAACGCGTCGCTGGGCGCGGTCGCGTTCATCGCCCAGGTGTCGCAGCTGCTGTGGGCAGTCCCGCTCGCGGTGTGGGCGGACCGCGGGAGCCGCAAGGTCGTGGCGGCCGTCGCGCTGCTCATCTTCGCCGGCTTCGGGGCGCTCATGGCGATCTCGCCCAACGTCTGGGCCTTTGCGTTCCTGTACCTGGCGGCGTCGGTGGGCACCGGGGTGAACAACACGGTGCACAACTCGTATCTGTCCGACGCCTACCCGACCGAGGGCCGGGGTCGTATCTTCAGCTGGCACAACCTGTCGGACCCGCTCTCGCAGACCGTCGGGATCCTCATCTTCGGCTTCGTCGTGACGATCGCGCACGACTGGCGCTACGGCCTGCTCGTGGCGCTGGCCGGGATACCGATCGGGTTCGCCCTGTTCACGCTGCGCGAGCCGGAGAAGGGGGCGAACGAGAGCAGCCACATCCTCAAGTCGTCGGGCATGGACCTGCACACCCAGCAGGAGAAGGCGCCACGCGTGCTCTTGGGGTCGGCGGTCACGCGGCTGCTGCGCATCCGCTCGCTCTACTACGAGCTCGTCGCCGTGGCCATCCTCGGCTTCGCGGGGACGGGCGCTCCGCTCTTCGGCAACCTCTTCTTCATCGACAAGTTCCACCTCGACACCGCCTCGCGCAGCGAGGTGTACGCCATCATCGGCCTGGCCGCCTTCCTGGGGCTCCCGCTGGCCTACGTCTGGGGCGACCGCTACTTCCGCAAGGCCCCGCAGCGCCCGCTGGTCATCGCCGGCATCTGCATCACCGCCTACGGGGGGTTGTTCGTGCTGTCGCTGTACGTGCCCAAGCTGTGGATGGTGGTGGTCCTGCAGTTCCTGGCCACCGCGGCGGTGTCGCCGCTCGCCATCTGCATCTTCCTCACGCTGGCCGCCACCGCGCCGGCTGAGATGCGAACGATCTGCTTCGCCATGTTCGGCGTGTACTCGCTCGTGTTCGGCGGCTTCGCGGGATCGGTGGTGCTCGGCGCGTTCTCCGACGCCATCGGGGGCTTGCACGGGATCGTCGTGTCCCTGACGCTGATCGCGCCCGTCTGCGCCGTCGGTGGGTTCCTGTTGTTACTGGGGTCGCGGTGCGTCCGCCGTGACATCACGCTCGTGATCGAGGACGTGCTCGAGCGCTACGCCGAGGGGAAGCGACGCCAGGGCGGCGGGGACATCCCGGCCCTCCAGGTGCACAACCTCGACTTCTACTACGGCACCAACCAGGTGCTCTTCGACGTCAACCTCGAGGTGGCCCAGGGCGAGATGATCGCCCTCCTCGGCACGAACGGGGCCGGCAAGTCCACCCTGTTACGGACGGTGTCGGGGCTCGAGCACCCCCATCGCGGCGTCATCCGCGTGTACGGCACCAGCTGCACGTACCTCGAGCCGGAGCAGATCATCGACCTCGGCGTCGCCCTCCTGGTGGGCGGGAAGATGACGTTCCCCGGGTTGAGCGTGCGGGACAACCTCCGTATCGGTGGCCACACCCTGCGGCGCGACCGGGTGCGGAGCGCCCGCGCCCTCGAGGAGGCGCTCGAGGCGTTCCCCGAGTTGGCGGAGCGGATGGATCAGCCGGCGGGCACGCTCTCGGGCGGGGAGCAGCAGATGCTGGCGCTGTCGCGCGTGATGATGACGACGCCGCGGCTCCTCATGATCGACGAGCTCTCGCTCGGCTTGGCTCCCATGACGGTCGAGCGGCTCATGGGGATGGTGCGCCGGATCAACGAGTCCGGCACCACCGTGATCCTGGTCGAGCAGAGCCTCAACCGCGCGCTCAGCTTGGCCGACCGCTGCTTCTTCATGGAGCGCGGCGAGATCCGCTTCGACGGGCCCACGGCCGAGCTCATGGCGCGCGACGACCTGTTGCGCCCGGTCTTCTTGGGCACCGCGTCCACGGGGTTGGGCTAGGGCCGTGCACCTCCTGGCGTTCTCGGCACCCAACTTCGTGTTGGTGCAGGGCGTCTTCTACGGCCTCGGGTATGGGCTGCTCGCCCTCGGCCTCGTGCTGGTCTACCGGACCAACCGGGTGCTCAACTTCGCCCAGGGACAGATCGGCGTCATCGCGGCGGTCTTCCTCGTCAAGCTCACCGCCGACTTCGGGTTCAACTACTGGTTCGCGCTGGTGCTGTCCATCGGGCTGGCCGCGTTCGTGGGCGCGCTTTCCGAGCTCGTGCTGCGGCGCCTGTTCAGCCGGCCCCGCGTGCTCGTGATGGTCGCCACGATCGGCCTGAGCTACGTGCTGCTGGCGCTGACCGCGCTGCCGTTCATCCGGCCGTCGAACCTCTACAAACCGGTGCCCGTGCCGTTCGACCTCTCGTTTCACCTCGGGCCGTTCATCATCACCCCGACCGAGGTGCTGACGCTCATCGTCGCGCCGATCGTGACCCTGGCCCTGGTGCTGGCCGTCCGGCTGACGCCGTGGGGCCTGTCGATGCGGGCCATGTCTGAGAACGCCGACTCGGCGCGGCTGTCGGGTGTCTGGATCCGCCGCACCTCGACGCTCACCTGGACCGTGGCGGGCGCGCTCTCGGCGTTCACCGCCATCCTCAACGCGCCCAACCAGACCAGCGCGCTGACGCAGGCGCTGTCGCCCGACCTGTTGGTCTACGCACTCACGGCGGCGCTCATCGGCGCCATGGTGAACCTCACCGTCGCGTTCGTGGCCGGGGTGGGCATGGGCGTCTTCCTCGAGCTCCTGCAGTGGAACATCCCGTCGCCGGCCAAGCAGCAACTCATCATCTTCCTCGTCGTGATGGCGGTGTTGCTGATCCGGGTGGGGGCGTTGCGCAAGGGGGCGCGGACGGGAGACCGGAGCACGTGGGGGCAGGGCGCCGCCGCGACCGTACGGACCACGACGGACGCGCTGCGGCGGCGCGTGTCGGTCTCGGGCGTCTGGCTCGTGATCGTGGTGGCCGTGCTGCTCCCGCTCGTCCTGTCCGTGGGCAACGACGTGCTCATGAGCGAGATCTGCATCTACGCCGTGGTCGCTCTCTCGCTGACGATGCTGACGGGCTGGGCGGGCCAGGTCTCGCTCGGCCAGTTCGGCCTCGTCGCCGTCGGCGCGCTCGTGGCGGTGCACCTCGGCACCTCCCTGCCGCTGCCACTCGTCATGCTCTACGGCGGCGCGGTGACCGCGGTCGTGGCGATCCTGATCGGGCTCCCGGCGCTGCGCATGCCCGGGCTCTTCCTGGCGGTCACGACCCTGGCCTTCGCCATCTTCATGCAGAGCGCCGTCCTGGCCACCCCGTGCATCACGATCCCCGGCCTCAACCGGACCATCTGCACGGGACTGCCCAACCCCGCCTACACGGTCGTGCCGCGTCCCTCGCTCTTCGGCTTGAGCCTGGCGTCGCAGCGCTCCTACGCCTGGTTCTCCCTCGGCGTGCTGGTGCTGTCCGTGCTGATGTTGCGGGTGTGGCGCGACAAGGGCGTGGCGCGCCGGCTGGTCGCCGTGCGCGACAACGAGCTCGGCGCCGCCGCGCTCGGCATCCCCATCCTCCGCACGAAGCTGCTGGCCTTCGCCCTCTCGGGCTTCGTGGCCGGCTACGCCGGCGTCTGCCTGGCCTTCGCGCTGCAGCAGCTCAACAACACCGACCTCACGTTCGATCCGACGACGTCGTTCGTGATCATCTCCATGGTCGTGATCGGGGGCCTCGGGTCGATCTCGGGTGCCATCCTCGGCGCGCTGTACCTCGAGGGGCTGCCGGCGCTGTTCGGGGCCAACCAGACGATCCAATTCATCACGAGCGGACTGGGCCTCATCGCGTTCATCCTGTACCTGCCCGGCGGCCTGGCCGAGCTCCTGCAGCGCTTCGGGGACGTGGTCACGGTCGGTGTCCGGTCGATCCTGCGCCGGGGCGCGGCGGGGGCGGCGGGACCGCCGGTTGGCGCGCCCGGGCTGGTGACCGAAGGAGCGGAGCAGTGACCGCGACGCCGGCGGTACCGGCGACCCCGGCCGACGACGTGGTATCCCGGCACCCGGCGCAGTTACGGGTCGACGACCTGCACGTGCACTTCGGCGGTGTCCACGCCCTCAATGGCGTCACCTTCAACGCCGAGCCGGGCTCGATCGTGGGCTTGATCGGGGCGAACGGCTCGGGGAAGACGACCACGCTCGACGTGATCTCCGGCTTGGTCAAAGCGCAGTCGGGGAGCGTACGACTCGACGGCGTCGACCTCGGCGAGTACCTGCCCGAGGAGCGGCTCGGCGTGGGGATGGTCCGTTCCTTCCAGGACTGCCGCCTCTTCCCCGAGCTCACCGTGCTCGACGTGCTGCTGCTGAGCGAGGACGCCCGCCACGAGGTGAGCGTCGTGCCCACCACGTTGCGTCTGCCGTGGGCGCGCCGGGCTGAGCGCCGCAAGCTCGAGGCCGTCGACCGCGTCATCGCGGCGTTCGGGCTCGAGCGCTTCCGCCAGCACAGGACGGCCGAGCTGTCGACCGGGACGCGGCGCGTCGTGGACCTGGCGTCCGTCGTCCTGGCGCAGCCGCGCCTGCTCCTTCTCGACGAGCCGACGGCGGGGATCGCCCAGCGCGAGGCCGAGGCGTTCATCCCGCTGCTGCGGCGCATCCATGAGGTGGCCGACACCACGATCGTGCTGGTCGAGCACGACGTCCCCCTCGTGTTCGAGCTCTGCTCGACGGTGGTCGTGATGGAGCTCGGGAGGGTCGTGACCGCCGGCCCGCCGGACGAGGTCCGCGCAGATCCCAAGGCCTTGGCCGCCTACCTTGGTGCCAGCGACGAGGCCTTGATGGTGTCGGGCCCGTTGGGGGAGGGCGGTCAAGACCGCGGCGGTCGGAGCGAAGGAGCATGACCATGGAGGCGACCAGGGGGGCACCCGGCTGGCAGGCCGCCGGGCCGCGGATGTGGGGCGTGCTGGCGGCGCCGTTCTCGGCGATCGGGCGATCCTGGCGACGGCTGCGCCGCCGGCCGCGTGCCATGCAGGTCCGCACGGCCGTCATCGTGGTGGCGATCGTCGCCGGGCTCGTGGCGTGGCTGGCGTTCGCGCCGTCGGGCTCTCCGGGCGGGTCGGGCGCGGCCGGCGCGGCCGAGCGGCCGGCCGGCACGAGCACGGCGTCGGCGACCACCGCGGTCCCCGTGACGCAGGCAAGCACGAGCACGCGCGGCGTCTCGAAGACGGAGATCAACGTGGTCTTCCCCGTGGTCGCCATAAACAGCCTCGCCGGCAAGGAAGGCTTCTCGACGGACAAGGAGTACAACGAGCAGATCCCCGCCATCAACCTGTACGTGAACCAGATCAACAAGGCGGGCGGGATCAACGGGCGGAAGATCAACCCGATCATCGCCTCGTTCGACCCGACGAACGCCGCCAGCATGGAGGCGCTGTGCCGGCAGTGGACCCAGGGCAGCCCGCCCGCGTTCGCCGTGGTGGACGGGATCGGCACCTGGGAAGAGGACAACCAGCTCTGCGTGACCCAGCAGGGGCAGACGCCGCTCATCAGCGCGTGGTCGTCGACGACTGACTGGACCAACCTCGGCTCGCCGTACCTGTGGTGGACCGGCCCCGACATGGCGCCCGTGCTGGCCGCAACGGTGCAGTGGGGGATGAGCTCGGGTCGCCTCGGCCACGGCAAGAAGGTCGGCGTCGTGGTGTCGGACCAGGCGGCCGACCAGGCGGCGCTGAACGACGTCCTGCTGCCCGACCTCAAGAAGGTCGGGATCACCCCGACGGTCGAGACCGTAGCGGGCAGTACCAGCCAGACGGCCAGCACGAACTCCGACGCCCAGCTGGCCGTGGAGAAATTCAAGGCGGCGGGCGTGCAGTCCGTCTTCCCTCTGATCCCGGAGAACGCGTTCTTCCCCTACATCGGCGCCGAGACCTCGCAGCAGTACTACCCCCAGCTCTTGTTGAGCGACTTCGAGTCGACGATCACGGTGGCGATCGGCCTGATCCCGGTGCCCTACGAGCAGGCACTCAATGACCAGGACGGTGTGACGACCCAGACGCTCGGCGGGTTCGACGACAACCGGCCCGAGAGCCAGGGCGGCTACGACCCCGGCGTGCGCTCGTGCTACGCCACCTGGCACGCGTACCATCCGAAGCCGATCGCCGGCACGACAAGCCAGTTCATCGAGGAGCAGGGCCCCATCCAGGCGTGGTGCGGTGCGATCCGTCTGTTCGCGCAGGCGGCCAAGAACGCGGGCCCGAACCTCAACCGGCGCACCTTCGTCGAGTCGATGTCGAAGATCACGAACTTTCCCGGCACGCTCTCGCCGGTGTGGAGCTTCGGCCCCAACAAGTTCTACGGGCCGACCCAGTACCAGGTGGTCAAGGTGCACAACAACGTGCCGCCCTCGTCACAGTGCAAGCTCAAGACGAACCACCAGCCGCAAGGCACGTGCTGGGTCACGGTGCAGCCGTTCAAGCCGCTGCCCGCGGGGTGAGGACGAGGCGGTCGTCCTCGTGGTGATCAGGCGATGATCGTCGGGGAGGGCGGACGGCCCTCCAAGATGTCGTCGAAGCGGGTCCGGAGCGCGCCCCGCAGCTCGGGATGGGTGAGGATGTAGAAGGTGTTGGTGCGGACGGCGTCCAGCACCAGCCGGGCCACGTCGTCGGCGGGGATCCCGCCACGCACCAGGTCCTGGATCAGCCCTCGCATCTCCGTGGCGCCCTCGACGTCGCGTTCGGGCGCCCACGAGGGGCGGTTGCGATCGGACTCGCCGATCCGGGTCTGGACGAAGCCGGGACAGAGCACCGACACGCCGACGCCCGACACCCCGGACGCCTCGAGGTCCTTGTAGAGGGTCTCGGAGATGGCGACCACGGCCTGCTTGGTGGCGTTGTAGGGGCCGAGGAACGGGGCGGTCGTGAGGCCGGCGATCGACGCGGTGTTGACGACGTGGCCCTCACCCTGCTCGATGAACAACGGCACGAAGGTGGAGATGCCGTGCACCACACCCCACAGGTTGACCTCGAGGATCCAACGCCAGTCCTGCTCGGGTACCTCCCAGATCGGTCCGCCCGTGCCGACGCCGGCGTTGTTGTGCACGAGGTGCACGGCGTCGAACTCCCTCAGCGTCCGGTCGCGCAGCTCGCGGACCGACGCCACGTTCGACACGTCGGTCACCGCCGCGATCACGTCGGCCCCGCCGGCGGCGAGCTCGTCGGCGGCCTCCTTGAGGGCGTTCTCCTCGATGTCGGCGAGCACGACCTTCATGCCCTCGGCCGCCGCCCGCGTGGCCACCGCCTTCCCGATCCCGCTCGCTGCTCCGGTGATGACGGCGACCTTGCCCTGTAGCTGCTCCATGGGACCTCCTTCAACGGACCTCGTCGCAGTCAAGCACGGCACAGACGGCCGGGCCACCGCGCCGATGGGGCGGCCCGTTCAGAAGAGCCAGGAGAGCGTCCCCGCCGAAGCCAG
>DATDIE010000304.1:0-3296 GCA_036521235.1 Acidimicrobiales bacterium | reverse complement strand
GCAGCCGTGAACGTGACGGCGCCGACGATCTGTTCCGACGCGATGGAGGCCATAACGCCTGCACATCGGCGGTTCGTCGGATCGGCTTGAGCGACTCGTCGCAAACATCTGCGTCACGAGAGATTGACAGTTTCCAAACAGCGGGTAGGATGACGCCCGAAAGCGGCGCGTTTATTGGACCTAGAGGAGGCTGGTGTGAGGAGAACGGGTGTCCGTGGCGTGGTCCTGCTCTGTGTGAGCATGGCCACCCTGGCAATGGCGTCGGTGGCTGACGCCGCAATTGTCGGTTCGAAACCGATCCTGACGTGGCAGGCGAACGGCACGGTTCGGACCGAAGTAATCGTCGGCAACATCGTCTATCTCGGTGGCAGTTTCACCGCCATGCTTCCTGCCGGCTCGACTGGCTCGGGCGCGGTCACGCGCAACGGCGCGGCGGCCATGAATCTCGACACCGGGGCGCTCCTGTCCTGGAACCCCAACGTGACCGGCGGCACGGTCTACACCATCAAGCCGTCCGGCTCGAACCTCTACCTCGGCGGCGCCTTCTCGACCGTCGCCGGCGGCACGACCCACAAGAAGATCGTCGAAGTGAACAACTCGACGGGCGCGGTCGTGGCCGGCTTCAAGCCGCCCACGCCGAACAAGACCGTGTACGCCATCACGCCCTCGGGCGGCAACCTGTTCCTCGGTGGCGCGTTCACGAAGATGGGCGGCACGACCAAGTCGTTCCTTGCCGAGGTGAACGCCTCGACGGGCGCCCTCAACTCCACCTGGGCTCCCGTGGTCGACGCCGAGGTGCACGCGATCGCCATCGACTCGGCCGGCACGCGCGCCGTGCTCGGCGGGTTCTTCCGGAACCTGAACGGCGCCTCCTTCATCGGGGTCGGCGCGGTCGATACGAACACGGGCGCAACGGTCCCGTGGGCGTGGCACACGGCCGATCTGCAGACGTTCCGGCCCTTCCAGCTCCTGAAGTTCACACAGGACGGGAACACCCTGTTCGGTGCGGCCACCGGCAACGGCGGCTCGATGATCAGCTGGGACATCGAGACCGGCACGCTGAACTACATCGAGGGCACCAACGGCAACGTGACCGACATGGCGGTGCTCGATGGGTTCGTCTACTTCGGCGGCCACTTCTCCGGCTACTGCGGGCTGATCCCGGGGAACAACTTCTGCACCGTCCAGGCCGCCCGCGACAAGCTGATCGCGGTCGACGAGAACACCGGGGCGCTGCAGAGCTGGCACCCGTCGGTGAACACCACCCTCGGCATGGAGGCCATGGCCGCGGGTGACAGCTCGGTGACGATCGGCGGCCAGTTCACGAAGGCCGGCGGAGTGGCCCAGATGCACTTCGCCCAGTTCAAGGAGTAGGTCGCGACAGGGGACTGTCCCCGGTTCGAACCGGAGACAGTCCCCCTACTCCAGCTCCGTCCGGGCGGCCTCGAACTGCTCGACCGCGAAGTCGAGGTCTTCGGCCGAGTGGGCCGCCGACATCTGCGTCCGGATCCGGGCAGTGTCTTTCGGGACGACCGGGTAGGAGAAGCTGACCGCGTAGACGCCCCGGCTGATCAGCCCGTCGGCCAGGCGGGCCGCCTTGACGGCGTCCCCCACCATCACGGGCACGATCGGGTGGGTGCCGGGCAGGATGTCGAAGCCGAGCTCGCCCATCCGCGCCCGGAAGTGCTCGGTGTTCGCGGCCAGGCGCGAGCGCAGCTCCGACGAGCCCTCGATCAGGTCGAGCGCGCGCAGGCTGGCGGCCGTGATCGGCGGCGCCAGGCTGTTCGAGAACAGGTACGGCCGCGCCCGCTGGCGCAGCAGGTCGACCACCTCGGCGCGGGCGGCGACGTAGCCGCCGCTGGCTCCGCCCATGGCCTTGCCCAGCGTGCCCGTGATGATGTCGACGCGCCCCATCACCCCGTGCAGCTCGTGGGTGCCGCGGCCGCCCTCGCCGATGAACCCGACGGCGTGCGAGTCGTCCACCATCACGATCGCGTTGTGGCGCTCGGCCAGGTCGCAGATCTCGGGCAGGCGCGCGTAGTAGCCGTCCATCGAGAACACGCCGTCGGTCGCGATCAGGCGGTGGCGGGCGTCGGCCGCCTCGGTCAGGCGGGCCTCGAGCTCGTCCATGTCGCCGTTTGCGAACCGCAGCCGCCGCGCCTTGCACAGGCGGATGCCGTCGATGATCGAGGCGTGGTTCAGCGCGTCGGAGATGACCGCGTCGTCGGGGCCGAGCAGCGCCTCGAAGAGGCCGCCGTTCGCGTCGAAGCACGAGCCGAACAGGACCGCGTCCTCCGTGCCGAGGAATGTCGCCAGCCGCTCCTCCAGCTCGCGGTGGGCCTCCTGGGTGCCGCAGATGAAGCGCACCGACGCCATCCCGTATCCCCAGCGCTCGAGCGCCTCGTGGGCGGCCGAGACGATGGCCGGGTGGTCGGCCAGGCCGAGGTAGTTGTTGGCGCAGAGGTTCAGCACCTGGCCGCGGTCGACGACGCGCACCCGGGCGGACTGCGGGGAGCTGATCAGGTGCTCGGACTTGTAGAGGCCGGCCTCGCGGATCTCGGCCAGGCGCCCGCGCAGGTCGTCGCGAAGGTCGGTGTCCACGGTCAGCCCTCCGTCCAGTCGAGCACGACCTTGCCGGAGCGGCCCGAGCCCGCGATGGCGAAGCCCTCGGCGAACTCGGCGTACGGCAGGCGGTGCGTGATGACCGGGGAGATGTCGAGCCCCGACTGCAGCATCACGGTCATCTGATACCAGGTCTCGTACATCTCGCGGCCGTAGATCCCGCGCAGCGTGAGCATGTTGAAGACGACCTGCGTCCAGTCGATCGCGATCTCCTCGGTGGGGATGCCGAGCAGGGCGATGCGGCCACCGTGCGACATGCTCGCGATCAGCTGGTGCAGCGCCTCCGGGTTGCCGGACATCTCGAGGCCGACGTCGAACCCCTCGGTCATCCCCAGCTCGCGCTGCACGTCTGTGAGCGTGCGCTCGCCCGGGTCGACGGTGAGGCTCGCGCCCATGCCCGCCGCCAGCGCGCGCCGGTACGGGTTGGGGTCGCTGACGACGACGTGCCGGGCGCCGGCGTGGCGGACGACAGCCGCCGCCATGCAGCCGATCGGCCCGGCGCCCGTGATGAGCACGTCCTCGCCCAGCACCGGGAAGGCGAGGGCGGTGTGGACGGCGTTCCCGAACGGGTCGAAGATGGCCGCCACCGCCTCGTCGACTCCGGGCCAGTGGTGCCAGATGTTCGTCATGGGCAGGGCGATCAGCTCGGCGAACGCGCCCGGCCGGGTCACGCC
>DATDIE010000303.1:0-2762 GCA_036521235.1 Acidimicrobiales bacterium | reverse complement strand
GCCAGCTCAACCGACTCGGCGGCGGTCCCCGCCGGCGCCCGCAGGACGTCGTAGCCCGACGCCTTGGCCACGCCCACCACCGCCTCGGCGATCGGCGAGCCGCCGACGATGACCAGCCGCGCCGCGGGCAGGTGGGGCTCGATGAAGATCTCCAGCGCCCCGCCGCTCAGGCAGGGGTTGCGCTCCACGACAGCCCCTTCGATCGCGTCGGCACCCTCGGCGTCCCCGTCCTCGGGGACGAGCCGCAGCAGCAGCGGGTCGCCGGTCTCCATGGCGCGCAACGCGTGTAGGCGGACCGAGGACTCGGCGCAGACGCCGCCGACGAACCCCTCCATGCTGCCGTCGGGCAGCACCACGGCGGCATTGCCCGGGCGGACGCTGGTGGGGCGGCGGGCGCGTACGACGGTCGCCAGCACGAACGGCGTGCGCTCGGACAACAGGCTCTGAACGTGGATGGCAAGGTCGCCCTGAATCATTTACTCAATCCTTCCCTTGCATAGCGTCCCACACGCGCCCGGGCGTGCAGGGCATGTCGATGTGCACCACGCCGAACGGCTCCAGGGCGTCGCACACGGCGTTGACGATCGCGGGGGGCGAGCCGACGGTGGCCGATTCTCCGATCCCCTTGGCCCCGAAGGGATGGTGCGGCGACGGCGTGACCGTGTGGCCGGTCACCCACTCGGGGACCTCCACCGCGGTGGGGATGAGGTAGTCCATCAGCGATCCCCCCAGGCAGTTGCCGTGCTCGTCGAAGGCGATCATCTCCATCAGGGCGAGGCCGACGCCGTCGGCCAAGCCGCCGTGGACCTGCCCCTCGATGATCATCGGGTTGATCCGGGTGCCGCAGTCATCGACGGCGACGAAGCGCTCCACGCGCACCTTGCCGGTGCCGGGGTCCACGCCGACGACGCAGATGTAGGCGCCGAACGGGAACGTCAGGTTCGGCGGGTCATAGACGGTCTCGGCGTCCAGGCCGCTCTCGACGCCGGGGGGCAGCTCCACCGAGCCGCGTGCGGCCATGGCGATCTCCGGGATCGTCGCTCCCTGCTCGGGGTCGCCCTTGACGAACCACCGTGCCGGACGGTCCGCGTGACCCTCGTTGAACCACTCGAGGTCGTCGGGCGAGACCTCGAGCATCGCCGCCGCCACGATGCGGGCGCGGTCGCGGACCTTGCGCGCCACCAACGCGGCGGCCGCGCCGCTCACCGGCGTGGAACGCGACCCGTAGGTGCCCAGGCCGTAGGGCGTGGCGTCGGTGTCGCCATGGATGACGTCGACGTCCTCGGGCGGGATCCCCAGCTCATGGGCCACGATCTGCGCGAAGGTGGTTTCGTGGCCCTGGCCCTGGGTCTGCACGCTGATCGCCAGCTGCGCTTTGCCCGTCGGCGAGATCCGCAACGAGGCACCGTCGTTCATGCCCAACCCGGCGATGTCCATGTGCTTGCGCGGCCCCGCGCCGACCGCCTCGGTGAAGAACGAGATGCCGATGCCCATCAGCTCGCCGCGCGCCCGCCGCTCTGTCCGTTCGGTGACGAGATCCTCATAGCCGGCCAGGTCAAGCGCGGCGCGCAGCGCCCGCGGGTAATCGCCCGAGTCATACACCCACCCCGTCTGGCAGGTGTAGGGGAACTGGTCGGGCGCCAACAGGTTCTGCAGCCGCAGGTCAGCCGGGTCGACCCCCAGCTCGCGCGCGAGCATGTGGACGAGGCGCTCCACCAGGTACACCGCCTCGGCGACGCGGAACGAGCACGCGTAGGCCACCCCGCCCGGCGCCTTGTTGGTGTAGACGCCGCGGACGTGGCAGTGGGCCGCCTCGAGGTCGTAGGAGCCGGTGAAGACGTGAAAGAACCCGGCGGGAAAGCGCGTGGGCTGCGCGGTGGCGTTGAAGGCGCCGTGATCGGCCAGGACGTCGACGCGGACGGCGCGGATGTGCCCGTCGGCGTCGGCGGCGATGGCGCCGCGCATGGCGTAGTCGCGCGAGAAGCCGGTGGACATGAGGTTCTCGGAGCGGTCCTCCACCCACTTGACCGGGCGCCCGATCTGCATCGCGGCCACGGCGGCGCACACGTAGCCCGGGTAGACGGGCACCTTGTTGCCAAAGCCCCCGCCGACGTCGGGCGAGACCACCCTGATCTTGTGCTCGTCGAGGCCGAGGATTCCGGCGTAGAGCGTGCGGTGGGCGTGCGGCGCCTGCGTCGTGGCCCACAGCGTCAGCTTGCCGTCGATGCGATCAAACTCGGCCACCGCCCCGCATGTCTCCATCGGCGCGGGGTGCGAGCGCGGGAAGACCATGTCCTGCTCCACCACCACGTCGGCGTCGGCGAAGACCGCGGCGGTGCGGGCCTCGTCGCCGGCCTCCCAGTCGAAGAGGTGGTTGTCGGTGCGGCCGGGGTGGTCGTCGCGGATGAGCGGCGCGTCGGGGTCCAGGGCCCGGTGCGGGTCCACCACGACCCCCAGCGGCTCGTAGTCCACCTCGATGAGCTCCAGCGCGTCGCGGGCCGAGTACCGGTCCTCGGCGATGACGAAGGCGACCTCCTGGCCCTGGAAACGGACCTTGTCGGTGGCCAGCACCGCCTGGGTGTCGCCCGACAGCGTGGGCATCCACGCGGTGTCGCGCGCCTCGAGGTCTCGGCCGGTGATGACGCCGAGCACCTTGGGGTGCGCGAGCGCGGCCGAGGCGTCGACGGACACGATCCGCGCATGGGCGTAGGGGCTGCGCAGGACGGCGCCGTGCACCATGCCCGGCCGCTGCACGTCGTCCA
>DATDIE010000302.1:0-3340 GCA_036521235.1 Acidimicrobiales bacterium | reverse complement strand
GATGAAGTCCAGGGCGTCGATCTCGACGCGGTCGCCCGCCACGCCCTGTCTGAATTTCCCGCCCGCGGGGCCGTCGAGCACGAGTTCGAAGGGCTGGCCGTGGATGCCGGCCCATTCGGCCACGATGTCGGCGACGAGACGACCATCATGATCGGCGGTGACCTCCATCGGGCGGGCGATGGCCGCGTGGATGTCGATCCGATGCGCCCAGACATCCCGCGTGAAGCCGACGTCGAGCAGGTACTTGAGGGGCACCCATCCGAAGGGCGGCCCGAAAGGGAGGGGGATGTAGCGGGCCGGGGGCGGCGTGCGCCACCGCCCCTTGACCGCCTTCGGCCCCACCGCCCCGACGAGCGCGACGAGTTCGTCATTCGACAAGTGGTTGCGCTCCCGGATCTGCAGCTCGTTCATGCCGTCGACCCAGTGGTGCGAGTCGATCTCCTTGTTGAGCGGCATGCCCCGCCGGAACTGGTGGGCGAACTCCCGGACCGACGCCTGGGCGTCACCCGAGCCCAGGACGTGCTGCACCATCGTGCGCACATCCCAGCCGGTGCAGTCGGTGGGCGTCGCCCACTCCTCGGGTGAGAGCGAGCTGACCAGATCGGCGAAGCGTGTGAACTCCACCTCGGCCAGCACTCGGGCCTCGGGACGTGTAATTCGGTTTGGCATCATCTGTCGTTGCTCCTTTTGATGGCGTCGTTGACGTGGAGATCGATGAGGCGGCTGAGATGGCGGGTCCAACGATTCCCTCCGGGGTCGTTGCTCACCTGCGCCTCTATGAGGCCGGCGACCATCGACACCATGCAGTCGATGTCTCCTTGCTCCAAGACGCCCGCCTCGTTCATCAGCTTGTAGACGCGTCCCAACACCTCCTCGGCCAGCACGTAGGAATCGGCCGAGGGCGTGAATCCCGGTACGTGGCGCTCGAAGAGCAGCTCGCACCGCGCCGCGTCCCCCACCGCGAAGGCAACGAACTCGGCCATGAACTTCTTCAGGGCGCCCCGGGCGTCACGGGGAAGCTTGACCGCATCGAGCCGTTCGAGCAGTTGCCGGTTGCCATCGGCGAACATGGCGTCGTAGAGCGCCATCTTCGAATCGAAATAGGCGTAGAGCGACGGCTGGCGCATCCCGACCTCACGAGCCAGCGCATGCAGCGACACCCCCGCGATGCCGTGTTCCCGGGCCAGTGCCCACGCCGACTCGACGATGGTGGCCACCTTGGCCTCTCTGCGCTCCGCGACTCGATCTATCACCAATAGGTAGTTTACCTATTGGTGATAGTAAGTCAAGGTGCAGCCCCGGCCGTCGTTCAGTCTCGCCTGTTCGGCGGCACCACAGCTCCACCAATCAACGGAACGAACAACGACCCCGGGCCGTGGACCAGGGGTCGTTGTTCGTGGACGAGAGACGGTTCTAGCGCCGTCTCACAGGCTGGGGACAGGAGCTACGAGCAGCCGCTCGTCGTCCCGCAGCTGCCGCACACGTAGCAGGAGCCGGCCCGCTGCATCGCATTGCCGCAGCTGTAGCAGTAGGGAGCGTCTCGCTGCTCGGCCCGGGCCAGCGGTTGCCCGCCACTGACACCGTAGGTGGACCCGGTCGAACCGCCCGCCGACGGCGCCGGCGCCGGCGATCGCAGTTCCCCCGCCCCGAAGCCATCGTCCATCAGGCCGGCTGACGACGGCGTCGCCATCTCCTCGACTCCGGGCAGAGTCGGCTGCGTGCGCTCGGCCGTCGACAAGATGCCGAGCTCGGACCGCTCCTCGAGGGTGAGGTAGTCCAAGGCGATGCGGCGGAAGATGTAGTCGACCAGGCTGGTGGCGATGCGCAGCTCCGCGTCGTCGGTGATCCCGGCCGGCTCGAACTTCATGTTGGTGTACTTGCGCACGTAGGTGGCCAGTGGCACCTGGTGCTGCAGGCCGAGGCTCAGCGATATGGAGAAGGCATCCATGATGCCGGCCAAGGTCGAACCCTGCTTGGAGACGTTGATGAAGACTTCGCCGGGCCGCCCGTCCTCGTACTCGCCGACGGTCACGTAGCCCTCGCAATCGGCCACCCGGAAGGCGAACGTCTTGGAGTTGCGACGGCGGGGCAGACGCTCCCGCACGGCGCCGACGACCACCGACTCGGTCTTGCGCTGGCGCTCGTGCTCCAGCGCCGTCTCCAGCTCGGCGATGCGGTCGGCGATGGCCCGGGCCCGGGCTTCCGCCTCCGATCCCGCCGGGGCCACGTCGCCACCGGCGGTGGCGGCGGTGCTCTCCATCTTGGTGGTTGACAGCGGCTGGGCCACCTTGCAGTTGTCCCGGTAGATGGCAACGGCCTTGACGCCGAGGCGCCAGGCGTCGATGTGCAACTGCTCGACGTCCTCGACCGAGACATCCTCGGGCAGGTTGACCGTCTTGGAGATGGCACCACTGATGAAGGGCTGTACCGCACCCATCATGCGGATGTGGCCCGAGTAGTGGATGGTGTTGTCGCCCATGGAACAGGCGAACACGGCCAGGTGCTCGGGAACGACATGGGGTGCGCCGAGGATCGACATGTGCTCGTTGATATACGCCACGATCTCGTCGACCTGATCGTGGCCGTAGCCCAACTTGGTCAAGGCCCGCGGGATCGTCTGGTTGACGATCGACATGGTGCCCCCGCCGACCAGCTTCTTGGTCTTGACCAGTCCGAGGTCGGGCTCGACCCCGGTGGTGTCGCAGTCCATGAGCAGGCCTATCGTCCCCGTCGGCGCCAACACTGAGGCTTGCGAGTTGCGGACGCCGAACTCCTCGGCCAACTCCACCGCGTCGTCCCAGGACTGCTGGGCCGCCGACAGGAGCTCCGGGGGAACGACTTCCTCGTCGATGCGCGCTGCCGCGCCCTGGTGCATGCGCAGCACATTGAGCATGGCATCGGCGTTGTCGTGGAAACCGGCGAAGGGTCCCATCCGTGCCGCCGTGCGGGCCGAGGTGGCGTAGGCGTGACCGGTGAGTAGGGCCGTGATGGCGGCCGCCCAGGCTCGTCCGGCGTCCGAGTCATAGGGCAAGCCCTGGGCCATGAGTAGCGCGCCCAGGTTGGCGTACCCGATGCCCAACTCGCGGAAGGCCCGGGTCGTCTCGCCGATCTTCTCGGTGGGGTAGTCGGCGTTGCCAACCAGGATCTCCTGGGCGGTGAACATGATCGCCACGCCCGCCTTGAAACCCTCGACGTCGAATTCGTCGTACTCATCGAGGAACGTGAGCAAATTCATAGAGGCCAGATTGCAGGCTGAGTTGTCGAGGTGAACATATTCGGAACAGGGGTTGCTTCCGTTGATTTTCCCCGTCAAGGGCGCCGTATGCCAGCGGTTGATGGT
>DATDIE010000301.1:0-5277 GCA_036521235.1 Acidimicrobiales bacterium | reverse complement strand
GTGTCGCCTCTGCTGCGTCGGGCGACCGCCTCGTCCGTCGCCGACCCGTACCGGCGGAGCTCGTCGGCTGACAGCAGCTCGGGGACCACGACGAACCCGTCGCGCCGGAAGTCCTGCACCAGTTGCGGCGTCAGCGTATCGAGGGCCGTCACCGCGCCGGCTCCTCTCGCACCTCCCGGATGTAGCCGACCAACTCGTGCACGCTGGGCGCGTCGAGCCAGGGGGTGAGGTCATGGCCGTACATGGCAGCGGGCTCGGGGCCCTGGTCGAGGTAGTGCGGCTCCGAGGCCATGAAGCGCCCGTCGAGCAGGCGCACCTCGGTCAAGACCTCCGCGTACGGCAATGTCGTGGCGGCGGGCGAGCCGAACCCGAAGACGCGCTCGGAGCCCAGGACCGCCGTGGCGACCGCGCGCCCAGTCAGGTACGGGCGATAGTCGTTGCGCTCGAGCTCGCCGGTGTAGGCATCAAGCACGTGCAGCGCGCGGTCGAGCACCCGTTGGTCGAAGCCGTAGAAGACGTTCGGTGCGGGGAGCTCGCCCCACACGCCCCACATCCACCACCGCGTGTCCGCCGGCAAGGCGGCCATGGCTTGCTGCACGCCGCGGCCAACCGCCTCGTGGCCGTGGTGGACGTCGTGCGGCGAGGGCGACACGACGATGGACGCGCCGTACTGCCCGACGAGACCCGGCAGTTCGTCGGCGACGCGCCGGGTCGCCTGTTCGAGGTCGCCGTCGAGGTCGAGGTTCAGCGGGGGGTCGACGAAGACCGGTTCGAAGCCGGCCCGCTGTGCGGCGTCCTCGGCCTCGGTGCGCCGGCGGTCGTGCTGCCCCTCGAACCCGAGGCTGGCAACGACGCTGACGACCTTCCAGCCGCGGTCGCGCAGGTGCAACAGCGAACCCGGACATCCGACGGCCTCGTCGTCGGGGTGGGGCGCAATATGAAGGACGGTGGGCGCCACGATTGAGGAGGTTAACGCCCGACCAGTCCGTGGCGACGAGTCAACCCTCCAAGGGCGGCATGCCGATCATCTCTCGAAACTGAGCCGTCGTGTTGGTGACCGGGAATGGCTCGTTCGGGACCGCGACCCCGAGCCGCTCACAGATGGGGTCCCATCCGTCCGATGCCGTCCATTCGAGCAAACGCTCCTTTGGTATTCCCGCGCGCACCGCCTGGTTGTGCTTCTCGAAAGCGGCGATCATCGCGTCCCGGTCGGCGATCTGGTCGCTGAAGCGGTCGGCGAAGAGGCGCAGCAAGGCGGCCATCCACGCGTCGCCATTCTCGATCATTCCGTGCATGCCGGCGAAGATCGTGTTGCTGCAGCTCGTGTACCACTCGTCGGGGTCACGGACCGAGAGGATCACGAGCGCGTCGGGGTTGAAGTGCGAGAGCTCGGGCCAGAAGCTCGCACCCGGCCAGTCGACCTGGGCGGTGTACGGCTTCATCAGCTCGCCCCAATGGACCTCGTTGCCGTCGATGGCGTCGATCCAGATCGGAACTTCCTCAGGGTGGGCGAACACCTCGATCATGTGGTGACAGGTCCCACCAAGCAGCATCTCGAGCGCGTCCTTGAGTGAGTGGGTACCGGTCCGCCCCACGCCCGCGCCTACGACCTTCAGCATTGTCGCCCTCCCTTGCCCGCCTTTCGGCGATGCGCCAATGCGAGCAACCTAGCGAGTTGGGCCCCCCCGAGTCCATGAAGAGCAGCCCATCTGGCGAGAGACTGGGGAACGTGCCGAGCACCCGCGTCAACGACATCGAGCTCTACTACGAAGTCACCGGCGAAGGGGCACCCGTCCTCCTCATCCCGGGCCTCGGTGTCGACATCAACTACTTCAGCCAGATCATCGGCCAGCTCGCCACGAAGCACCGGGTCGTCGCGTTCGACCCGCGGGGCGCCGGCAGGAGCGACAAGCCGGACGAGCCGTACACGATCGACGGGATGGCCGACGACGCCGTTGGTCTCTTGGCGCACCTGGCCATCGACCGCACCACCGTGGTCGGGTGTTCGATGGGCGGCCGCATCGCGCTGAGCCTCACCCTCAGCCACCCCGAACTCGTCGAGCGTCTCGTCCTCGCGGCGGCGTCGCCCAACCTGCCGCCCGAGCGGTTTCCCAGCCGACGGTGGTTGATGATGAACGTCCTCTCCCGGATACCGCTCCCGAAGAGCGTGGATCCCCAGCCGCACTACGCCTGGGAGCACCAGCGTCGGGCCTCGCGGGGTTTCGATGTCACCGCACGGCTCGGCGAGATCGAGGTGCCGACCCTCGTGATCCACGGCAGGGACGACCACATGGTGCCCTTCTCGTCCGGCCAGGAGATGGCCGATCAGATCCATGGCGCTCGCCTGGTCGCTGTGTCGGGCGGCCACCGGGCCCTCTTCAGGGAGCACGCCGCCCAGCTGGCCGAAGAGGTCGATCAATTCATGGCGGCGTCCTGACCTGGGCTTCTACCGCGTGCTCCGAGCCAGGGCAGAGGATTCTGACCAGAGCACTCTTGACCAAATACTCTAAATAAAGTACTCTGACGAAATGCCCAGGTGGTCCCGCTCGAATCCGCTGGCCCTCGCGGTGCTGGTCAGCCTCTACGAGAAGCCGATGCACCCCTACGAGGTGGCGCAGACACTGCGCCAGCGGGCGAAGCAAGAGAGCGTGCGCCTGAACTACGGCTCGCTCTACGCCGTCGTCGAGTCGCTCGAGAAGAAGGGCTTCATCAAGGCGACGGGCACCGTGCGAGAGGGCAAGCGGCCCGAGCGCACGGTCTACGCGATCACCGACGACGGCTCCCGCGAGATGAACGACTGGATGACCGAGCTCATCGCGGTGCCGTCCAAGGAGTACCCGGCCTTCATGGCGGGACTGTCCTTCCTCCCGTCACTGCCGCCGGACGAGGCGCTCGCGGCTCTCCGGAACCGGGCCGACGCCCTGAGAATGAAGCTCGTCGGTCAGCGCAGCTCGATGAAGGCGGCGCGGGAAGCCGGGCTGCCGCGCATCTTCGAGCTCGAGTCGGAGTACGAGGAGTCGCAGCTGGCGGCCGAGCTGAAGTACGTCAGCGCCCTCGTCGAGGAGATGACCTCGGGCAGCCTCGAGGGCCTCGAGATGTGGCGGATGTTCCACACCGAAGGCTTCAACCCCGAGGAGGTGGAATTCACGTTCAACTTCCCCGAAGAGTGAGCGAGGGCCGCGTGTTGCACCACGCGGCCCAGAGCTCACACACCACGAGCCCGATCCGCAGAGGGACCCTTCGCCCGAGGCAGCACTCAAGAGCGTAGGCCACCTCCGTCGAGCGGGCTCTGCAAAAGAGCAAGCGGCGAGAAGCACGCAGCAGCGAGCTCTCGATAAGACAAACGCACGACGAAAGGAGGCGCGCATGGACGCGCTCATAGAGGCTCGCGGCCTCAAAAAGAAGTTCGGGAAGGTGACCGCCCTCTCGGACCTGAGTTTGGAGCTCCCGGCCGGACAGCCGGTGGCGATCCTCGGGCCCAACGGGGCCGGCAAGACGACCTTCATCCGGATGGTGGCCACGCTGATCCGTCCCGACGAGGGGACGCTCCGGGTCGGCGGTCGCGACGTGGTCAAGGAGCCGATGGCCGTGCGCCGCACGATCGGCCTGGCCGGTCAGGCCGCCGCAGTCGAGGAGATGATGACGGGGCGCGAGAACCTCGTGATGGTGGCCCGCCTCTACGGCCAGGGTCGGAACGAGGCGGTGGCCTCGGCCGAGCGGATCCTCGAGCTGATGGACCTGGTCGACGCGGCGGACCGCCGGGTCAAGACGTACTCGGGCGGCATGCGCCGGCGCCTCGATCTCGGGGCGAGCCTCGTGGGCGCGCCGCGGCTGCTGCTGCTCGACGAGCCGACGACCGGGCTCGACCCGGGCAGCCGCAACGAGGTGTGGGACGCCATCCGGGAGATGGGCGCCGGCGGGACGGACATCGTGCTGACGACGCAGTATCTCGACGAGGCCGACCACCTGGCGGCGCACATCGTCATCATCGACGGGGGCCGGGTCATCGCCGAGGGCTCGCCCGACGAGCTCAAGTCGCGGGTGGGCGCCGACATGATCGAGCTGCACACGGCCGACGTCGAGACCATGCGGCGCGCGGCGGAGGTGCTCGGCGCGCTCGGCGTGGCCGAGCCGTCGACCGACGCCGAGACGCGGCGGTGTTCCATCGCGGCACCGGCCGGCTCCAAGTTGCTCCCGCTGGTGGTGCGGGCGCTGGACGACGCGGAGGTGCCGGTGGAGGACATCGCGCTCCGGCGACCCACGTTGGACGAGGTGTTCCTGGCGTTGACCGGGCGCACGACCGCCCAGTCCGACGGCGACAACGACAACCACAACGACAACGACAACAACGACGACCCGACGAGCCCGAAAGAAGGTGCAGCAGCATGACGATGGACATCGCATTGGAGGCGCCGCAGCAGCGGCCGGCCTCGAGGGCGGCGGCGGCCGCCGCGAACAAGGGCGCTTCGTATCTCGTCGCCTCCGAGCAGGTGGCGGTGCGGACGCTGAAGCAGTTCGTCCGCACGCCGGCGCTGATCATCGCCGGAACCGCGCAGGGCGCGCTGTTCCTGTTGATCTTCCGCTACGTGTTCGGCGGCGCCGTCGCCCATACGGGGACGTTGAGCTACGTCGACTTCCTCGTGCCGGGCTTCGTCGTGACGGGCGTGCTCTTTCAGGGTATGGGTGCATCGAGCGGCGTCGCCGCCGACCTGCAGGGCGGGCTCTACGACCGGCTGCGGTCGTTGCCGATCCGGCTGATGTCGATCGTCACCGGGCGGGTGAGCGCGGACACCGTGCTCGTCGCGTGGGGCGCGTTCATCATGACGCTGATCGGCTTCGCCGTCGGCTTCCGGCTCGACGGCACGGTGCTGCAGGGGCTGGCGGCGTTCGGGCTCACGATCGTGTTCGGGTTCGCCTTCGTCTGGCTCTTCATTTTCATGGGCCTCGTGGCGGGGAGCCCGCAGGCGGCACAGGGGCTGTCCTTCCTGGTGTTCCCGCTCTCGTTCGTGTCCTCGGCGTACGTGCCGGTGTCGACGATGCCGGGGTGGATGCAGGGCTTCGCCAACAACCAGCCGCTGACCCAGATGATCAACTCGGTGCGCCTGCTGACCGGCGGGCCCCAGGCCCAGGCGTTGCTCGGGCACCCGCTCTCGCACTATCTGGTGCCGGCGCTGCTGTGGTCGGTCGGGCTCGTCGTGGTGTTTGCGCCGCTGGCGGTGTGGAAGCTGAAGAAGTCGTAGGCCCTGCACTTTGGTGTGGCCGTCGGAGGGGCGGGGT
>DATDIE010000300.1:0-6879 GCA_036521235.1 Acidimicrobiales bacterium | reverse complement strand
TGGCCATGTACAGGGCCAAGGACCGTGGCCGCGGCGGCCAGTTCGCGCTGTTCGACGTGGATCGCATGGGCGGGCGCTCCGCCGGCCGCCTCGACCTGGACACGGCGCTCCACCACGTCGTCGAGCGCGACGAGATCGAGGTGGTGTACCAGCCGCTCGTCTCGCTGGGCGACCGGCGCATCGTCGGCGCCGAGGCGCTGGTCAGGTGGAACCACCCGGACCACGGCCTCCTCCTCCCCGCCCAATTCATCCAGCTGGCCGAGGACAACGGCACCATCCTCCCCATTGGGCGCGCCGTCCTCGAACGCGCCTGCCACCAGGCCAAGGCGTGGCAGGACGCCCACGGCGCCCATCTGCAGATGGGAGTGAACCTCTCGGCCCGCCAGTTCCAGCAGGACGGCCTCGCCGAGGAGATCGCCCGCGTGATCGAAGCCACGTCGGTCGACCCGTCCCAGCTGTGCCTCGAGATCACCGAGAGCCTGGCCATGGACGACGTGGACCTCACCACGGCGATCCTCACCCGGCTGCACACGCTCGGCGTGCGTCTCGCCATCGACGACTTCGGCACGGGGCACTCGTCGCTGGGGTACCTCGCCCGCTTCCCCGTCGACGTCGTCAAGATCGACCAGAGCTTCGTGCACGACATCGACCGCGACCCGGTGAAGTCGGCCATCGTCTCCGCCGTGGTGGCGCTCTCCCAGGCCATCGGCTCGACCACCGTCGTGGAAGGGGTCGAGACGGTGGCCCAGCTCGACGAGGTCAAGAACCTTGGCTGCGACGTCGCGCAGGGCTTCTACTTCGCCCGCCCCGTCTCGGCGGCCTCCTTCGGCAAGCTGCTCCTGGCCAACACGAACCCGGCGCCCGACCTGCGCGTCGTCCGCGGGGCACTCGCCGGCTGAACCGGCTCTTCGCCGCCGCGACGACAACGCTGGGCGACGCACCCGCGGCAGTAGGGTCCCGTGGCGTGCCCTCGCCGCCGCTCTCCTTCGACCCGATCGCGGAAGCACGTCGCCAGTGGATCGCCCACGGCTGGACCGAGGCCGCCGACGGCATGGCGGCGGTCACCTCGATCATGCGCGTGCACCAGCTCCTCCTCGGCCAGCTCGACGACATCTTGCGGCCGTTCGGCCTGACGTTCGCCCGCTACGAGGTCCTGCAGCTCCTCTTCTTCAGCCGGCGGGGGACGCTGCCGCTCGGCAAGATCGGGGCCCGGCTCCAGGTCGCACCGGGCGCCGTCACCAACGCTGTCGACCGGCTCGAGGATGCCGGGCTCGTGCGGCGACGGCCGCATCCCACGGACGGCCGGACCACGCTGGCGTCGATCAGCGCCCGGGGTCGCAAGCGGGTGCTGGCGGCGACGGCGGACCTCAATGCGGTCTTTGCGGACCTGGAGATGTCGGCCGCGCAGCTCGGCCAGCTCTTTGCGCTGCTCGGCCGCCTACGCGCCGCCGGTGGCGACCCGGTGCGGGCGGGCGCCCGGACGCCCTGAACGGGCCGTCTCGGCTCCCTTCCTGCTCACGCCGGTATCCGGCCGATCGCCGCGGCGGCCCCCCGGGCCACCGGCCGTCGGTGCGCCGAATACTTCAACATTGGACTACTTTTTGGGGGGCCCACCACCGAGGGAGACCAGTGGCCGACCGACGCACGTGGCAAGAGGAGTTCGACCGATCCCCCGTGCGCCCGGCGCGCTTCGAGACCATGTCGGGCGTGCCGCTCGACCCGGTCTACGGGCCCGACGACGCGGAGCTGCCGGGCCAGTACCCCTACACCAGGGGGCCCTACGCCTCGATGTACCGCTCCCGCCTGTGGACCATGCGCCAGTTCGCCGGCTTCGGGACGGCGGCCGACACCAACCGCCGCTTCAAGGAGCTGCTGCGCGCCGGCGGCGACGGCCTGTCGACGGCCATCGACATGCCGACGCTGCTCGGTCGCGACTCCGACGACCCGGTCTCCAGGGGGGAGGTGGGGCGCGCCGGCGTCGCCGTCGACACGCTCGACGACATGGAGACCCTGTTCTCGGGGATCGACCTGGGCGCCGTCTCCACTTCCATGACCATCAACTCGCCGGCCGCGCCGATCCTCGCCATGTACGTCAAGGTGGCCGACAAGACCGGCGTGGCGCGCTCGGCGCTCGGCGGCACGCTCCAGAACGACATCTTGAAGGAGTACCAGGCCCAAAAGGAGTACGTCTTCCCGCCCCGCCCGTCGGTGCGCCTCGTCACGGACGTCATGCGCTTCGCCTCGGCGGAGCTGCCCCGCTGGCACCCGGTCTCGGTGTCGGGCTACCACATCCGCGAGGCGGGCTCGACGGCCGCCCAGGAGCTGGCCTTCACGTTGGCCAACGGGTTCGCCTACGTCGAGGCCGCGCTCGCCGCTGGGTTGGAGGTGGACGAGTTCGCACCCCGCCTCAGCTTCTTCTTCAACGCGCACATCGACTTCTTCGAGGAGATCGCCAAGTACCGCGCCGCCCGCCGCATCTGGGCCCGCTGGATGAGCGAGCGCTACGGGGCCACGAAGGACCGGTCCTTGCAGCTGCGCTTCCACACCCAGACGGCGGGCGTGTCGCTGACCGCGCAGCAGCCCGAGGTCAACCTCATCCGCGTGGCCATCGAGGCGCTGGCCGGCGTGCTCGGCGGGACGCAGAGCCTGCACACCGACTCGTTCGACGAGGCACTCGCGCTGCCGACCGAGCATGCGGCGCGCCTCGCCCTGCGCACCCAGCAGGTGATCGCCGAGGAGTCCGGCGTCGTGCACGTGGCGGACCCGCTGGGCGGCTCGTGGTTGGTGGAGGAGCTCACCGACGAGCTCGAGCGCCAGGCGGAGGAGGTGTTCGCGCACCTCCTCGAGGCCGGCGCCGGCTCGGTCCTCGACGGCGTCGTCGCCTGCATCGACGACGGGTGGTTCATGTCCGAGATCGCCGACGCGGCGTACGCGTTCCAGTCCAAGGTGGCGCGGGGCGAGTGGAAGCTGGTGGGCGTCAACGCGTACGTCGAGGACGACAGCGCCGCGCCGCCCACTCTCTCCATCGACCCCGCCGTGGAGACCGACCAGCTGTCCCGGCTGGCGGCCATCAAGCAGACCCGCGACGACGACGCCGTGCGCCGCTCGCTTGGTCGGGTCACTACGGACGCCGCCGACCCCGAGGTGAATCTGATGCCGGCGTTGATCGAGGCGGCCGGGAACATGGTCACGGTGGGCGAGGTCATGCGGGCGCTCGAGACAGTGTTCGGCACGTACCTGGAGCGCCAGGTCGCGTGAGCACGGCGTCGGGCGGCGGCGAGCGGCCGCTGCGCGTGCTGATGGCCAAGGTCGGCCTCGACGGCCACGACCGGGGGCTGCGCGTCGTGGCGCGGATCCTGCGAGACGCCGGCTTCGAGGTGGTCTACGCCGGCCTGCGCCAGTCGCCCGAGACGATCGCCGCGATGACGGCGCAAGAGGACGTCGACGTCGTCGGTGTCTCCATGCACAACGGCGCCCATCTCACGCTCGCCCCGGCCGTGGTCGACGCCTTGCGCCACGCCGGCCTCGAGACGCCGGTGGTCGTCGGCGGCATCGTGCCGCCCGACGACGTGCCGGTCCTGCTCGACCACGGCGTGGCGGTCGTCCTCGGGCCCGGCGCCTCCAACGACGAGGTCGTGGCGAGCGTGCGCGCCGCCGCCGGGCTCGGCCCGCTCAGCTGACGGGGGCGCCGCGGCTCGGTTCGAGCCGGGCGGCCAGGGCCGACTGCAGCAGGGGCACGGCCTCGTGCCAGTCGCCGACGATCCCGACGTCGCAGTGCTCGAACACGGGCGCGTCGGCGTCGGGGTTGACGGCGAGGATCGTCCCCGCGGCGCGCACCCCGACCATGTGGTTGAACTTCCCGCTCAGGCCGAGAGCGACGTAGAGGCGGGGCGCGATCGAGCGGCCCGTGATGCCGACCTGGCGGGCCCGCGGCGCCCAGCCCTTGTCGGTCACCTTGCGCGTCGCCGCCAGCTCCGCGCCCAGCAGGGCGGCGAGCGGGCTCAGGGCGGCGTACTCGTCGGGGGCAACGCCCGTCCCGACGCCGATGACGACCTCGGCCCGCGCCAGCGTCTCCACGTCGTCGTTGCGCCGTTCGCCCAGGACCCGCACGCGCCCACGCCGGCTCACCGTGCGTCCGACCCGGGCCACATCGGGCCCGGCGCCGGCGCCGCTCACGGCGGGCAGCACCCCCGGCCGCACGGTGACCAGCTGCGGCGTCCCGCGGCACGTGATGTCGGCCACGAGAGCGCCGGCGAACGCCGGCTTCCCTGCGACCAGCACGCCGTCGCGCACCGCCAGGGAGACGGCGTCGCCCACGAGTCCCGCCCCCGTCGCCGCCGCGACGCGGGCGGCCACCTCGCGCCCGAACGCCGTGCTCGGGGCGAGCAGCGCCCACGGCTCCTCGTCACGCACGTACGCCGCCACCGCGTCGGCCACGTCCTCGGGCACGCACGAGCCGGTGAGCTCGACGATCAGGTCGGTGCCCGCCGGGGCGCCCGCACCGCCCCCCTCGCGCTCTGCGACCGGCCGCAGCAGGTGCACGCGGGCCCCCACCTCGTTGCCCAGGCGCGCCGCCGCCTCCACGAGCTCGACCGCCGCCTCGGCGCGCCCCGGTTCGTCGAGGACGGCGACGACGTGTGTCGCACCGGGGCGCGGCCCGCCGTGGGCCACCCTTGCGTCCGCCGGGCCCGTCCCCGCGCGCAGCGCGCCGCGCTCCTCGAGCAGGCGCACGGCCTCGTCGACCTGCGCCGGCAGCGGCCCGGAGAGCACGACGAGGGCGCGGTCGTGCTCCATCGGGTGGACCGCGCCGACGACCGTCGGGCTGCCCGCCTCGCCCCACGGCCCGGCGCCGAGGTCTGCTGCGCGCAGCTGTGTGATGCGGTCGGCCCCGACGGCGGCGCGGCCCTCGGGGTCGACCTTGCACGGGTCGCACAGGCGCTCGGCGACCGAGAGCACCGCGGGCAGGGCGATCTCGACCTCGGCGCTGCCGTCGTCCTGCTCGAGCTCGAGGCGGAGTCGGTCGCCCAGGTCCTCCAGCCGACGCACCCCGGCGGCGAACGGCAGGTCGAGCAGCTGCGCCAGCTCCGGGCCGACCTGTCCCGTCTCGCCGTCGAGCGAGTTCAGCCCGACCAGCACGAGGTCGAAGGGGCCGGCGGCCGCCAGCGCGGCGGCCAGCGCCCTCGCCGTGGCCAGCGTGTCGGACCCGGCGAAGGCGGGGTCGCACAGGTGGAGCCCGGACCCCGCCCCCCAGGCGATCGCCTCGCGCAGCACGTCCTCCGCGCTCGGGGGGCCGAGCGTCAGCACGGTGCACGAGCCGCCCGTCTCGGTGGCCAGCGTGACCCCCTCGGCCACGGCGCGGCGGCAGTACGCGTTCATCTCGAGCTCGACGCCGTCGCGGACGAGGTGCCCGTCCGTCATGCGCATCGACTCAGGGTGCGGGATCTGCTTGGCCAGCGACGCGATGCGCAGCGGCGTTCCGGGCGCACGCCCCCCGTTCACCGCCCCGCTCACCGGCCCACCGCGGAGCCGTCGGGGCTGCGCGGGTCCGACGCGGCGACCAGCACCCGCTCCCCGGTCTGGTCGCGCTCCACCGAGATGATCTGTGCGCAGCCGACCGCCACGGGGTCGAACGCGCTGATGGCGCGCACGCGTTGGCCCCGTGCTGCGAGGCCCTCGGGCCAGGCGGCCGGCGCGTCCGCCTCGATTAGGACCGTGAGGTCGTCGCCCCACCAGAGCCGGAACGGCCCGGCCGAGGGCGCGTCGAGGGCGAGGCGGGGGGCGCTGATCGCCGTGGCCGGGTCCTGGCCCGCGCGCAGGAGCCGGGCCAGCAGCTGGCTGATGATCTGGGGTTGGGCGTCCCCTCCCATCGCGCCGACGAGATGCGTGAGCGCGCCGCCCGTGGACGTCACCAGCATGGGGGAGAGGGTGTGCGGCGGGCGCCGGCCCACCCGCACCTCGGCGGGATGCCCCTCGACGAGTGAGAAGCCCACGCCGCGGTTGTGCAGGAACACCCCGGTCGCCGGCTCCACGAGATGCGAGCCGAAGTCCAGCGCGTTCGACTGCGTCAGCGACACGCCGAGCCCGTCGGCGTCGCACGCGCACAGGTGCGTCGTGTCCCCGTCGCCGAGGCGCGCCCCGCCCGCCGCATCGACGCGGGCCGCAGCCGTCACGTCCGGTGGCGCCGCGCGCTCGGCCGCCACGCGCGCCGCCGCCCCTGCGAGGCGCTCGGCGTCCAGCAGCGCGTCGCCGTCGGCCCCGTCGTACAGCGCGTCGGGGCGGTCGTGGCCGACGGCGCGCCACGTCTCGACGAGCAGGTGCGCCCACGCCGGGTCGGCCGGGTCGGCGCCCAGCCCGGCCCGCTCCGCCACGGCGGCGCCCGCCAGGGTCAGGTAGCCCTGCGACGGCGGCGGGACCGTCCACAGCTCGTGGCCCCACGCCGCGAGATGCAGCGGGGCGCACCACTGCGCCGCGCCCGCCGCGAGGTCGTCCGCCGAGAAGTGGCCGGCGCCCAGCTCGAGCAGGCCGCGCCCGAACTCGCCCTCGTAGAACCCGGCGCGCCCCTCCCGCGCCACGGCACGCAGCGTGCGGGCGATGCCCGGCAGCCGCACGGTGGCACCGACGTCGAGCGGGCCGTCGGGACAGAGCTCGCCCGCCCCGGCCAACGAGTGCACGAGATGACTGGCGAACGCCAGCATTATCGAGGCGGGAAAACCGTTTTCCGCCAGCTCGATGGCGGGCGCCAGGACCCGCTCCAGCGGCAGCCGGCCGTGGCGCTCGTGGAGGGCCAGCCAGCCGTCGACGGCGCCGGGCACCTGCACGCTGCGGATGTCGCCGCGCAGCGGCATGGTCGCATGGCCGTCGGCGCGCAGCCGCGCCGCG
>DATDIE010000299.1:0-6312 GCA_036521235.1 Acidimicrobiales bacterium | reverse complement strand
GCCAGCTCCGACTGGAGGTGCGACTGCGCATGCTCCTCGTAGAGCGCCGTCCCCCAGAGCTGGTAGGCCACGAAGGCCACGCAAAACACCCCGAGCACGAAGAAGCACATGCCGATGCGCACAGCGATGCTCGCCCCCCGTCCCACGTGGGGGAGTGTACGAGGCCACCCGCAACCGGGGTCATCGGGCCTCCTAGTTAGAGGTATCCCTGTCACCCGCCGTGAGTGCGCAATTAGAAGGTCTCCCCGAACCACCCCAAAAGGGGCTCGTAGGGGGTGTCGTATAGTGATCCCTGGAAATCTGACGACCCGTCAGATTCGATCTGGAGGCAGGGGAGTGGACTTCGAATTCGCGCCGGAGCAGCTGGCCTTCGTCAAGGAGGTCGAGTCCTTCCTCGATGCAAACGACGACCCCGACGTCTTCGACGTGACCAGGGAGAACATGGCCCAGATCGTCGATACCCCCAAGCGCCGCCAGTTCATGGCCTCCCTGGGCAAAAGGGGCTGGCTCGGCATGACCTGGCCCAAGGACTACGGCGGCTCCGAGGGTGAGGGCGTCTACGAGTACCTGCTCAACGAGCAGCTGGCCGGCCGGGGCGGGCCCCAGATCGGCAAGGGCGTCGGCATCGTCGGCAAGACGATCATCCGCCACGGCAACGAGACGCTCAAGGAGGAGTTCCTCCCCAAGATCCTCCGCAACGAGGTCGAGTTCGCCGTCGGGTACTCCGAGCCCAACGCCGGCTCCGACGCCGCCTCGATGCAACTCAAGGCCACCAAGGTCGACCACGGCTGGATCCTGAACGGCCAGAAGACCTGGACCACGTCCGCCCACTTCGCCGAGTGGTACTGGCTCGGCGCCCGCACCGACACCGAGGTCGCCAAGCACGCCGGCATCACGCTCTTCCTCGTGCCGCTCGACCAACCCGGCATCACGATCAACGCCATCTGGACGATGGGCGACGAGCGCACCAACGAGGTCTTCCTCAACGACGTGTTCGTCCCCGACGAGTACGTCGTCGGCGAGGTCAATCACGGCTTCCAGTACATCTCCGAGGCCCTCGACCTGGAGCGCTTCACGATGTTCACGATCTCGCCCATCAATCAGCGCTTCGAGCTCCTCGTCGAGTACGTGAAAACCACCACCCGCGACGGCAAGCCGCTCAAGGACGACCCCGTCATCCGCCAGCGCCTCGCCCAGCTCGCCACCCAGCTCGAGGTCGCCCGCGTCATCGGCCTGCGCTTCGTCTACGAGGCCGGCAAGGGCGGCGCCGCCCCCACGGCCTGGGCCTCCGAGTACAAGCTCTTCGCGACCGAGCTCTCCAAGCGCCTCGCCAACGCGTCGATGGACATCGCCGGCCCCGGTAGCCAGCTCCGCGTCAAGACGCCCGAGGCCCCGATGGCCGGCCGGGCGGAGTCGACCTACCGCTACACCGTGATCGACACGATCGGCGGCGGCGCCTCCGAGATCCAGAAGAACATCATCTCCCGCCGCAAGCTCGGCCTCCCCAAGAACTTCTGACGTCGTGCCACCCCCCGATGCCGCCGGACCCCTCGCGGGGGTCACCGTGCTCGACCTCTCGACGGTCGGGCCGGCGGCGCGCTGCACGCGTCTGCTCGCCGACTACGGCGCGCAGGTCGTGAAGGTGGGCCCGGTGCCGGCGGCGGGCGTCGTCCAGAACGTGCCGCCGTACTTCGCGTACAGCGGCCACCGCGGGATGCGACGGGCACAGTTCGACCTGCGGGACGCGGGCGGCAAGGAGGCCTTCCTCGCGCTGGCTTCGACCGCCGATGTCGTCGTCGAGAGCTTTCGCCCCGGCGTCGTCGACCGCCTCGGCATCGGCTACGAGGATGTCGCCGCACGCAACCGTGGCGTCGTGTACTGCTCGACGAGCGGCTACGGCCAGAACGGGCCGCACGCGCAGTGGGCCGGTCACGACGTCGACTACCTGGCGGTCGGCGGCTTTCTCGGCATGTCGACCCCCGGCATCGACGGCGCACCGCCACTTCCCGGTGCGACCATCGCCGACGCCGCGGCTGGCGGCATGCACGCCGCGCTGGCCATCACGGCCGCCCTGCTCGGCCGGGCCGCGTCGGGCCAGGGCGCATACCTCGACGTCTCGGTCGCCGACGGCGTCCTGTGGTTCATGTCGCTCTCCATTGACGAACAACTTGCACGGGGCGGCGACGTGAGGCCCGGGCACGACGTCCTGTCCGGCCGGTACGCCTGTTACGCCACGTACAAGGCAGCCGACGACCGCTGGCTCGCGGTCGGCGCCATCGAGGCCAAGTTCTTCGTCAATCTCTGCTCCGCCCTCGGCTGCGAGGAGTTGGCCACCACCCAGTACGACGAGTCCGCGCAGCCTCGCCTCCGAACTGCGCTGGCCGAGGCGTTCGCCCGGCGCACGCGCGACGAATGGGTCGAGCTCCTGGCCGGCGCCGACACGTGCGTGGCGCCCGTCCTCGACGTGGCCGAGGTCGTTGACGATCCTCAGTTCTCGGCCCGACAGGTCGTCGCAACGGCCTCCCACCCCACAGAGGGAGAGCTCCGTCAGCTGGCACCGCTGCTGGCGGGCATGCCCCGCGCCGACGGCGTGGTTTCGCTGCCCGACATGGCGGGGGACACCGACACCGAGCACCTCCTCAAGGAGGCGGGCGTCGACGGCGAGACCGTGGCGCGCTGGGTCGCCCAGGGGGTCGTGGCGTGACGACCGGCACCGACCCCATGGTCGTGGCCCGCGACCTCGTGGGGAAGGAGCAGTACCACGAGATCGGCGAGTTCCCCGTCGAGCAGGGCTACGTCTGGACGTCCTGCGCGTCGGTGGAGAACGGCAACCCGCTGTTCTGGGACGCCGAGGTGGCGGACGCGTTGACCAGCGGCCCTATCGCGCCGCCCTCCATGGTCTCGGTCTGGTTCCGGCCCCACCACTGGGCGCCGGGGCGGAGCGAGCCGGCGCTCCCGCTCCAGGTCCACTTCGACCTCAAGGAGCTGTTCGGCCTGCCCGAGGCCGTGATGACCGACAACACGATCGAGTTCCACACCCCGGTCCGCCTCGGCGACGTCCTGCGCACGCACCAGGTCCTGCGCTCGGTGAGCGAAGAGAAGACGACGAAGCTCGGCACCGGCCGGTTCTGGGTGATCGACGTTGTCTACGCGAACCAGGACGGCGACCTGGTCGCCGTCGAGTCCTACACCGGCTTCGGCTACCGGAGGGCCGCCTCGTGAGCGTCGCCGTCACACCGCAGCTCCTCTTCGGCGACGTCAAGGTCGGCGACGAGCTCCCATCCCTCGACTACGAGGTGAGTGCGACCACGGTCGTGCTCGGCGCCCTGGCCACCCGCGACTGGCGGCCGATGCACCACGACAAGGACTTCGCGGTGGTGCGCAACGGCACGCAGGACATCTTCTTGAACACTCCGAACCAGGCTGCGTGGTTCGAGCGTTACCTGACCGACTGGACCGGTCCCCACGGGCGCCTGGCGCGGGTCACGTTCCGCATGAAGGGCTCCGTGTTCCCCGGTGACACCATGTCGCTGCGCGGCGTCGTCGAATCGGCCGACGTCGATGACACGGGCTGCGGCTTCGTCACCGTCGACGTGGCACTGTCGGTCGACGGCGACGTGAAGACGACGTGCGCCGCCCGTCTCGCCCTGCCGGCGAGCGCGGACGACAACCCGTGGGCCCGCCGCGGCGACCGCTGGCGCCCCGGACCGTCGTCATGACCACCCGACCGCGAACCCGAACGACGACGGAGGAAGTGCGCTGTGCTTGACCTCGAATTCGACCAGGAGCAGGAACTTCTCCGCCAGACCGTCCGCGAGATGCTCCAGCGCCACTGCCCGCTGGACGTGGTCCGGGCCATGGAGGACGACCCGCAGGGCTACCCGGCCGAGTTGTGGACGCAGCTGGGCGACCTCGACCTCATCGGCCTGCTGCTGCCCGAGGAGTACGGGGGTTCGGGGATGTCGCTGATCGAGGGCGTGGCCCTCTACGAGGAGCTGGGCCGGGCGCTCGCTCCCACCCCGCACTTCGTCAGCTCCGTGATGTCAGGTGGCGTGGTCGCCGAGGCGGGGAGCGCCGCGCAGAAGGACCGCTGGCTGCGCGCGATCGCAACGGGCGAGGCCGTGCTCACGCCGGCATGGTTGGAGCCCGAGAACGGCTTTTCGCCGCGCGGCGTCGAGGTCCGTGCGGTCCCGAGCGCCGCTGGTTTCACCCTGAGCGGCCTAAAACGCCACGTCGCCTTCGCGTCGTCGGCTGATCGACTCGTCGTTCTCGCCCGGACCGGTGACGGTGAGGGGGACGTGGACCTGTTCCTCGTGGACCCGGCGGCCCCTGGCGTGTCGCTGCGCCAGCAGTTCACCATCGCGTCCGACACGCAGTACGAGATCACCTTCTCCGACGTCGCAGTGACCGAGGCGGATCGCATCGGTGGCGCCGGGACGGGGTGGGCCACCTGGCAGAGCGTTCTCGAGCCCGCCCTGGTGCTGCTCGCCGCGCAGGCAGTCGGTGGGGCCCGCTACGCGCTCGAGATCACGACCCAGTACGCGCTCGACCGGCACCAGTTCGACAAGCCGCTCGGCGCCTTCCAAGCGTTGGCGCACTACCTCTCTGACGCCGTCACCAACCTGGACGGGGCGGAGCAGCTGGTGCACGAGGCCGCCTGGGCTTCCGCCAATGGTCGTCCCCTGACGTCGCTCGCGCCGATGGCCAAGCTCTTCGCCTGCTCCACGTTTCGCGACATCACGGCCATGGCCCAGCAGATCTTCGGCGGCATCGGCTTCACGCTCGACTTCGACATCCAGCTCTACTTCCGCCGGGCGAAGCAGCAACAGCTCATGTGGGCCAACGACCGCGCCCTGGAGGACGACGTCGCGGCGGCCTTGCTCGACTGACGAGCCGGCTTTCCTTCAGCCCGTCGCGTACCGCGCCGCGATCTCCTCGAACGCCTCGACGTCGCCACCCCACGGCCCCGTCTGGTCCGGGTGGTGCAACACGAGCTGATCGAACCCGAGCGCGGCGTACGGAGCGGCGAGCTCGTCGAACTGGTCCGCCGACTCGATGACAGGCTGGGTCGGCATCCAGAGCAGCACTCTCCCGAGGGTCGCCGGGTCACGCCCCGCCGCTGCGAGCACCTCATCGAGCATTTCCACCTGTCGACACGCCGCCTCGAGCACGCTCTCAGGGGTGTGGAG
This sequence comes from Acidimicrobiales bacterium, assembly GCA_036521235.1. Taxonomy (GTDB): domain Bacteria; phylum Actinomycetota; class Acidimicrobiia; order Acidimicrobiales; family RAAP-2; genus Bog-473. Next base: position 1,123 of record DATDIE010000299.1, on the reverse strand, counting down.
GACGCCTCCGGTCGGCCCGGTGGTGACCCAGTTGTCGCCGTACGTCGCGGCGAGTCGCAGGCCCTTGCGGGCACCGGCGGCCACCGTCAGCGGGATGCGTCGCTGCACGGCGCCGGGCGTGCTCGGTGCTTCGTGAGCGCCGTAGTGCTCGGTCTGCATCGTCGTACGCGTCGACGGCTCGCCATCGACGATCGGCTTGAGGATCCGGAGGAAACCCTCGAAGCGTGCGAGGCGCTCCGCGGCGGACAGCGGGTCCTGGCCGAGCGCCGCCGCGTCGAATCCCTGGCTGCCCGGCCCGAGCCCGAGGTCGAGCCGGCCCTCACTCAGGTCGTCGAGCGCCAGAGCGTCCCGCGCCAGCGCGACGGGGTGCCGGAAATTGGGTGTGGCGACGAGCGTGCCCAGGCGAATGCGCTCCGTCGCCGCCGCGGCGGCGGCCAGGACGGGCACCGCGGCGTGCCACGGCCCGTCGGGCATGCCGCCCCACCGGATGTGGTCGTAGGTCCACGCCGTGGCGAAGCCGGCGTCGTCTGCCCACTCCCACTGCCGGCGCGACGCACGCCAGCGGTCGGTGGGGAGGATCACGAGACCGATCCGCACGGTGGCGACCCCTACTCGCGAGGGACGGCCCGACCGCCTGTACCTTGTCCGCCGTGGCCAACGAGACCGAGAGCAGGCGGTGGAACGACCGGCGCTGGACCGACGCCTGGCCGTCCCGCGAGAGGCTCACCGACGCGGTGTCGCCCTTTCTCGTCGCCGCGGCCGATCCCCGCTCCGGCCAGCGGGTGATCGACATCGGGTGTGGCGGGGGCGCGCTGACGATCACGTTGGCGCAGGCGGTCGGGGCCGGGGGCGAAGCCGTCGGGTACGACATCTCGGCACCGCTGCTCGCCCTGGCCACCCGTCGGTCGGCGGAGGCAGGCGTCACCAACGTCCGGTTCGTGGAGGCCGACGTGCAGGCCGGCGACTGGGGCGATGCACCGGCAGATCTGGCCGTCAGCCAGTTCGGGGTCATGTTCTTCGACGAGCCGACGGCCGCCTTTGCATCAGTTCTCAGGCACATCGCCCCGGGCGGCCGCTTCGTCTTCGCCTGCTGGCAGGGCGTCGAGCACAACCCATGGCACCT
>DATDIE010000298.1:0-6533 GCA_036521235.1 Acidimicrobiales bacterium | reverse complement strand
CAGACCTCGGCCACGACCCGCGCCCGCTCGAGCAACGCCCGCGCCTCGAGGTGCTTCTCCCTGAGCTGGACGACGTCGACGCCTCCCGCGATGCACCGCGCCACGAACGATGCGAGGTCCCCACGGTCCGGGGTGCACAGGTAGAGGCGCCGGCCCGAGAGGTCGGGACCGGCCGTCACTTCTTCGCGTGCGCCTTCGCCTTGAGGGCCCGCTTGTTCGCCCGCACCTTGTCGAGGGTCTCGGTGGAGGTGATGTCGGCGACAGACAAGAAGGCGCCTTCGTCGCTGTATGGCGTGCTGGCCGTCTGCCAGCCGACGGGGCGCACGCCGACCTGCTTGCCCAGGAGCGCGGTGAAGATCTTCGCCTTCTGGTCACCGAACCCGGGCAGCGCCTTTAGCCGGTCCATCAGCTCGTCGCCCGTCTTGACCCGCTTCCAGATAGCGTCCGCCTCGTTGCCGTAGTCCGCTGCGATCACCCGGCAGACCTCCTGCACGCGTCCCGCCATGGAGCCGGGGTAGCGGTGTAGCGCCGGCCGCTCTCTGAAGACCTCGGTGAGCTCGTCGAGTGGCATCGACGCGATGGTCGCGGCGTCGAGGGTCCCACCCAACCGCCGCGCCAGTTCGGCCGGGGAGCTGAAGGCCTTCTCGATCGTGATCTGCTGGTCCAGGATCATGCCGATGAGCAGCCCCAGGGAATTGCCCGAGACGAACTTGTCCGCCTCGGGGTCCTGGGAAAGGTGCAGCGCAACCATCGCGGGAAGGCTACCCAACGGCGCCCGACGTCCTTGCGCCGACCTGGGTCCTCCGGGTGCCAACTGTTACCATGCGTGATCCCAGCTCGAGTCACCCTCGCCCCCAAGCGCGCCGTACCCGACGGCCGGCTGGAGCTGGGTCCTGCGGACGCCGTACCGTGAGCGCCGTCCGGCCGCGGGCGCCCTCCGACCCGGGCCTTCCACCAACCGCCCCGCCATGATTGAAATGATCGGACAGTGACCGGCACCACCGTCGCCCCGCCCAGCGCGCCAGGGCTCGAGTCTCCCGAGCTGAGCATGCCGGCACGCGGCGGCTTCTGGACACGCCCCTGGTTCCCCGTCGTTTTCGTGACCGTCGCCTACGTGCTGCTGTCCCTGATCGCGAACTGGGACGTCTGGACCAATGGGGTCAGCCACAGCGTCCAGACCTCGGGCGGCCAGGACCCGGCGATGGAGCTCTACTTCCTCGGGCAGACGCCCTGGGTAATCCTGCACGGCCACAACCCGTTCGCCAACAACTTCCTGAACGCGCCGATGGGTCTCAACGTCCTGGACAGCACGTCGATCGTCTTCCTGGGGGTGCTCGGCGCGCCGATCACGCTCCTCTTCGGCCCGATCGCGACGTACAACGTCATGCTGAACCTGGCCTTGGCGGGCTCCGCGCTGGCCTTCTACTTCATGGCGCGGCGCTTCATCGCGTGGTGGCCGGCGGCCTTCGTGGGGGGACTGGTCTACGGGTTCTCGCCGTTCGCCTACGCCCAGGGCGTCTCGCACCTGGTCTGGACGTTCGACGCCATCCCGCCGCTCGTGATCCTCTTCGCGGACCGGTTCTTCAGGAAGAAGACGGCGTCGCCGTGGTGGAGCGGCCTGGTGATCGGCGCATGCTTCGTCGTCGAGTTCTATATCTCCGCCGAGGCGTTCGCGACCCTGGTCATCTTCACCGCCATCGCCGCCGTGGTGATGGCGCTGTACTGGTGGAGGCGCAAGCCGCACGTCGACGTGCCGCGGCTGACCCGCATGTGCGTGTGCGCCGTCCTGGTCGGCGTCCTCGGGGTGAGCTATGGCGCGTGGACCGCCCTGAAGGGCCCGGAGCACATCAACGGTCCGGAACAGACCGTGCAGACGCTCGCCGGCCTGGCGACGGACCCCGTGGGCCTCGTCGTCCCGACGCTGAACCAGCACTTCACCTTCGGCGCCTCGGGGTACGGGAACAAGCTCGTCTCCGAGCGCACCGCCGGCTGGCAGGTCGCGTTCGAAGCGCCCGACGAGAACGGCACGTACGTGGGCGTCACGTTGCTCCTGGCCCTGGTGGCGGGCGCGGTGATCCTGCGCCGCCGGAGAATCGTGCAATTCGCGGTGCTCATGGCCGTGGTCGCCCTCGTCCTGTCGATGGGATCCCAGCTGCAGTTCGCCGGGCATCAGACCGGGATCCCGCTGCCGTTCGACGTCCTTGCGCACTTGCCGGTCGTCAAGAGCCTCACAGCGGTACGCCTGATGGAGTACTTCTGGCTCTTCGCGGCGCTCCTGTTGGCGCTGATCGTCGAGGCGGTCTACTCGTCCCTGGCCGCGCGCGACGACCGGCATCACTGGCTGGCGTGGGGAGCGAGTGGGGTGTTGGTCGTCGTCGTCCTGCTCCCGCTCGTCCCGGCGTGGCCGTACTCGTCGGCCCAGGCCGACGTGCCGGCGTGGTTCACCCACGACGCTCGTTCGCTCCCGGTCGGGACGAACGTCGTGGTCTACCCGGTGGCCACCGCGCTGGACGCGTCGGCCATGATCTGGCAGGCCGAGGCGGACGTGACGTTCAAGATGCCGGGTGGATACGCCATCTTTGCGTCGCCACAGGGAGGGACCGCGACGTTCTGGGCCACACCCTCACCCCTCGCCAGCACGCTCGAGTCGTGTGCGACCAACGGCACGGGCACCCTCGCGCCGGCGGACGTGCGCGACCAGCTCCGGGCGTGGGGGACGAAGTACGTCGCCGTCCCGCCGTCCGCGCCGGGCGCGGCGTGTGCCGAGAAGGTGTTCGAGGCTGCCCTCGGGCCGGCGCAGCTCCACCAGGGCGTGCTGCTCTGGAAGCTCTCCTGAACGGCGGCGGAGCCCAGCCCGTCGCCGCCGGCGACGACGCCGGTGCGTGAAAAAAGGGCACCGGAGGAACAAACGTGCCCGTGCCGCCGCCGCTCGGGCAGACTCTCGCCATGCACATCCCGGCGAAGGTCGACTACGGCATCCGTGCGCTCCTTGCCCTCGCCGCGGCCGGCACGCCGCAGACGGCTGAGTCGCTCGCGGGGGAACAGGGGCTGCCGCCCCGCTTCCTCGGCGCCATCCTGGCCGATCTCCGCCGGGCCGGGATCGTGGCCAGCCAGCGCGGGGCCGAGGGCGGCTACCGGCTCGCCCGGGAACCCGACGCCATCACCATCGCCGACGTGATCCGCGCCCTCGACGGGCCGTTGGCCGAAGTGCGCGGCTTTCGCCCCGAGGCGACGAACTACGACGGGGCGGCCGAGCACCTCCAACAGGTCTGGGTCGCGGTGCGTGCGAGTCTCCGCTCGGTGTTGGAGAAGGTCACGCTGACCGACGTCATCTCGGGGCATCTTCCTTCACACGTACAAAAGATGGTGACCGACCCCGATGCCTGGGTCGCCCACTGACGCCGAGCGGCCGGGCGCACACCCACTCGCGGTCGCGGCGGGCGACTACCTGTGGTTCTGCGACCTCGCGCTCGACACCATGGCGGGCATCCTCGAAGAGCTCGGCGACGAACTGGCCAACCGTCGACCGCCGTTCCCCGCAGCGAACTCGCCGTACGCCATCGTGACGCACTGCCTCGGCGTCATGGAGTACTGGGGTGGCGCCACGATCGCCGACCGCCGCATCGAACGCGACCGCGCCGCGGAGTTCACCGCCAGCGGGCCGGTGGCACCGTTGCTGCGACGCACCGAAGAGGCCCGGCGACGGCTGGCCGACGACATCAAGGCGCTCGACCCGTGGGCCGAGCCAACGAACGTGCACCGGAGCCCCGACGACGTCGCCCCCTACAAGGACACGAAGGGCGCCGTCCTGCTCCACGTCTTGGAGGAGCTCTTCCAGCACCTCGGCCAGATGGAGCTCACCCGTGACGCACTGACGGCGGCGTCGTGAGCGTCGAGCCCGGGGCGGATGCCCCCATTGCCTGCAGCCTCGACGCCGGAGGATTGGCCGGCCGGGCCGAGGAGTGGCGCTCGCTGGTCGCGTCGTCGGTCGCGTCCGTCGACGCCGAACCGACCGCCGTGCGGCTCGTGCTGCACCACTCCGACCAGGCCCTCGTGGCAGCGGTCGCGCTGGCCCAACGGGAGAAGGAGTGTTGTCCCTTCTTCGACGTGACCCTCGACGTCGCCGCCGATCGCCGCACGCTGTCGTTCCGTGTGCCGGAGGGCGCCGAAGCCGTGTTGGCCGACTTCGCCGCCCTACTCAGACCCTGAAGGGTGCCTCACGTTCGGGGTCGATCCCGAACTCGGCGATGGCGTCCGTGACGACCGAGGGCTTCAGCCGTCCGTACAGCGCGAAGTGCTGGAGCACGGCCACGACGAGGTGGGCCGCGTCGACTTCGAAGTAGGCGCGCAGCGCACTGCGGGCGTCCGAGCGTCCGAACCCGTCGGTGCCCAAGGAGACGTACGGCCGCTCGACGAAGCGCGACACCTGGTCCGGCACCGCGCGCATGTAGTCGGTGATGGCAACGACGGGGTCGAGGCCCGCGCCCAACGCAGCGGTGACCCGTGGCACGCGAGGCTCGGACTCCGGGTGGAGACGGTTCCACCGCTCCACTTCGAGCGCGTCCGTGCGGAGCCGGCTCCATGACGTGACCGCCCAGGCGTCGGCGGCGACGCCGTAGCGGTCGGCCAGGATGCGCTGCGCCTCCATCGCCACGCTCCACATCGGTCCGGAGAAGCACAGGCTCGCCCGGAGGTCGCCCGGAACCTCGGGCCGGGGGGCGAAGCGGTAGAGCCCGTCGAGGATGCCTCGCCGGGTGTCAGCGGCTTCGTCCGCCGGGAGCGGGGGCATGGGATACGTCTCGTTGTAGAGCGTGAGATACCAGAAGCGGTCCACGGGGCTCGGCCCGAGCATCTCCTTGACCGCCGCCTCGATGATCACGGCCACTTCGTAGGCGAACGACGCGTCGTAAACCAGCGCGGCGGGGTTGGTCGACGCCAGGAGCGGCGACTGGCCGTCGTCGTGCTGCAGCCCCTCGCCCATGAGCGTCGTCCGCCCGGCGGTGCAGCCCGCCAGGATGCCGCGGCCGCGCATGTCACCGAGCGCCCAGGCCAGGTCGCCGACCCGCTGGAACCCGAACATCGAATAGAAGAGGTACACCGGTACCATGGGCTGGCCCCACGTGGCGTACGACGTGGCCAGGGCGGTGAACGTGGCCAACGCCCCCGCCTCGGTGATGCCCTCCTGGAGGACGTGGCCCGACGAGCTCTCCGCGTAGTTCAGCGGTAGGTCGGCGTCGACGGGGACGTAGTTCTGACCGTCGGGGGCGTAGATCTTCGCTTCGGCGATCAGCGGCTCGAGCCCGAAGGTGCGCGCCTCGTCCGACACGATCGGCGCGACGAGCGCGCCCACCGTGGGGTCGCGGACGAGGTTCCGCAGCATGCGGGCGAAGACCATCGTCGTCGAGACCGCCTGCGAGCCCGATCCGGCCGCGAACTCCTCGAACACCTTGGCGTCGGGGCGCAGTGCAGGCGCCGGCCGCACGGCCCGGACGGGCAGCGGCCCCGCCAGCACGCGCCCGCGGGCGCGCAGGTACTCCATCGCGTCCGAGCCCTCGGCGGGGCGGATGTAGGGCGGGTCTCCCTCCAGCGCCTCTTCGGGGATGTCGTCGGTCAGGTAGAGGCGGTCGCGCAGCGTGCGCAGCTGCGCCTTGGACATCTTCTTGATCTGGTGGGTCGCGTTGCGCGCCTCGATCTCGGGCCCCAACGTCCATCCCTTGATCGTCTTGGCCAAGATGACCGTCGGCGCGCCGCGCTGCTCGGTGGCCAGCTTGTAGGCGGCGTAGAGCTTGCGGTAGTCGTGCCCACCGCGGGGAAGCGAGACCAGCTCGTCGTCGCTGAGGTCCTCGACCATCTTGCGGAGCCGGGGATCGGGGCCGAAGAAGTGCTCCCGGATGTAGGCGCCCGACTCGACGGCCAGCTTCTGGTACTCGCCGTCGAGCGTCGTGTTCATGCGGTCGAGGAGGACGCCGTCGACGTCCTGGGCGAGCAGCGCGTCCCAGCGCGAGCCCCAGATCACCTTGATGACGTTCCAGCCGGCGCCGCGGAAGACGGCCTCGAGCTCCTGGATGATCTTTCCGTTGCCGCGCACCGGGCCGTCGAGCCGTTGCAGGTTGCAGTTGACGACGAAGATCAGGTTGTCGAGGTGCTCGCGGCCGGCGACGCCCAGCGCACCGATCGACTCGGGCTCATCCATCTCGCCGTCGCCGACGAAGCACCAGACGCGGCTCGCGCTGGTGTCGACGAGGCGGCGGAGGTGCAGGTAACGGTTGACGTGGGCCTGGTAGATCGCCGTGATGGGGCCGAGGCCCATCGACACGGTCGGGAACTCCCAGAAGTCCGGCAACGCACGCGGGTGGGGGTAGCTGGGCAGGCCGTCGCCCCCCACCTCGTGGCGGAAGTTGTCGAGTTGCGCTTCGGTGAGCCGGCCTTCGAGGAAGGCCCGCGCGTAGATCCCGGGCGAGGCGTGGCCCTGTATGTAGACCTGGTCGCCGAATCCCCCGTCTCCCTTACCCCGGAAGAAATGGTTGAACCCG
>DATDIE010000297.1:0-13761 GCA_036521235.1 Acidimicrobiales bacterium | reverse complement strand
GCCGACATGCGCCCGCTCGATGCGATCGGCCCCGAGTCGGTGCTGTCGCCCGCCGGGGCCATGCGCGATCTCGAGGCCGTGCGGGTCGACGCCGCGGTGGCGGCTGCCATCCGCAACGGGCTGCCCCTCGACCGGGTGCCGCTCGGTGCCGCCGGCGACGGCCCCTGGGCGATGCTCGACGCGGCCGGCACGTTGCTCGCGGTCTACGAGGCGACGGAGACCGACCGCATACGGCCGGCCGTCGTCGTGGCCGGGGACTGACGGACGCCCGACTACCCTCATCGCGCGATGCCCCCGACGCCTGGACCAGGTACCGCCGTCACCATCGGGGCCTACGACGGGGTCCACCGGGGCCACCGCGCCCTGCTCGGTGACCTGCGTCAGCGCGCCGCCGACGCCGGGCTCTCGACCGTGGTGGTGACGTTCGACCGCCATCCCGCCGCGGTGGTGCGGCCCGATTCCGCGCCCAAACAGCTCACGAGCCTCGACCAGAAGCTCGAGCTGCTGGCCGACTGCGGCATCGACCGCACGCTGGTGATCCCCTTCGACGAGGAGCGGGCGAACGAGACGGCCGAGGATTTCGTCAAGGAGGTCCTGGTCGATGAGCTCGGAGCGCGCCTGGTCGTGGTGGGCGAGGACTTCCACTTCGGGCACGGGCGCAAGGGCAACGTGGCGCTCCTGCGCGAGCTCGGCGCCCGCCACGGCTTCGAGGTCGTCGGCGTGCACCTGACCGACCAGGGGAGCGAGCCGGTCTCCTCCACCCGTATACGCGCGCTGCTGGCCGAGGGGGACGTCGAAGAGGCCTCCCGCCTGCTCGGGCGCCCCCACGAGGTGCGCGGCCCCGTCGTGCGGGGGGACGGACGGGGCGGCCCCGAGCTGGGCTTCCCGACGGCGAACGTGGCGGTGCCCGACGACATCGCCCTGCCCGCCGACGGGATGTACGCCGGCTATTTCGCCGGCGCCGACGGCCAAGCCCGCCCGGCCGCCGTGTACGTGGGCCGGCGCCCCACCTTCTACGAGCCGGGCTCGGCCCCGGTGCTGGTGGAGGCCTACCTGCTCGGCTTCGACGGCGACCTCTACGAGCAGCCGGCCCGGGTCTCCTTCGTGGGCCGGGTCAGGGGCGACGCCCGCTTCGACTCCGCCGAGGCGCTGATCGAACAGATGCACCAGGACGTGGCCGAGGCCGAGCGGATGCTGGCGGCGGCCGATCTTCCCTGATCAGCGGCTGGCTGCTAGCATGGAATGCGGCCGGGGAAGGGTTCCTGGCTCACTCCGACAACGTTTCTCCGAGGTTCCTCTATGCCCGACACGCAGGCCACCATCGCCGAGTACCGGCTCCACGACACGGACACCGGCTCGCCCGAGGTACAGATTGCCCTGCTGTCCGGTCGGATCAACCACCTCACGGAGCACCTGAAGGAGCACAAAGGGGACCACCACACGCGGCGCGGCCTGATGAAAATCATCGGCCATCGTCGCCGGCTGCTCGACTACGTCCGCAAGAACGACGTCGAGCGCTACCGCTCCATCATCAGCCGTCTCGGTATTCGACGGTAGCGGCGGCACCCACACACACGGGCGTCTCCAGCAGCTGGCTGCCAGTTGCCGGTCACTTCGAAGCACGAGGTGGTCGACCACTGGGAACCAGACGAGAAGATGCCCCCGACATACGAGGAGCATCATGTCTGATGCCATTTCCGTTTCGGCCCCGATCAGCGGGACCGATCGCACCCTGTCCTTCGACGCGGGCAAGCTCGCCCAACTCGCCGACGGCGCCGTCCTGGCCCGCCTCGGTGACACCGTCATCCTGGCCACCGCCACGGCGGCCCGTTCGGTACGGGAGGGGACCGACTTCTTCCCCCTGACCGTCGACATCGAGGAGCGGACCTACGCCGCCGGCAAGATCCCGGGCTCGTTCTTCCGCCGGGAGGGCAAGGCCTCGGACCAGGCGATCCTGACCGACCGGCTGATCGACCGGCCGCTGCGTCCGTCCTTCCCCGACGGCTTCCGCAACGAGGTCCACATCGTGGGCACCGTCGTCGGGGCCGACCAGATCAACCCGCACGACGTCCTGGCCATCAACGCGGCCTCGGCCGCGCTGATGCTCTCGGGCATCCCCTTCGACGGCCCGATCGGCGCCGTGCGTGTCGCCTACACGACCGAGGGCGTCTGGATCCCGCACCCGACCTTCGAGGAGGGCGAGGAGAGCACTTTCGAGCTCGTCGTGGCCGGCCGCGCCCTGAGCGAGGACGCCGACAGCGAGATCGCCATCATGATGGTCGAGGCCGGCGGGACCGAGAAGTCCTGGACGTACTACGAAGAGGGCGCGCCGAAGGTCACCGAAGAGGTGCTGGCCGAGGGACTCGAGGCGGCCAAGCAGTGGATCCGCGAGTCGATCAACCTCCAGCGCGAGCTGATGGCGGCGTACGTGGCCGTGCGCGGCCCGATCGTGACGATCCCGTACTCGACGTTCAGCGACTACGAGCCCGACGTGTGGGAACGCGTGCAGGCGGTCGGGACCGAACCCATCTCCAAGGCCAACCTCGTCACCTCGAAGGCGGAGCGCAACGCCGCGCTCGACGCCGCCGGCGAGGAGATCCGCGCCGCCCTGGGCGACGAGTTCGCCGACCGGCCGGGCGACGTCAAGGGGGCCATCCGTGGACTGACGAAGAAGCTGGTGCGCAAGCGCATCGTCGACGACGGCGTGCGCGTCGACGGCCGCGGCATCGCGGACATCCGGCCGTTGTCGGCCGAGGTCGACCTGCTCCCGACGGCCCACGGCTCGGCGCTCTTCCAGCGTGGCGAGACCCAGGTGCTCAACGTGACGACGCTCGGCATGCCGCGCATGAACCAGATGCTCGACACGATCACCCCGGTCGAGTTCAAGCGCTACATGCACCACTACAACTTCCCGCCCTTCTCGACGGGTGAGACCGGCTTCATGCGCGGTCCCAAGCGCCGCGAGATCGGTCACGGCCTGCTGGCCGAGCGGGCCCTGTTGCCCGTCGTGCCGAGCGAGGAGGAGTTCCCCTACGCCATTCGCGTCGTGTCCGACGTGCTCTCCTCGAACGGTTCGACCTCCATGGCCTCGGTCTGCGGGTCGAGCCTGTCGCTCATGGCGGCGGGCGTGCCGATCAAGGCGCCGGTGGCGGGCATCGCCATGGGCCTCGTCTTCGACGGCGGCACCTATGTGACCCTGACCGACATCCTCGGCTCGGAGGACGCGTTTGGCGACATGGACTTCAAGGTGGCCGGGACGGCCGACGCGGTCACCGCGTTGCAGCTCGACACGAAGATCGACGGACTGCCGGCCGACGTCCTGGCCAAGGCTCTCCTGCAAGCCAAGGAAGCCCGGCTCACCATCCTCGGTGTCATGGCCGGCGCCATCGCCGAGCCGCGGCCCGAGGTGGCGTCGAGCGCACCGAAGATCGTGTCGATGGAGATCCCGATCGACAAGATCGGCGAGGTCATCGGGCCCAAGGGCAAGGTCATCAACACGCTGCAGCAGGAGACCGGCGCCGACATCGCGGTCGACGACGACGGCGTCGTCGGCACCGTCACCATCGGCGCCAAGGATGGCAACGCCGTCGCCGAGGCGAAGCGGCGGATCTCACTGATCCTCGACCCGCCCACGGCCGATGTCGGCGCCGTCTACGACGGCAAGGTCGTCAACATCACCAAGTTCGGCGCCTTCGTGAACGTGCTGCCCGGCCGCGACGGCCTGCTGCACATCAGCAAGCTCTCCTCGCTGGCCGGCGGCAAGCGCATCAACAACGTCGAGGACGTCCTGACCCTCGGCCAGCCGGTCGAGGTGCGCGTCGACGACATCGACCCGCAGGGCAAGGTGTCCCTCTCGCTCGCCTCGGCGCCCGCGGAGGCGGCGAGCGGCGGGCACGGCGGCGGTGACCGTGGCGGCGACCGTGACCGTGGCGGCGACCGCGACCGTGGCGGCGACCGTGACCGTGGGCGTGGGTCCAACGGCGACACGTCGCAGGCTTCGCCTGGTGGCACGAACACGGCGTCGACACCCTCCTTCGAGGACGCGTTCGAGGCCGAGCTGGTGGCCGACCTCGGCGACCTGGGCCCTGGTGCGGCGGAGTCCGACTCCGGCCGCAGCAACGACCGCGATCGCGACCGCGATCGTCGGCCGCGTGGCCGCTCCCGTCGTCGTTGATCGAGACCTCCGTCCTGCCGTGCGGCATCCGCCTGGTCACCGAGACCATGGCGGATGTCCACTCGGTCGCGGTCGCCTATTGGGTCGGCACCGGCTCGCGTGACGAGCCCGGCGAGCTCGCCGGGGCCTCGCACTTCCTCGAGCACCTCTTGTTCAAGGGAACCGAGCGTCGCTCGGCCGCGGCCATCGCGGAGGCGCTCGACGAGGTCGGTGGTGACTGCAACGCCTTCACCACCAAGGAGTACACGACGTTCTATATCCGCCTCCTGGCGGAACACCTGCCCCTCGGGCTGGACATCCTGAGCGACATCATGTGGGCGCCCGCGCTGCGGGAAGGCGACATCGAGGCGGAGCGGACGGTCATCCTCGACGAGATCCTCATGCACGCGGACGAGCCGATGGACCTGGCGGCTGAGCGTTGGCAGGCGTCGTTGTTCCCCGGGCACCCGCTCGGCCGCGACACCTTGGGGACCGCGGAGACGGTGCGGCGCATCACCCGCGAGGACATCGCGACCTTCTGTGCGCAGTACTACCGCCCGGACAACATGGTCGTGTCGGTCGCCGGCGACTGCACCCATGAGGCGGTGGCCGCCGACCTCGAGCAGCGTTTCGCCGGGGTACGGGGCGGCGACGCGCCTCGCCGGGTCGCACCGGGCCCCGACGCCGTCGCGCTCGACGTGGTGCGACGGCCGACCGAGCAGGCACACGTCGTGTACGGCGCGCGGTCGGTGTCGCGGTTCGACGAGGGCCGGTGGGCACTGTCCGTCCTCAACCACGTGCTGGGGGGCGGCCTCTCCAGCCGCCTCTTCCAAAAGGTGCGCGAACAGCGCGGCCTCGCCTACTCGGTGTGGTCCGAGCGCGCGGCGTACGAGGACACCGGGTCGTTGGCCGTCGTGGTGGGTACGGCGCCCGAGCACGTCGACGAGGTGCTGCGCATCGTGGAGGGCGAGCTCGATCTGCTCGCGAGCGACGGCGTGACCGAGCGCGAGCTGGCGGTGGCCAAGGGCAACCTCCGCGCCGAGATGCTGTTGTCGGGAGAGGACTCGGGGGCGCGGATGAGCCGCCTCGGCGCGTCACTGCTCCTCCACGGCGAGGTGCTCACGGTGGACGAAGTTCTGGCCCGCATCGATGCGGTCGACCTCGACCAGGTGCGCGACGCCGCAACGCGTTTGGCGCAGGCGCCGCGCACGATGAGCGCCGTCGGGCCGTTCGACCCGGAGAGCTTCGAGTCCCACCTGCCCGCCATGGCCGCCCGGTAGCCTCTGGCCATGATCAGGGTCGGTGTCGTCGGCGCCGGCGGCCGCATGGGCCAGGAAGTTTGTCGTGCCGTGCAGGGGGCGACGGACATGGCGCTCGTCGCGGCGATCGACCCGGCGCACGTCGGGGTTGACGCCGCCGGGCTCACCATCGTGGGGGAGGTCAACGCGTTGGCCGACCTCGGTGCCGAGGTCGTCGTCGACTTCACCATCGCCGAGGCGGTCCGTCACAACGTCACGCACTACGCCCAGCAGCGCGTCCACGCCGTGATCGGGACGAGCGGGCTCGGCGACGATGACGTGACCCGCATCGGCGAGGCGTTCGACGGCAGCGGCGCCAACGTCGTCGTGGCGGCGAACTTCGCCATCGGCGCCGTGCTGCTGATGTACTGCGCGCAGATCGTGGCGCCCCATATGGGCGGCGTCGAGGTGATCGAGCTGCACCACGACGCCAAGCGCGACGCGCCTTCGGGGACCTCGTTGCGGACGGCCGCGCTGATTGCCGAGGCCCGGCGCGCCGCGGGGAGCGAGCCGCTCGGCCCGGACCCGACGACGGACTTCGTGTTGCCGGGGGCGCGTGGAGCCGAGGGGCCCGACGGGATCCACGTGCACTCGGTCCGGCTGCCCGGGCTCGTGGCGCACGAGGAGATCGTCTTCGGCGCGGAGGGCCAGAGCCTGAGCCTCCGTCACGACTCCTACGACCGCACCTCGTTCATGCCCGGCGTGCTGCTGGCGGTGCGCGGCGTCGGCTCCCGACCCGGCCTGACGCTGGGCCTGGAGCCTCTGCTCGGGCTATGAACCCCGAGGTCCGCGAGCGGTTGTTGCGCGCCACGTACGACTGCGTGGCGCGCTGGGGGTTGGACAAGACCACGGTCGAGGACGCGGCGCGCGAAGCGGGCGTGTCGCGGGCGACGGTCTACCGCTACTTCCCCGGCGGGCGCGACGAGTTGATCTCGGCGGTGGTGGGTTGGGAGTTCGCCCGCTTCTTCCTGCGCCTCTACGAAGAGGTCTCCGACGCCGAGACGCTGGAGGAGGTGATGGAACGGGGCCTGATGTTCGCCCATCGCGCCGTCGTCGAGCACGAGGTGCTCCAGCGCATCCTCGTCACCGAGCCTGAGATCCTCCTGCCCCAGATGACGACGAACGCCGACCAGACGCAAGGGCTCGTCGCCTCGTTTCTGGCGCCGTATCTCGTGCGTCATGGCATGACCGAGGGGGCGGACCTCGACATGGCCGCGGACTTCCTCGCCCGCATGGTGCTCTCGTACATCGCGTCGCCGGGGCGGTGGGACCTCAACGACCCCGAGCAGGTGGCGCTGCTCGTCCGCTCCGAGCTGCTCGCCGGTATCCGGTGAGCGGGACGGCGCCCGAGCCGCCGCCGCCGCCTCCGTGCTACCGCCACCCCGACAAGGCGGGCCCGGTGGTGTGCACGCGCTGCGACCGCCCCATCTGCACGGACTGCATGGTGTCGGCCGCTGTCGGTTGGCAGTGTCCCGAGTGCACGAAGACGGGTGCGAAACGCTCGCGCCAGGTCCCCGCCTTCACGCACACCAGCCCAGGCCGGACCGGCGTCGTGGGCTCGACGAACCCGACCCCGCTGGTGCTCGTCATCATCGTGGCGAACGTCGTGGTCTTCTTCCTGGAGCGTTTCGGCAACGACGCCTACGTCGTGGACAAGTACTCGCTGCAGCCCCTGCTGATCCACTACCACCATCAGTACTACCGGGTGTTCACGGCGATGTTCATGCACGCCAACTTCCAGCACATCCTCTTCAACATGATCGCCCTCGTCATCGTCGGGCCGCCCGTCGAGGTGCTGCTGGGCAGGGCGCGCTTTTTGGCGCTCTACCTGATCGCGGGGCTCGGCGGGAGCGTGGCGTCCTACCTCCTGAGCCCCGCCCACATCTACGGCCTCGGCGCCTCGGGGGCGATCATGGGCGTGATGGCGGCCTACGTCGTGATCGGGCGCCGGCGCCACCTCCCGATCGCCCCGGTGGTCGCGCTCATCGCCGTGAACCTGTTGATCGGCTTCACCGGGACCATCGACTGGCGGGCGCACCTAGGGGGCCTGGCCGTGGGCGCGCTGTTGGCGTTCGTCTACGACTACGCCGGCGACCTGCGGGACCGCACCACCAGCCTGGTCCTCACGGTGGGGGCCAGCGTGGGCGTCCTGGCGGTGCTGGGGCTCTTGCTTACCGGGGTTGCACCCGGGCACGTGAACTGGAGCTGACGAGGTCGTTGACACTGAGACAAAAATCGCCATACTGTTTCAGCAGTGGGTGTGGCAGCAGCACAATCCGACCGCGGGGTCCCGGGCTCCCTCAGTGAGGGACGGGGTGGCGTCGTGCGCCACCTGGGGGCCGACGACAGGTCGTCGACGCGGGTCCGCCTGGTCGACGGGGCGTTGCGCTGCCTGGCCCGGCAGGGGATCGCCAAGACCACGGTCGACGACATCGCCCGGGCGGCCGGGCTCTCGAGGGCGACGGCGTACCGGATCTTCCCGCGGGGCAAGGACGACATCTTTGCCGCCGTCGTCGAGACCGAGGTGGCCCGGCTCTTCTCGTCGCTGGCCGTCGTCATGGGCGAGGCGCACGACCTCGAGGACATGCTCGTGGCGGGGATGGTCGAGTCGGCCCGCCAGCTCCGCTCGCATCAAGCACTCGGGTACCTCCTGGCCTACGAGCCGGGTGCCGTCCTGCCGGCGCTGACGTTCGCGGGGCAGGACCGGGTGCTGCTCGTGGCGGGCGACCTCGCCGCCCCGTTCTTCGCCCGCTGGCTCGAGCCCGAGCAGGCCTCACGCGCCGCCGAGTGGGCCGTGCGCATCGTGCTGGCGTACTGCTCGGACCTCCGGGCGGGCACCGACCTCACCGACCCTGAGCAGACGCGGGCGCTGGTGCGCGCGTTCGTCTTGCCCGGGATCTTGGCGCTCGGGGTCACCGCCGCCAGCGCAACCACAACCGCCACCGCAATCGCCGGCGTGGCGGCCGGCGTACCGGATCGCGACCAGACGACAGATCTCTTCAGCAGTGCAAACCAGACCAACAAGACAACCACGACCACCATCAAGGGGGCGGTGCAATGACCACGCTCGAGAACGAGCAGGAGCAATTCGGATCCAACGTCGAGCTGATCGGCCGGGAGAACATCGACGACCTCGAAGCGGTGCTCAGCGTCGTGGGCCAGTACGACAAGGAGGGCTTTCACCGGGTCCCGGATAACTGCCCGGCCGAGTTCACCTGGGACTATCAGAAGGGCGCCAAGCCGCAGCTCGACAAGCTCTACGAGAAGGCCAAGAAGGCGCAGTGGAACGCGCAGACGGACTTGGACTGGTCAATCGAGGTCGATCAGGAGAGGGTCGTGATGGCCAACGCGGAGGCGAACGCCGCCCAGATGCAGTGGGACGAGTCGGCGCTCGTCGGCACCGTGCTCGAGAAGTGGGACGAAAAGCGCTTCATGGAGTTCGGCATCCAGAACCAGAACTGGATGCTGTCGCAGTTCATGCACGGCGAGCAGGGCGCCTTGCTCTGCACGGCCAAGATCGTCGAGACCGTCCCGTGGATCGACGCCAAGTACTACGCGGCCACCCAGGTCGTGGACGAGGCCCGTCACGTCGAGGTCTTCTCCAAGTACCTCGACGAGAAGCTCTCGGGGCACTACCCGATGAACGCCCACCTGGGCATGCTGCTCGACGACATCGTGTCCGACTCGCGCTGGGACATGACGTACCTCGGCATGCAGATCATGGTCGAGGGCCTGGCGCTGGCCGCTTTCGGGTTCATCCACATGATGACGACCGAGCCCCTGCTGAAGAAGCTGTTGCGCTACGTCATGGCCGACGAGGCCCGCCACGTCGCCTTCGGCGTGCTCAGCCTGCAGGAGTACTACAAGGAGCTGAACGCGTCCGAGCTGCGTGAGCGCCAGGAGTTCGCCTTCGAGGCGGCCATCCGCATGAAGGACCGCATGGTGATGCAGGAGGTGTGGGAGCACATGGAGGTCCCCACGTCCGACGTGCTCAAGATCATGCAGGCGGCGCCCGAGCGCGACGACTTCCAGGTCCTCTTGTTCTCCAAGATCGTCCCGAACCTGAGGAAGCTCGGGCTGCTCGACGCGGCGGACGGCTGGCTGCGCCAGAAGTTCACCGAGATGGGTGCCATCGCCTTCGAGCACCTGACCGACTCGACCGAGGACGAGGACGCCTTCGCCGACGGGTCGCCGGCCGAGCGCAACGTCGCCTGATCGCCTTCGCCCGATCAGCCGACAACTCGCTGGTAGCCTGAGGGGCCAATGAGCCCCACGCAGGACGCGCCCCAGTTCGGGCGGGTGATCACCGCCATGGTGACGCCGTTCGACGACGCCGGCGCCCTGGACCTTGGCGTCGCCGCCGAGCTGGCGCGCTGGCTGGTGGCGCACGGCAGCGACGGGCTGGTCCTGACCGGCTCGACCGGCGAGAGCGCCGTCCTGACCGACGACGAGAAGGTCGCCCTGTGGGAGACCGTGGCCGGCGCCGTCACCGTCCCGGTGATCGCCGGCACCGGGTCCAACGACACGGCGCACTCGCTCGACATGACGCGGCGCGCCGTGGCGTGCGGCGTGGACGCCGTCCTGCTGGTCACGCCGTATTACAACCGGCCGGCCCAGACCGGGATCTACGAGCACTTCCGGGTCTGCGCCGAGGCGGCGGGCGACCTCCCGGTGATGCTCTACGACATCCCGGTGCGCTCCGGGCGCCGGATCGCCACCGAGACGATGCTGCGCCTGGCCCGCGAGGTCCCGAACATCGTGGCGCTGAAGGACGCGGCGGCCGACCCGCCGACCACGGCGCACCTGATCGCACAGGCGCCGGCCGGCTTCGAGGTCTACAGCGGCGACGACGTCATGACGCTGCCGTTCCTCGCCGTGGGTGCGATCGGCGTGGTGAGCGTGGCGGCGCACTGGGTGGGGCCGCAGTTCCGCCGGGTCATCGACGCCTTCTTGTCCGGCGACCTGGCCACCGCCATCGCCGGGCACGCCGAGCTGCTCGACTCCTTCGACTTCGAGTCGACGCCCGAGTTCCCGAACCCGCTGCCGGCCAAGGCCGTCATGCGCGCCCTCGGTCTGGCCGTCGGACAGTGCCGCCTACCCATGGGGCCGGCGACGCCCGAGCTCGACGCCCACGCGACCAAGATCCTGGCCGCGGTGGGCCAGCCGGCGGTCACGGTCGCCCCGCTTGGCTGACCGCAACCACAACCGGCCGAAGCCGGTGCGGGTCGTCTTCCTGGGCGGGCTCGGCGAGATCGGCCGCAACTGCGCCTGCATCGAGGTCGAGGGCCGCATCATCGTCCTCGACTGCGGCGTCATGTTCCCCGACCCCGACATGCCGGGAGTCGACCTCGTCCTCCCCGAGTTCACCTACCTGCACGTGCGCAAGGACCGGGTCGACGGCATCGTGCTCACCCACGGGCACGAGGACCACACCGGCGGCCTGGCGTACCTGCTGCGCGAGCTGCAGGCCCCGATCTACGGGTCCGAGCTGACCATCGGGCTGGCCCGGAACCGGATCGACGAGGCGGGCCTGGGCGACAAGACGAAATTCGTCGTCGTGCGGGACAACGAGCGCGTGCGGGTGGGCGCCTGCGACGTCGAGTTCATCCCGGTGACGCACTCGGTGCCCGAGTCGATGGCCCTGGCGTTCCATACGCCGCAGGGGGTGATCTTGCACTCGGGCGACTTCAAGATCGACCTCACGCCCGTCGACGGGCGCCGGATGGACATGGCGCGCATGGGCGAGCTGGCCGAGAGCGAGGGGATCCGGCTCCTGCTGTCCGACTCGACCAACGCCGAGGAGCCGGGCTTCACCGAGTCCGAGTCGAACGTCGGGGTCGTGCTGCGGCGCGTCTTCGCCGCGCAGAGCGGCAAGCGGCTGATCGTGGCGTGCTTCGCCAGCCACATGCACCGGGTGCAGCAGATCATCGACGCCGCCGTGGCGAACGGGCGCAAGGTGGCGACGCTCGGGCGCTCCATGGGCAAGAACCTGGAATTGGGCACGCGCCTCGGCATCATCAGCATCCCTGACGGGGTGCGGATCGACATCGAGGACGTCGACGACTATCCGGCCGAGCAGGTGTGCGTGATCTCCACGGGGTCGCAGGGCGAGCCGATGTCGGCGCTGTCGCTCATGGCGACGGGGGAGAACAAGTGGCTGCAGGTCACCGACGACGACACCGTCGTGATCAGCGCCCACCCGATCCCGGGCAACGAGTGGTCGGTGGGGCAGGTGATCGACGACCTCTACCGCCGGGGCGCCGAGGTCGTGCACTCGGGGGCGGAGCGGGTCCACGTCAGCGGGCACGCCCGCCAGGGCGAGCTGCGCACGCTGATGTCGGTAACCAAGCCCGAGTGCTTCGTCCCGGTCCACGGCGAGTACCGCCACATGGTCCACCACGCACGCCTCGCCCTGGAAATGGGCATCGACCCGGCCAAGGTGTTGCTGTGCGAGGACGGCGACGTGATCCAGCTCGACGCCAAGGGCATCTCGCGCGACGGGACGGTGCCGGGGGGCTACGTCTACGTCGACGGCACGATGGACGACATCGAGGGCGGCGTGCTGCGTGACCGCCAGAAGCTCTCGGAGGAGGGCGTCGTCATGGTCGTCGTGACGGTGAACCGCCAGGAGTGCGTGCTCAGCCGCCCCCCGGCGATCGAGACGCGGGGTTGGGTGTACGCGCCCGAGGCGGAGGAGCTCCTCACCGAGGCGAGCGAGGTCGTCGGCACGGCGGTGTCGAAGGCGCTGAAGGACGGGGCCCACGACGTGGAGGTGCTGAGCCGCCACGCCCGCCGGGCGCTCGGGCGCTTCGTCGCCGAGCGCACGCGGCGCCGGCCGATGATCGTGCCCGTCGTGTTGATGGTCTGATCGTCTTCGTCACCGGCGACGGCAACCGGCGGCGTGCCTAGCGCCCGAGGAAACTCACCAGGTCGGCCACCCGGTTGCTGACCACGGCGTCGACGCCGGCCGCCACCACGCGGGCCATGTCCTCTGGCTCGTCCACCGTCCAGGTCGATACGAGGCGCCCGGCCCGGTGCACCGCGTCGACGCCGCCCTCGGTCACGAACCAGGACGCGGGGTTCCAGTACTCCGCCCCGAGCTCGGCGAGCAGGCCGAGTGGGGGATCGTCGCCCTCGATCCAGCTCAGCCCGACGCGGGCCCGCCCCGACAGCCCGCGCAGCAACCGCAGCGCCTCCACGTTGCGCGTCACGAACAGGCAGCGGTCGAGCGCGTCCGCCGCCAGCGCCTGGTCGAGGGCGCCCGCCACGACCTCGCGCCGCGTGAAGTCGACCATCAGGTCCAACACGGGCGGCACGGCGTCGATGACCTGGCGCAGCGTCGGGATGCGCACGTCCCCGTCGCCCAGGCGGATCACGTCGGAGAGGTCCAGCTCGCCCACCGAGACGTCGAGGCCCCACAGGCGCAGCAACGACTGGTCGTGCAGCGCGACGATCGCGCCGTCGCGCGTGCGCCGCAGGTCGAGCTCGACCATGTCGGCGCCCCGGGCGACGGCGGCGGCGAAGGCGGGCAGCGTGTTTTCGCGGTGGCCGACCGGGTCGCCGCGGTGGGCGATGGCGAGGACCGTATCGGGCTCGGGGGGCGGCGTCACACGAGGATGCTCGTCGCCGCCCTCGTACCGCGACGCCTACGCGTTGCTCGAGTAGACCGCGCCCGCCACGTTGGAGATGATCTGGTTGAGCGCGGGCTCGATCAGGTCGTCCACCGCGGCCTGCGTGATGTGCACGCCGTCGGCGCCGCGCGCCGCGATCCCGTCGATGACCGGCTGGTACGTCCCGCCCGGGTCGAGCACCGAATGCAGGTCGTCGATCGACACGTAGGGGAACTCCTGCGCCACGCCCGCGACGATCTGGTTGTACGCGTCGACCAGGTTGTCGGGCGTCCCGTCGGCGAAGTACGGCGCGGTGGAGAGGACGACGGCGCCGCCGCCGGAGTGGGCGATCTGGACGGCCGCCTCGAGGTTGGACCTGATGTAGGCGGAGTAGTCCGCGTTGGCCAACGTCTGGTAGCTCCCGTTGAAGAGGCGGAGCTGGGTTTCCCAGTAGCCGGTCTGGATCACGGTCACGTCCGGGTGGAAGCGCGAGACCACCCACTGCAGCTGGTCCTCCCAGTACGCGCAGGCCCCGGGGTTCTCGTACACCGACGCCGGGTTGCTCCAGACGTACATCGGGGCGCCGTTGGTGTACCCGCAGCCGGCCGCCGCGCCGTCGTCGACCGCGTACGGCGGCATCGTCTGCGCGATGTACTGGCCCTCATAGAGCGAGAGCGAGTCGCCGGAGAAGGCGACCCGC
>DATDIE010000296.1:0-3729 GCA_036521235.1 Acidimicrobiales bacterium | reverse complement strand
ATCTTCATGCAGAAGGTGTTCTTCGAGATCATGAAGCAGCACCAGGGCGAGTACATGGGCAGTCTCCTGAGCGCGTGGCTCGAGTCCATGGGCGGCCAGCTGCGCGACGACGTCGCGGGGAAGAAGGCGACGCTCAGCCAGGAGACGATGGACGCCGGGCTCAACCTGGCGGTGAAGGACAACGACAGCGCCTTCCCCCCCGAATGGCGGCTGAGCAGGTCCGGCCGCCGGCGCCGCGACGACTGACGGTGGCCCAGTCCCCGACGAGCACGGCGGAGGGTGCGCCCGCGCCGGTGCCGCCGCTCGGTGGTCGGCGGGTAGTCGACCTCTCGACGTGGATCGGGGGCGCCTATTGCACGAAGCTCCTGGCCGACGCAGGCGCCGAGGTCATCAAGGTCGAGGCGCCCGCCGGTGATCCTCTGCGCCGGTGGTCCGCCTCCGGCGCGCCGATCGCCGCAGACGCAGACGGCGCACTCTTCAACTTCCTGGCCGCGTCGAAGCGCAGCGTCGTCGTCGACCCGGCCGGCACCGGTGAGCTCGCGGCGCTCGATGCGCTGCTGGCGTCGGCCGACGCCGTCGTCTGGTCGCCCGGCTCTCCGCTGGCCGAGCACGCCACGATGCTGCCCCCCGAGATCCTCGAGCGGCACCCGCACCTGGTTGTCACGGCGATCACGCACTTCGGGCTCGACGGCCCTTGGAGCGACAAGCCGTCGACCGAGTTCACGCTGCAGGCGTGGTCGGGGGCGGTCGTCGGCATCGCGCGCGGTCTGCCCGACCGGGCGCCGGTCTTCGTGGGTGGCCAGATCGGCGAGTGGCTCGCCGGCCTTTGCGCGGCGATCGGCACCTTGGCGGCCGGCTGGCGTGGCGATCGGGACGGCCAAGTCGTCGACGTCTCGATGCTCGAGACGCTGGCCATGTGCCTCACGTACTACCCCGTGACGTTCAACGACCAGCTCGGCCACCCGATGCGCCGCCGCCGGTTCACCCCCACGCCGGGGGTCGGTGCGGCCAGCGATGGGTTGGTCGGCCTGGGCGTCGGGACAGGGCAGCAGTGGCTCGACTTCTGCGTCATGGTCGAGCACCCCGAGTGGGCGGAGGACCCGAAGCACTTCCTCGACCGCACGGCCCTGGCGCCGACGATCGACGAATGGATCGGTGCCCACGGAGTCGACGAGGTGCTCGACCTCGCCTCGACGTGGCGCATCCCCAATGCGCCGATCGTCAACGGCGCCAACGTCACGACGTTCGAGCACTTTCAGGCTCGGGACACCTTCCTGGCCAACCCGCGCGACGGTGCGGCGAACCCCCGTCCGCCCTTCCGCCTGACCGCCGGACACCTGCGGCCACCCGAGCCCGCTCCCCGGCTCGGGCAGGACACCGTGGACGAGGTCCTGCCACGGACCGAAGCGCCCGCGCCCTCGACGAGGCCCGCGGGTCGCCCTTTCGAGGGCCTCCGGGTGCTGGACATGACGGGCTACTGGGCCGGCCCGCTCGCGGGCCACGTGCTGGCCCTCCTCGGCGCGGAGGTCATCCACGTCGAGTCGTCGACGCGGCCGGACGGGGCCCGGCTGGTCGGGGGGGTCCCCCAGACGGAGCCGCAGTACTGGGAGCGGGGCCCGATCTTCGCCGCGCTCAACACGAACAAGAAGAGCCTGACGCTCGATCTCCAGGACGACCGCGGCCTGGATCTGCTGCGCCGCTTCGTGGCCACGGCCGACGTGGTCATCGAGAACTACACGCCGCGCGTCCTCGACCAGCTCGGCCTCGGCTATGAGGAACTGCGCAAGGACCGCCCTGATCTCGTGATGGTCCGCATGCCCGGGTTCGGGCTCGACGGGCCGTGGCGCGAGAAGGCGGCGTTCGCCTTCGTGATCGAGGACGCCTCCGGGCTCACGTGGCTCACCGGCCATCCCGACCTCCTTCCCATCGAGCCGTACACCGTCGGCGATCCCAATGCCGGGCTGCATGCCGTCTGGGGGTTGCTCGTCGCGCTGCAGCACCGACGCCGCACGGGCGAAGGCGCGTTGGTCGAGGCGGCGATGGTGGACGCCGGCGTCAACGTCGCCGCCGAGCAGGCGATCGAGTACTCCGCCTACGGAGCGCTGCTCGAACGCGACGGCAACCGCGGCCCGCTGGCTGCGCCGCAGAACCTCTACCGGGCGGCCGGGCCCGACGAGGCCGGACGTGACGACTCGTGGGTCGCGATCGCCGTCACCACTGACGAGCATTGGTGCTCCCTGCGGACCGCCCTGGGCGAGCCCGAATGGGCCAAGGACACGGCTCTGGTCACCGCGGCGGGCCGGAGAGACGGGCACGACCGGATCGACGCCGAATTGGGCGAATGGTGCCGCGCCCGGTCGGCCGACGACATCGTCGAGCAGCTGTGGGCGGCCGGCGTCCCGGTCGGCAAGGTGGTGCAGCCGCACGACCAGCCCGAGCTCCCACCGTTCCAGGCCCGTCGGTACTTCGAGGACCTCGAGCACCCCGTGATCGGGACGTCTCGCTACAGCACACTCCCGATGCGGTTCTCTCGGGGTCCCGAGCGGATGCACACGCGGCACGCGCCGCTCCTCGGCGAGCACAACCACGAGCTTTTGAGCGAGCTCGGCCTCAGCCCTTCAGAGATCGGTGCACTCGAAGCCGACGGCGTGATCGGCACCGCCCTCGCGTCGGGAGCCTGAGCGCGTGGCCCGTGCGCCGTATTCTTCGCGGATGGGGTTCGAGGCGGCGCCGTTCGACGTCGTCGAGGCGTCCCGGCGCGTCTGGGAGCAGCATTGGGGTCCCGAAGCGGCCTCGGGCAACGCCGTCTTCACCGCCATCCTGCGCTCCTACCAGCTCCTCACCGACCAGGTCCACGAGGTCATGCGGGCGCACGACCTCACGTTCGCCCGCTACGAGGTCCTGGCCTGGCTGGCGACCGACCCTGAATCCGCACTGACGCTGAGCTGGATCAGCAAGACGTTGCGCATCCCGCCCGCCACGGTCACGAACATCATCGACCGCTTGGAGGACGAGAAGCTCGTCCGGCGCATTCCGCATCCCTCGGACGCCCGCACCACGCTGGCCGAGATCACGGCGCGCGGGCGCCGGGTTGCCATGGACGCGACCGAGGACCTCAACGCCAACGTCTACGAGCGCATCGGCCT
Source organism: Acidimicrobiales bacterium (assembly GCA_036521235.1). GTDB lineage: Bacteria > Actinomycetota > Acidimicrobiia > Acidimicrobiales > RAAP-2 > Bog-473. Next base: position 583 of record DATDIE010000296.1, on the reverse strand, counting down.
TTCCGAGCCGGAACGCAACCGGCTCATCGACCTCCTGGCTCGGCTGCGGGCCGGCGGCAACGAATTCGACGTCGAGCGCTCGCCCGAGGTGATCGAAGAGATGACGGCACGCCGGGCGGGCACCCCGAGTCGTGGCCGTCGCAAGGGACGGACCGAAGTCGCGTAAACGGTCTCTCGGGAGAGCTTCTAGGCCGGTTGCCGACCTTCCCGGATCGCGTCCTCGACCAAGCTGATCGCCCAGGTCACGGTGTCGACCGCCTGGTCACGGTCCATCTCCCAGTCCGAGGTCAGCCGCTCGTATGTCGCCACGCTCCACAGGACGTCGAGCAACGCCGCCGCCGACGCGCGCTCCGAGGTCGACCAATCAGCGGTGTCATCGGCCAGCGCCACGAACAACGCATCGCGCTGGCGTCGGTTGGCGTCCGTCAGCGTCGGATCCAAAGGCGGCTTGGGCCGGGCCGGATACGCCGAGACGTGGGCGAAGATGCGCGCCGCGATGGCCGACACGTCCTCGAGGCGCATGCCATCGAGCTCGATACCGGACTTCTCTTCCAGCCGGTTCATGGCCGCATCACGCAGGCCT
>DATDIE010000295.1:0-8862 GCA_036521235.1 Acidimicrobiales bacterium | reverse complement strand
TCGGCGCCGACGGCACCATCTACTACGAGCGCACCGACCACCACCTGGTCGCCCAGCGCCCCAACGGCAGCACGACCGTCGGCCCCGCGCTCGCCGCCGCGCCCAACGGCCTCGGCGGCGGCGTCCAGTACGTCGACGTGGTCGCGGCGGGCGCGGTCTGGGTCAGCGAGCCCGCCGGCCAGGGCCTCGATGCGACGTACACCACCCATGACGCCTCCACCCTCGCCAAGACCGGCACGTACAGCGGCTCGGTCACGAGCACCGTGGTCGACACGGCCGCCGGCCCGCTCGTGCTCCAGCCCGCCGGTAGCTCCTCGGCCTGCCCGTCCACTTCGACGCCCGTCTCCTGCGTCCAGCGCATCACCGCACAGGGCACGACGAGCGATCCCGTCAGCGTCGGCGCCGCCGTGACGCTGATCGGCCCGGGCCCCGCCGTCATCGCCTCGGACACGACGTCGGGCCAGTTCGACCTGATCCGCTTGTCCTAGAGGGCCCGACGACCGAACCCGTCTATCACGACTCCTCGGTCTCGACCGCCGCCGCAGCCGTCGTCGCGTCCTCCTCGCGCCCCGCACCGAACAGGTACGCGGTCGCCAGGCTTCGATACGGCCGCCACGCCTCCGCCAACTCCCGCACCTCGTCGGGCGTCGGCAACGCCTCGAGCCCGTACACCCGCTGGATCGCCTTGCGCAGCGCCAGGTCCCCCGGCAGCACGACGTCGGGGCGGTCCAACGCCACGATCAGCATCCCCTGCACCGTCCACGGCCCGATCCCCTTGATCGCCGTCAGCCGCTCCAGAATCTCGTCGTCGCTCATCGACGCCAGCGCATCCGGGTCGATCGTCCCGTCCGTGAACGCCTGCGCCACCGCCCGCAACGTCTCCACCTTGCGCCCCGACAGCCCCGTCGCCCGCAGCACCGCCGGATCGACCGCCAACAGCTCCGCCGGCGTCGGGTTCCGCCCGTCGAACCCCGCCCACAACCGCTCCAAGATCCGCCGCGTCGACGCCACGGACAGCTGCTGCCCGGCGACCTGGAAGATCAGCGCCCCGAACGCGTCCATCGTCGGCAGCTCTTTCAACCACGACCGTGGCACCAGCTCAGGGTTCGCGTCGATCACCCGCCTAAGCACCGGGTCCGCCGCCCGCAAATGCGCCAGCGCCGACGCCCGGTCCGCCATCAGTAGTGCATCGAGACGCCGCCGTTGGGGCTGATCATCTGCCCCGTCACGAACGCGCTTGCCTCCGACGCGAGATACAGCACACAGAACCCGATGTCGGACGTCGTCCCCACCCGCCGCAGCGGCGCGCTCTTCGCCATCGGCGTCAGCACGGCCTCCCGCAGCGCCTCGTCCTCGGATCCGTCGGCGCCCCGGTAGTACCGCGCCGTCATGTTCGTCGGCACGAACCCCGGCGCGATCGAGTTCACCCGCACCCCCCGCTTGCCGACCTCGACCGCCATCGACTTCGTCAGCTGCGCGACGCCGGCCTTGCAGATGGCGTACGGCCCGATGCCCGCCGCCGGTGTCAGCACCGCTGCCGACGCCATGTTGATGATGGAACCGCCGCCCTGTTCCACCATCGCCTTGCCGGCGGCCTGACATCCGTACAGCACGCCCTTGAGGTTGACGTCGAGGATGCGGTCGAACTCGTCGGGGTCGACGTCGATGATGGAGCTGTCGATCATGACGCCGGCGATGTTGCACATGATGTGCAGACCTGCGTGCCGCGACCTGATGTGGCCGACCAGCGTCTCGGCGGCACCCCGCGCCGCAACGTCGAGTTGCGCGCTCTCTGCGTTCCCCCCGTCGGCCATGATGTTGCGGGCCGTCTCGGCCGCGCCTTCGGCGTTGACGTCGGCGCACACCACAGTGGCGCCGGCCCCCGCCAACACCTCCGAGGTCGTCCGACCGATTCCACTGGCGGCCCCCGTGACCAGGGCCACCCGGCCGGTCAGGTCGAACGCCTCGCGCACACTCTGGGCTGTTTCCACGGGCGCACCCTACGCGCGCCCGCTACGTCGCCGTCGGTCAGGCCGTGACGCCCTCGAGCGCGAGGAGCTCCCTCTTCACCTTGAGGCCGCCGCCGTAGCCGCCGATCCCGTTGCTCGCCAGCACCCGATGGCACGGCACGATGACGGCGATCGGGTTGCGGCCGTTGGCCTGCCCGACGGCTCGCGGGCCGTTGGGGCGCCCGACCCGCCGGGCCAGCTCGCCGTAGCTGATGGTCTCGCCGTAGGGAATGCGGGTCAACTCCTTCCAGACCTCTCGCTGGAACTCGGTCCCGTCGAGCTCCATCGGCACGTCGAAATCGGTCCGTTCGCCGGCGAAGTACTCGTCGAGCTGAGACGCCGTCTCCTTGAGCACCGGCGGCACGTCGTCGGCGTCGTTGCGGACGCGCCGTCGGTCGTTGGGGAGCCAGAGCCCGATCAGCACGTCGCCGTCGCACTCGAGCACGAGCTCGCCGATCGGAGTGTCGTGGGGGATGGTGACAGTGGCCGTGGTCATGCGGCTCGTCCTTTCTGTGGTCGGGTGGAGATCTGGGTCGTCGATGGAGGGAGCGCCCACAAGTGCGTCATGGCGTAGCTCCGCCACGGGCGCCAGCCCTCGCTGGCTGCGATCAGTTGCGCCGGGTCGTCCGGCAGTCCGATGGCCAACGCACCTCGGCGGATGCCGAGGTCGGTCGGCATGAACGCGTCCGGGTCCCGGAGCGCCCGCATCGCGACATATTCGGCCGTCCACGGCCCGATGCCGGGCAGCGCGACGAGCGATTGTCGCAGCTCCTGTGGGTCCGCGCCCGGGTCGATCACCACTTCGCCCTCCGCGACGGCCTCGGCCAGCGCCACGAGTGCGCGCCGCCGGCTCGCCGGCATGGCGAAAGCGCCGGGCTCACGGTCAGCCAGCGCCGCCAGCGCCTCGGGCGTGGGGAAGAGATGAGTCAACGAGCCCGTCGGCTCGGGCAACGTGTCCCCGGCGGTCTCGACGAGCCGACCGGCCACCGTCCGCGCGCCCGACACCGATACCTGCTGGCCGATTACCGCCCGCACCGCTAGCTCGAAGCCGTCAGCGGCCCCGGGCACCCGGCGCCCCGGATCACGCGCCACCACCGTTCCGATGAGCGGCTCACGTCGCAGCGCCTCGTAGACCGCCACCGGGTCGGCGTCGAGATCGAGCAGCTGACGGCACCGCGCCACCGCCGTCGTCAGATCGCGGAGATCGGAAAGCACGAGGTCGGCTTCGACGTACGCCGGTCCGGCGACCGCCTGTCCATCGGCATCGCCGGCGGGCGCCTCCAGCCTCACGATGGCGTGTCCGTGCGGCAACCGCAGGGTGCGTCGGTAGGACGCGTTGTCGAGCGACTCCATCCCGGGTAAGGCGCGCAGACCCAGGAACTCGAGCACCGACGCCGGGTTGAATGGTCGCCGGCACGGGAGACGCAAGTGGATCGCCTGCGGTGCCGCCTGGCGTCGGTCGCGCTTCAGCTGGGCCGACCTGGCGGCCCGGACGCGCAGCCCGCTGGGTGTGTCGGCGAAGATCTCGCGGATCGTGTCGTTGCACTGTCGCACGCTGGCGAAGCCGGCCGCGAACGCGATGTGCGCGATCGGCAGGTCGGTCGTCTCGAGCAGGACGCGCGCCGTCTGGCTCCGCTGGGCGCGAGCGAGGGCGAGGGGCCCGGTGCCGACTTCGGCGGTGATGAGGCGGTTGAGTTGGCGCGTGCTGTAGCTCAGGCGGTGCGCCAGCCCCTCGACACCTTCACGGTCGACGATGCCGTCACGGATGAGCCGCATGGCGCGCGCCACGACGTCGGCGCGGACGTTCCACTCCGGCGACCCCGGGGTGGCGTCGGGCCGGCACCGCAGACACGCCCGGAAGCCGGACTGTTGGGCGGCCGCCGCCGTCGGATAGAAGCGCATGTTCTGGCGCTTGGGGGTACGGGCGGGACAACTGGGGCGGCAGTAGATGCCGGTCGAGGTCACGGCGCAGAAGAACACCCCGTCGAAACGGGAGTCCTTGCTCTTGGCTGCTTCGTAGCAGCGGTCCGGGACCTCAATCACGGTGCCAGCGTGGCACGCGGTTGTGACGATTACTGGCGGGATTCGGACATTGCCATGAGGCCGCAGGTCGCGGCGGAATCGGGCGTCAGCGGCCGAGCGCGTGCGCCAGCACCAGTCGACGGTGCGTGGCTGCGTCGCCCCAGGCGCGGGAGAGCGCCCAGGTGCGCTTCATGAAGAAATGGAGGTCGCACTCCCACGTGTAGCCGATGGCGCCGTGCACCTGCAGCGCGACCCGGGCGGCCTGATCGGCTGCGTCCGAGGCCATGGCCTTGGCCATCGACGCGTCGTGCGAGAGCGACGGCTGCGCCGTCGTCAACGACCATGCGGCGCGATACGTGGCGGGGCGTGCGAACTCCAGGGCCACCCGGGCGTCGGCTAGGAGGTGCTTCACGGCTTGGAAGCTGCCGATCGGCTTGCCGAACTGGTGGCGGTCCTTGGCGTAGAGCGCCGTCATCGACACCATGCGATCGGCCAATCCGATGAGGAGGGCGGCCGTCGCGGCGGCGGCGCGGTCCGCCAAGAGCGTGATGGCGGCCTCTGCAGCCACGCCGTACGCCAGGAGCGTCTCGGAGGCGAGCGGCCAGTGCACCGTCGAAAGGTCCCGCGTCGCGCTGAGCGCGGGTGTCGGGTCGGCGGTGCACGACGCCGCGGGCACCGCGTGGAGCTGCCAGCCCGACTCGTCGTCCCGGCACGCAAGGAGGAGAATCGCGGCGTCGCGTGCGCCGACGACGCGCGGCGTGCGCAGCATCCCGTCGGCCGTCACCTCACTGGGCGACGCGATGCCGTCGGACGTGACGTCGACCCCGCCCACAGCGAACATCACGTCGTCCTCGACGAGCGCGCCGAGCGCGGCCGCCGCGGTGGCGTCGGGCAGCAACGCCGCCAGCGTCGGCGCGGCGAGCGCCGCCGTCTCGAGGAGCGGTTCGGGCAGACAGGCGTACCCCGCCTCCTCGAGCACCCCGACGAGGTCGACGTCGGTGAGCCCGAGACCGTTGGCCGAGGTGGGCACCACGAGGGCCGCCGCCCCGAGCTCGGCGAGGACGGCCCAGCGGTTCGCGGAAAGCTCGGCGCGGGCCTGCTCGTCGGCCAGCTCGAATTCCCGCAGGTCTTCAACGTTGCACTCGGCGTCGAGCACGGTGCGGACACCGTCGCGCAGCTCGTCTTGTTCCTCGGAGAAGGCGAAATCCATGGCTCTGCGCTCAGCCCCGTGGCAACCCGAGCAGGCGCTCGGCGACGACGTTGCGTTGGATCTCGTTCGTGCCGGCGTAGATGGGGCCAGCGAGCGAGAAGAGGTAGCCGTCGAGCCATTCACCGGGTGCGCCGGCGGTGAGCAGCTCGGCGTCGGGGCCCAGGAGGTCGAGGGCGGCGGTGTGGATCGCGACGTCGGTCTCGGACCAAAAGATCTTGTTGGCGCTCGCTTCGGGGCCGACGGCGTGGCCGTGCGCCACCTTGGTCGCCGTCCAGTACGTGTGCAACTTGTACGCCTCGGCGTGCATGTGGGCCCGGGCCACCTCGTCGGTGGAAGCGGGTGGTCCGCCGCGCGAGGCGTAGAGCTGGAGGAGGCGGTCGGCTGCCTCGGTGTAGCGAGCGGGACTGCGCAGGGAGAGACCTCGTTCGGAGCCGGCCGTGGCCATGGCGACGGACCAGCCGGCGCCGACCTCGCCCAGGACCTGGTCCTCGGGCACCTCGACGTTGTCGAAGAAGATCTCGGCGAAGCCGGTCTCGCCGTCGATCTGGGGGATCGGGCGGACGGTGAGACCGGGGGAGTTCACGGGGATGAGGAAGTACGTGAGGCCCCGGTGACGCTCGGCTTCGGGGTCGGTGCGGAAGATGCCGAAGCACCACTCGGCGAAGGCGCCACGGCTGGCCCAGGTTTTCTGGCCGTTGAGTATCCAGCCGTCGCCCGCGTCGTTGCGGGTGGCCCGACTGCGGATGCCCGCGAGGTCGCTGCCGGCGTCGGGCTCGGACCACCCTTGACACCAGATCTCGTCGGCCGAGGCCATCGGCGGGAGATAGCGCGCCTTCTGAGCCTCGGTGCCGTACTCGAGCATCGTCGGGCCGAGCAGGAAGATGCCGTTCTGGCTCACCCGCTTGGGCGCCCGGGCCCGGTAGTACTCCTCCTCGAACACGAGCCAGTGGAATATGCCGAGGTCGCGCCCTCCGTATTCGAACGGCCAACTGACCACCGACCAGCGGTCCTCGTACATGAGGTGTTCCCAGCGGCGGTGGGCCTCGAAGCCCTGGGGCGTGTCGAACGAGGGGAGCGGCTCGGCGGGGACGTGCTCGTTCAACCAGGTGCGTGCCTCGGTACGGAAGGCCTCGAGCTCGTCGCCGAAGGTCAGGTCCATGGGGGTGCGAATCTTCCACAGCCGCCGCGACGATGCCAAGGCCAGCGTCCGTCGTGTCGATCTACGCGCCGGGCGCGGTGGCGATTCGGCTACCCGGCGGCGGAGGCGGACGTGGTGGATGTCGTGGTCGTCGTGCCGGAGTTGCCGGTATTGCCCGAACTGCCGGTGTTGCCGGTGTTGCCGGTGCTCCCGGTGTTCGAACTGTTGGGTGTGCCGGTGAGCGGCTGGTGGAACACCAGCGTACGGATGAAGAACTGGACGACGGCCTTCGCGATGCCGGCCTCCTTCGGCTGCTCGCCCTGGTTGTCGAATTCGTGCCCGCCCCCGTCGACCATCACGATCTCGTGAGGTACGTGGTTGGCGGTGAGGTCCCACGCCATCTCTTGGGTCTGCTGGGGGTAGACGATCTCGTCGTCGGTGGAGTGCATCAGCAGGAATGGAGGGTCGCCGGGGGCGATGTAGGTGACCGGGCTGGCGGCGCGCAGGTCGGCGCCAATTTGTTTGTGCGGTACGTGTCCGAGGAGGTCGACGAACGTCTCCGCCACCGCGAAGCTGTCGCCCTGGTTTCCCATGGTTAAGAGATCGCTCGGACCGGCCATGTCGACGACCGCTTCGACCTTGCTCGACTCGTCCGCGTAGGCGCCCACGTCCCACCCGGCTGAGGGTCCCGCCGTCCCCAACAGCCCGACGAGGTGTCCGCCGGCGCTCTGGCCCCAGGCTCCGATCTCGTCGGGGTCGATGTTGAGCTGGTGGGCGTTGGCCCTGAGGTAGCGGACCGCGCACTTCACATCGACGATCTGGTCGGGCCAGTGGGCGCTCGGTCCGAGCCGGTAGTCCAGGCTGATCACCACGAAGCCCTTGGAGGCCAGATCGGGGCCGATCGTCTTGATCAGGAAGCCTCCCGTGTCGTAGTTACCCGAGATCCAGGACCCGCCGTGGACATAGACCGCGGCGGGAGCTGGTCCGTGCAGGGCGGTCGGCTCGGTGATCCGGGCCTTTTCGTGGTTGCAGTACGTGACGGTCGTGTGTTGCCCTGCTCTGAGGGCCGGCGCCGGCGCCGTGCCGGAGGTGCCCGGCACGGGCGGGCTGGAGCTGGCGGTGGTGGTGCAGCCAGTGAGGCCGACCAGGGCGAGCGCGCAGACAAAGGCTGTGGGGAGGGATCTGCGCATGGCTCCATATGTTGGCCGAACGGGCGGAGAAACTGGCTCCGCCCCTCGTCTGGCACCAAATCTGATTCGGCGTCAGAATTGGCCTCCCATGCCTAACGCCGTAATTGTCGATGCCGTGCGGACGCCGGTCGGTCGCCGGGGTGGTCGCCTCTCGGGGTGGCACGCCACGGATCTGGCCGCCCAACCCCTGGCCGCCCTTCTGGAACGCAATGACCTGGACCCGTCGCTGGTCGAGGACGTGGTCATGGGGTGCACCATGACGGTCGGCGAGCAGGCCATGAACATTGCCCGCAACGCCGCCTTGGCCGCCGGGTTCCCCGAGTCCGTGCCGGGGACCACCGTCGATCGCCAGTGCGGGTCGGCGCAGCAGGCGATCCATTTCGCCGCCCAGGCCGTGATGGCCGGCGCCATGGACATCGCCATCGGAGCCGGCGTGGAGTCGATGAGCCGGGTGCCGATCGGCTCGACCACCGACCCCGGGCCGGGTGAGGCGTACGGGCCGTTGTACTTGGAGCGCTTCGAGCTCATCCACCAAGGCGAGTGCGCCGAGGAGATCGCTCGTCGCTGGAACGTGTCCCGCGAGGAGATGGACGCGTTGGCGCTGCAGTCGCACCAGCGGGCGGCGCGTGCCACCGACGAAGGCCGCTTTGCTGGTGAGATCGTGCCGCTCGAGGCGCGGGTGCACCCCGACGTGCCGGGCGCCGCCGACGTGAGTGGCGTGCTTTCGGCGGACGAGGGCGTGCGGCGCGACACCTCGCTCGAGAAGCTCGCCAGGCTGAAGGGCGCGTTCTCCGAGACGGGGACGGTGACGGCCGGGACGTCGTCGCAGATCTCGGACGGGGCGGCCGCCGTACTGATCATGAGCGAGGAGCGTGCGTCTTCGTTGGGGTTCACCCCACGGGCGCGCTTCCACACCTTCGCCGTGGCCGCCAACGACCCGCAGATCATGTTGACGGCGCCCATCCCGGCCACCGAGCTGGTGCTGGCGAAGGCGAAGCTCAAGCTCGACGAGATCGACCTGGTGGAGATCAACGAGGCGTTCGCCTCCGTCGTGCTGGCGTGGGAGCGCGAGTACCACCCCGACATGGAGAAGGTGAACGTGAACGGTGGCGCGATCGCGATCGGGCACCCGACCGGCTGTTCGGGCGCCCGGTTGATGGCCACGCTGCTCAACGAGCTCGAGCGCACCGGCGGCCGCTACGGCTTACAGACTATGTGCGAGGGCGGCGGCCTCGCCAACGCCACCATCATCGAAAGGATCTAAGTCGTGGACATCGCAGGTGCATCAGCCAT
>DATDIE010000294.1:0-21002 GCA_036521235.1 Acidimicrobiales bacterium | reverse complement strand
GTGCACCGCGACGTCGACCCGGGTCGACCGGCGGTGGGTCGGATCAGGTTTGGTCCTGCGACGGCGGCAGGAAGTCCCGCCACCCGTGCCGCCGCTCACGCCGGTCGTCCCGGTCCGCCCGCTCGATCTCGCGCTCGACGTCGGACCACACCAGCGGCTCCGCGTCCCGGCCGGCGGCGGCGGCCGTCTCACCCCGGGTCATGACCACGAACGCCACCGTCCACAGCACGAAGATCGTCCCGAGCTTGGCCACGAAGCCCGAGAGCTCCTGGTCGAGCAGGGGGGACAGGTCGACGACCTTCCCCGGGTGCGCAAACGGTGCGTACAAGGGATGGCGGGCGAAGATCCACACGATCGACAGGAAGCTCGGCACGATCGACTGGACGATGAGGTACGCCCCTCGTCCGAGCGCCGAGAGCTTCGGTGCGCCCGGCAGCTCGTGCAGGACGGGCGCCCAAAGGACGAAGCCGGACGCCAGGACGACCACCTCGAGGACCGCCTGCGCCACTGACGACCCGGCCGCCCAGCTCACCGCGCCCGTCGTCAGCGTGCCCACCGCGACGACGGTCACGATCGCGATCGCGGCGATCGGGCGCACGACCACCCGCAGCGCGGCGTCGACCACGACCGGCCTGGTCAGGCGAACCAGCAGGGGCCGCGGCGTCCCGAGGACCAGCAGCGGCGGCACGGCCAAGGTGAGCAGCAGCCGTTGGACTACGAGAGCCACGAGCAGCCAGTGGGCGGCCACGTCGGCGAGGGGCCACGTCACCGCGACGCCGAGGAGCACGGCGCCCGAGACGAAGAGGAACCGTTGGCGACGTGTCGCCGGCGCCGACACCGGCCCCGACCCGGACGTCGCCCAGAGATACGTCGCGATCAGCGCCACCACGACCAGCAGCCAGACCAGGTGCAGATGCCAGCCGAACGGGTGCCCCGCGACGCCGGGCGTCACGTGACGGACATCCCGGCGCGTGTCTTAGGCTCGGTCAGATGGCCACCGCGACCCCGGCCACCCCGGCCCCCGCCAAGTTGGACAGGCTCGAGCGCGTTACCGATCTCGTGCTCGTGCTGCTCGAGACGCAACAACCCCTCACCCTCGACGCCATCGCGCACCAGGTCCCGGGGTATCCGGCGGAGCACGCGGCCCGCCGCCAGGCGTTCGAGCGGGACAAGCGCCTCCTGCGGGACGAGGGCATCCCCGTCCTCACCGAACGCGTACCCGGCAACGACCAGTACGGGTACCGGATCGACCGCGACGCGTTCTATCTGCCCGACCTGGCGCTCGAGCCCGACGAGCAGGTCGCGCTCCACCTCGCCGTCGCCGGCGTTCACCTGGGCGATCCTAGTGGGAGGGATGCGCTGCTGAAGTTGGGCGCCGCCGGCCTCGGCGACGCCCGCCCGATCGCCAGCATCGTCCCGACGCCGGCGCTGATCGAGCTCTTCGAGGCCGTGCGGACCAAAGCGACGGCGGCGTTCGCCTACCGCACGGGCCGGGACCGCCGGGTGGCGCCACTCGGCCTGTGGTTCCGGTTCGGCCACTGGTACCTCGTGGCGTGGGACCTCGACAGCCATGCCGTGCGCACGTTCCGGGTCGACCGGATCGAGGGCGACGTCACGAGGAGCGAGCCCGCCGACGGCGTCCCCGACGACATCGACGTCGAGGCGGCGCTGCCCGACGAGCCCTGGGACGCCGACGGTGACGACCGTGTCGAGATGCGCATCAAGGTCGACGCCGTCGAGGCCCGGCGCGTCGCCGACCAGGTCGGTGCGGACAAGGTCGTGCGGCGGCTCGACGACGGCTCGATCGAGCTCCTCCTCGCCGTGAATTCGTTCGCCTCCATCCGCTCGTGGGTGCTCGGGCTCGCCGACCACGTGACCGTGCTCGAGCCCCCGTCGTTCCGCGACGAGCTCGTCGAGTGGCTCACGGCGTTGGCCGACGGCGACGGCAAAGGCGGCGGGGACGCCGGCGACGGTCCGGCGGGACAGGAGGTGGCCGCCGCGTCGGACGAGGGCGGAACCGAGGCGGCGGACGGACCCCGTGCTGCGCCGGGAGCGGAGACGAGCCGGCGGCTGCGACGGCTGCTCGCCGTGATCGGGTGGCTGGCGCAGGTGGGCGAGGCGCCGATCGCCGAGGTGTCGCAGAAGTTCGGCATGAGCGAGCAAGAGCTCGTGGCCGAGTTGGAGCTGGCGGCGTGCTGCGGGACGCCGCCGTATACGCCGGACACGCTGATGGAGATCGAGGTGTCGGACTCGTCGGTGCGGGCGTTCCTGCCGAAGGAGTTCGGGCGGCCGCGGCCGTTGACGCCGGCGGAGGGGTTCGCCGTGGCGGCGTCGGCGCGGTTGTTGCTGGCGGTGCCCGGGTCGGACAACGACGCGTTGGCGCGGGCGCTGGCGAAGCTGGACGCGGCGCTGGGGACGCGGGCGGCGGTGGGACTCGATGTGGACGCGCCGGGCTTCTTGGGGGCCGTGCAGGAGGCGACGGAGGCGGGACGGTCGATTGAGATCGAGTACCTCTCGGGGTCTCGTGACGAGTTGACCACCCGGGTGGTCGATCCCGTGCAGGTCATCACGATCGACGGGCACTGGTACCTGGACGGTTGGTGTCATCGAGCGGGGGACATGCGGCGGTTCCGGGTGGACCGGATCAGCTCGGTGAAGGACGCGACGGGGACGGCGGCGGTGGGGTCGGACGAGGGCCGGCGGTCACGCCCGCTCGAGGAGATGTTCGTGCCCGGGCCCGGCGCGGTCGAGGTGCACGTGCGCCTCGGGCCGACGGCGCAGTGGGTGCCCGAGTCGGTGCCGGTGCGGACGGTGGTCCGGGACGGCGACGGGCGGATCACCGACGTGGTTTTGGATGTGGCCGGGATGGCATGGTTCGAGCGGTTGCTCCTGCAGTTGGGGCCGGCGGCGGCGGTGGTGCGGCCGCCCGAGCTCACGGGGTTGGCGGCCGACGCGGCGCGCCGGGTGTTGGCGCGCTACCGGTAGGTTCCTCGCGATGAGCGAGATGGACGACTTCAACCGGGGGGTCATCGACGAGTTCCGGGCCAACCACGGGAAGCTGGGCGGCCCGTTCGACGGCGCCTCCATGGTCCTGCTGACGACCACAGGGGCCAAGTCGGGAAAGCAGCGGGTGAACCCGCTGGCGACGCTTCCGGAGAAAGGCACGCTGTACGTGTTCGCCTCGAAGGGCGGCGCGCCGACCGACCCGGACTGGTACCGCAATCTGGTCGCGCATCCAGACGTGGAGGTCGAGTACGGCGACGAGAAGTTCGCCGCCGTGGCCCACGTCCTGACGGGCGCGGAGCGGGACCGGGTCTGGGCGGCGCAGAAGGGGCGGGTGCCCGCGTTCGCGGACTACGAGAAGGGCACCAGCCGGGTGATCCCCGTCGTGGAGCTGCGCCGCAACAACTGACGACCCGGACGACCGTTCGTCCTCTGATGGGTGCGGACGGGACGGGATCGGATGCTGGGGATCCGGCGGATCGGCGCGGGGCGGGCGGACTACTACCTCTCTGACCTCGCAGCGGAACTGCCGCTGGAGCGTCAGGGCGCTGGGGGCCGGTGGGTGGGGTCGGCCGCCGAGGGGCTGGGCCTGGACGCGTCGGCGGTGGGGGTGGACCCGGGGCGGTTCCGCTCGCTGCTGGACGGCGGGCCGCTGCAACGGGCGGGACGAGGCGCCGCCGCACGGGTGGCGGCGTACGACCTGACCTTCAGCGCGCCCAAGTCGGCGAGCGTGGTGTTCGCGTTGGGCGGCGAGGAGACGGCGCGCACGGTGGTGCGGGCGCATGCGGCGGCGGTGGACGGGGCGGTGCGGTATCTCGAGCGACACGGGTTGGGCGCGGTTCGATCGTCGGGCGGCGGCGGCGGCGGGGGCGAGCGCGAGGTGATCGAGACGACGGGGTTCGCCGGGGCGGCGTTCACCCACGGCGTCAACCGGAACCTGGACCCGCACCTGCACAGCCACGTCGTCGTGGTGAACGCGGTCCACGGCGTCGACGGACGCTGGAGTGCGGTTGACGGGCGAGGCCTCGACGCGCACCGGCGGGCGGCGGGCGCCGTCTACGAGGCGCACCTGCGGGACGCGCTGACGGTGTCGTTGGGCGTGCGGTGGGACGGCCCGCCCGGTCGTAGCTTGGAGATCGCCACGGTGGCGCCGGCGCTACGGGGCGAGTTCTCGTCACGCGGGGCCGAGGTGCGGATGCACGCGTACGAGGCGGGGGTGCGGTCGGCCCGGGGCCAGCGGGTCGCATGGGCGGCGACGCGTCCGTCGAAGGTGACGGGGACGCCGTACGAGGAGCTCGCCGTGGACTGGCGGCGGCGGGCGGACCGGGTCGGGCTGGGGGTCGAAGTCGAGCGTGGGGGCCGGGCGCTGCGTGCGGCGGGGCCGGCCTCGTTCGACGAGCACCGCTTCGCCGGGGTGATCAGCCTGACGCCACACGGCGGGGCGCACCGGCGGGACGTGGTCGGGGCCTTCGCCGTGGCCGCCCGGGACGGGGTGGCGGCGTCGTCCCTCGAGCAGGCGGCCGACCTCTGGGCCCCGGGTGGGCGGGTCGGCGTCGCCGAGGAGCGGCTGACCCGCCGGTCGGTGGTGCCCGACCCGCATGTCCTCGAGGCGCTCGGGCCGCGTCCGCTCGACCCGGCCGGGCACGCGACGTGGGTGGGCGCGGCGCGGGCGATCGACGCGTATCGAGGGCGCTGGGGGATCCGGGACGGCGCCGAAGCGCTGGGCGTCGGCCGCGACGGGCTTTCGTCGCTGCCGCCGGCGCAGTTGGCCGACCACCTGCGGGTGACGCGACAGCTCGACGTGGCGCGCCACACCTTGGGCCGGCGGGCGCCCGCCGAGTTGGAGCTCGGGCTGGGACGATGACGGCGACGGCGCCGGCGACGGCGACGGCGACGGATCAACGGCCGAGGCCGGGTGGCTCCCTCCCCGCCGCTCGTTCCGTCATGTCGCGGGCGCGCGACGGGTCGACGAGCTCGCGCCAGGGCGAGCAGGCGTGAGCCGGCGTCAGCGCGACGTCGGAGAGCTCCTTGTCCGGCCCGAGCACGAGCGCACGACCGGACACGCCGCGGGCCACGGCGTCGACGGTAAGCCGGGCCTCGCGCGACGGGCTGACCGACGTGGACGGACGGATGCGCCCCCAGCGGTCGACGGAGCGGTTGATCGTCGTCGACGTCACCTCGCGGTGGCCGGCGAGCGCACTGAGGTCGCGCAGCGTCGTGGCGTCGGCGATGCCAGGCAACACGACGGTCGTGCCGAACAGCGAGAGGAACCCGTCGGCGGCCTGGCCCCAGCGCGTCCGCGCCTGGGAGAGGTCCTGCAGGCACGCCAGCACCAAGAGGCCCTGGCCGGCGCCCTCGCTCACCATGGCCGGGAGGTCGGGGATGGGCGCGATGTTGGCGACCTCGTCGAGGGCGAGCAGGGTCGGGGGGCCGTCGTGTCCGTCCCGGGCTCGGACGTAAGTGGCATCTCGCACGTCGCCGAGGCCGGCGACGACGAGCGGCGCGAACTGGCGCTGGCGACGTCCCGCCGAGCAGAGGTACAGCGTGTTCGGCCCCGCACAGAATGCGTCGAAGTCCAAGGGCGGGATGTTCGTCGACGCCATCGCTGCCTCGGTGCGATACGCCGCCAGCACTCCCGATGCGGTGGACCAGATGCCCGATTGCTCTCTGGTGTCGGTCGCCACGATGCCCGAGAGCAGATCGGCGGCGGCCTCGTCGTGCCCCGGGTGCCCGGAGAGGATCTCGAGGGCGGGAGCGCCGTCATGACGGTCGATCCAGCGGAGAACGTCTCGCATGGGGTGTTCCCCGAGGGCGGCGGCGTGGATCAGCGTGGAGAGCAGCGCGCCGGCCCGCTCGTTCCAGTGATGTTCGGCTCCCCTCAGGCCAGGTGCTCTCGTGGCACCGATCATGGCGTCGGCGGTAACGACGGCCGCGTCCCACGACTTCGCGGTCGTCAACGGTGACCAACCGACGCGATCGACGCCGGGCGGACATTCGACTTCACCGCTCGGGTCGTAAAGAAACGCCCATCCTTCTTTCGAGCGCGAAAAAGCCGTTGCCCGCATCACGTCCGGCTTCGTGGACGTCGAAACCACCGGTCCGTCCGACAGCAAAATATTGGGGATGACCAGGGAAGATGTCTTCCCTGACCGCGGTGGGCCGAGGACGAGCGTGGATCGCTGCGCGCCAGCCCACATCCACCCGTGGGTGCCTTCACCAACATAGATGCTGTGGCGCGCAAAACGGTGGACCTCATGCAATGCAGCACTCGAATGCACGAACGGATCAGTGCGTTCCATGCGGGTGCCGTTTGCGTTGGTGAACAGAGAATTGTGTTCAGGCATATCGCTCAATGCAGTGTTGGGAAATCTTTGACACGTCATGCAAGGCGCAGCGTGACCGTCAATTGCGTGCGTAGAACGGTCTGAATCGATGGTCGTTGTCGAACCCAAAATGACCGCGCAAATAAAGAATGCTTGACCTGAGCATGTTGACAACAGAAGAATGTGTGTACCCGAAGTGTGAGGGAGGGTTGATATGTGCTGCGACACGGTCGTGTGTGGCGCAATAAGCGAAAGATGTCGGATCGCTCTTTGCGCGCCTGGCGTCTGGTCGCAGTGCGTCAACATGACGTCGCAGCTCGGGCAAAAAGGCGGTTTGGCGTGACGTGGGGACGTTGTTCATGACGTCACCGCGGATGCGTCATCCGCTGGCAATGACAATGAATCCGGTGCGGCAGTGCGCACGGCGTGGGGCTTTCGTCCTCGACGTGGCGCAGGCTTCACCTCTATTCAGTGACCATGCTCCTAGGGAGGTGCACCTGTGGCAGTAGCCGCGAAGAGAAGGGCCCCGGCCAGAAAGGCCGCAAAAAAGCGGGCTCCCGCAAAGAAAGCAGCTAAGCGCACGACCGCGCGGAAGTCCGTCAAGCGGGCTCCGGCACGGAAGGCCGCGAAGCGGACAGCGAAGAAGCGGTCCGTCAAGCGGGCTCCCGCCAAGAAGGCCGCCAAGCGGCGTTCAACGGCGAAGCGCGCGCCGGCCAAGAAGGCCGTCAAGCGCCGGGCGACGAAGAAGCGCGCACCGGCCAAGAAGGCGGTCAAGCGTCGGGCAACGAAGAAGCGGGCTCCCGCCAAGAAGGCCGTCAAGCGCCGGGCAACGAAGAAGCGTGCGCCGGCCAAGAAGGCGGCGAAGCGGCGTCCGGCTAAGCGGCGTGCGGCCAAGAAGGCTGCTCCTGCGAAGCGGGTGGCGCGTCCTCGCGCTCGCAAGGCGGCGCGTCGGCGCTAATTGCCAAGTTCCGCTTGGAACGTGTGAGACCGGGGGCCTTCGGGCCCCCGGTTCCGCGTCAGGGGCCGAGTTCGGCGACGTCGTCCGGCCAGTCGACGTCGTAGGCGAGGTCGGGGTCGCGCACGACGCGCACGGCGAGGCCGAGACGGGTGGCTTCGGCCCGATGGGCCCGAAACGACCCCGGGCCGTAGGCGAAGCGGAACTCGCTGTGCGCTGGGAGGCGTACGACGTTCGTTCCGTCGTCCCGCCGGTCCGGCACCAGGGTCACGCCGTCGAAGAATGGAAGCGTGCCCAGCCCGTGGGCCCGCGGTAGGTCCCCGTGGGCGATCGTCACCCACCGGGCGCCGGCGCCGGCGAGGCGGCGGACGCCGGCCCGAACCGCCCCGTTGAGCCCCTGTCCAGGCTCCCAGAGCACGGCGGCACCCATGTCGGTGGCCCAGGCGGCCACGGCATCGTCGTCGCACACGACCGCGACCGGCAGCGGCGTACACGCGGCGACGACGTGTGCCGCCATCGTCCGCACGAGGCGTTCCCGGTCCGGATCGTTCAGGAAGGGGTCGAGTCGTCGCTTGGCCTGGTGGAAGGCCTTGACAGGTATCAGCACGACCTCGGGGCCGACTGGCACGTCCTCGACGGACACGCCGGTCGTTCGGGTGGTGACCCTCGACACCGAGACAGTGTACGGGTGAAGGCCGGGTGCGTCGCGGGGCGGCCGTAGTCTCTGGAGGATGAACAGTGATCGGGTGGCGGTGATCGGGGCCGGTTCCTGGGGCACGGCGGTGGCGACCATCGTCGGTGCGACGCATCCGACGTCGCTGTGGGTCCGTTCCCCCGACCTCGCGGCCTCGATGCACGAGACGCGCGAGAACGGTACCTACCTCTCGGGGATCCCTCTTCCTGACGGCCTGGCGGTGACGTCCTCGTTCGAGGAGGCGCTCGACGGCGTGCGCATCGTCTTCATGGCCGTTCCGTCTCATGGGTTCCGCGCCGTGCTGAGCGATCTGGCACCCTCGGCCGGCGACGTCGAGGCCGTCGTGAGCCTGTCCAAGGGGATCGAGATCGGGACGAACAACCGGATGTCGCAGATCGTGTCCGAGGTGCTGCCGGACGCGGCGGCCGGCGTGTTGACGGGGCCGAACCTGGCCCGCGAGGTCGCGCAGGGTCACCCGGCGGCGTGCGTGGTCGCGCTGCCCGACGAGGAAATGGCGTGCCGGGTGCAGCAGCTGGTCCACACGAAGACGTTCCGGGCCTACACGGGCACCGATGTCGTCGGTTGTGAGATCGCCGGGGCAACGAAGAACGTCATGGCCATCGCCGCCGGCATCAGTGACGGCCTGGGCCTCGGGGACAACACTCGCGCCGTCCTCATCACCCGGGGCCTGGCCGAGCTCGGCCGCCTGGGCGTGACCTTGGGCGGAAAGGTCCTCACCTTCGGGGGCCTCGCGGGCGTCGGCGACCTCGTCGCGACGTGCGCCAGCCCGAAGAGCCGCAACCGCACCGTCGGGTTCGCGTTGGGGGAGGGGCACTCCCTCGAAGAGATCGTGAGCGGGATGCACATGGTGGCGGAGGGCGTGAAGAGCGCCGGACCGCTCGTGGGCCTGGCGCGTGCGGCCGGCGTCGAGATGCCGATCGCCGAGCAGGTCGACGCGATCGTGGAGGGGCGGTGCTCGCCGTCCGAGGCTCTGATGTCGCTCATGAGCCGGCCCTCGCGCTCGGAGTGGGACGAGACCCTGTTGCGAGGGCTGCCCGAGTGACCGGTCTCTTCCATGCGTTCGACGACGCCGCGGACACGGTGGACGAGGCGCGGCGCGCCGCCGCCCTGGCGCACGTCAAGGAGTTGCTCCTCATGCGCGGGGCCACCGAGGAGGAGATCGACCTCGCCGTGGCGGACGGCGTCATCGACCTCTTCGTGGCCGACCGCATGCTCGTGCCGTCCCGGCGTCGGTACACGAGGTCCGAGGTGTCGGAGCTCACGGGCGTGTCCATTGACAAGCTCGAACGGTTCTGGCGGGCCCTGGGCTTCCCCGGGGTGGACGACGCGGACACCGTCTTCACGGATCTCGATCTCGAAGCCGTCCGTATCTATCAGGGCATGCAGGCGCTGGGGGCGGCGGACCTCGACGCCTCGGTGCAGCTGGCCCGGGTGATCGGCTCGTCCATGGCCCGGATCGCCGAGGCGGAACTGGGCAACGGCAACATGGTCAGCACCGAAGCGGACCCGGTGATCGCGGCGGACGCGTTCGCCGGCGTGGCTGACGTGACCATCCCGGCCATGGCGAAGCTGCTCGAGTTCGTGTGGCGCCGCCAGGTCGCCGCCGGGATCCAGCGCAACATGATGCTGCGCAGCCATGGGCTCGCCCCCGGGCAGAGCCCGGTGGTGGCGGTCGGGTTCGCCGACATGGTGGGGTTCACGCTCCTCAGCCAACACCTGAGCGACGAGGAGCTGGCCGCCGTGGTGCGCCGCTTCGAGGAGATCTCCCACGACATCGTGACCAACGCCCGGGGGCGGGTGGTCAAGATGATCGGCGACGAGGTCATGTTCGTGGTCGACAACGTCGCCGACGCGGCCCGCATCGGCCTGGGACTGGCGGATGCGTACGCGGACGACGACCTCCTTTCCGACGTGCGGGTCGGGTTGGCGCTCGGGCCCGTGCTGCTGCGCGATGGCGACTACTTCGGGCCCACGGTGAACCTGGCCCACCGCATCGTCAACATCGGGAATCCCGGCACCGTGCTGATGTCCGACGAGTTCCACTCGACGCTCGTGGCGGAGGCGCCCGAGGAGTTCGAGGGCAAGCCCCTCCGGCCGCGGCTGCTCAAGGACCTCGGACGGGTCCAGCTGTGGTGGTGCGGCCGGACCGGCGAAGAGTCGGACGGGACCGGGGCGGCGGCCGACCGGCGGCGGAACGTGCGCTGGGAGCGGTTGAGTGAGGTGCTGCGCGACCTCGAGGAGCTGCGCGGCGTCGGCGAGCGGTTGTTGACCGCCAACCGGCCCGGCGAGTCAGTCGGCGCGCAGCCGGGCGGTGGCGATACCGAAGGCGCGTAGCTCGAACGAGCCCTCGAAGGGCTCGGTCGGGTAGCCCCGTAGGTCGACGAGCCAGCCGGCGCGACCCGGCACCGACACGACGGTCGGCGCGGGGGTGGGGTTGTAGACGCGGAACTCGAGGACGCCGCCGACGCGCTGGAGCGCGCTCACCTCGGCGCCGTGGACCGTCAGCTCGCTCCCCGAGGCGGGCCGCGTGCCGCCCCCGAGGCTGGCCGTCGTCTCGAGCGGGAGGAGGAGATCGTCGGCCAACGCGTACGGGTCGTCACAGTCGAGGGCGAGGGCGTAGCGCAGCGTGACCCGCTTGCCGCGCATCTGGAGCCCCTCGACCGGCGTCAACGGACCCGCCGGGAACGGTCGGTACGCCATCCCGAGCCGGGACAGCATGCCGGTCGAACGAAGGACCGTCAGCGCCAACGTGCGCGCCGCACCGTCTTCGATGTCGATCAGCTCGTACTCGCACACACCCTCGTGCGCCGCCGTCAGGCGCCCCGCCGTCACGAACCGATTGGCCGGCGCGGTCGGGAGCCCGAACTCGTTGGCGCATCCCTCCGCGGTCAGGCCCCGGGTGACGACGGTGAACGCGCTCTCCGCGTGCGACTCGGCCGCCGGCTCGGGGAGGGGGAGATGCACGCGGAGGCGGTGGTCCCCGCTGGGGTTCACGAAGCTGGTGGTGACCCTCACCGCGCCGTCGTCCGCTCGGACCTCCACGTCCGTCTCCACGACGACGTGGTGCTCGCCCACCCGGGCCTGCGACGAGCCGTCGACGTGGTCGGGCCAGGCGTACGTCGAGACGATCCGGGCTCGTGCCCGCACCGGTCCGCGCTCGCCGAGCTGCACCTCCACCGACTGCGGGGTGTCGACGAACGAGTCCTGCCGGGGCGGGGAGTAGTTGTAGGAGTCGCCGAGGTCGCCGCCGTCTATCAGCCGCCCGTACCCGGAGAGGCCGTCGAGCGCGAAGGTGCCGCTGGCCCGGTCGATCTCGACGCGGACGAGCCCGTTGGCAAGGACGACGGGCTGGTCGGGTGCGTCGGACGCCTCGGCGGGGTGGGCGAGCGGCGCCGGCGTGAACGCGCGCCAGCCGTAGCCGGGGACCTCGGCGGTGCGGGCGACGATGCGCCGGGTCGAGGGCTGGTCCATGGCGACGCTGACGAGTGCGTCGGGCCGGGCCCCGAGCTTCGTGTAGACGTCCTGCTTGGCCTCGGCGATCGGGACGTTCGGCTTCTCCTCGGTGCCGACCGCGATCGTGACGTCGATGCCCTCGTCGGTCTCGACGACCTTGACGTCTTGGATCCAGGCGTCGTCGCTGATCTTGGGGCCCTGGAGCATGCCGAGCACGGTGCGGACGGTGTCGGCGTCGAGCACCATCGAGCCCGGCAACCCGGTCCGTTCGGAGAGCACCTGCACGCTGTCGGGGGCCGGCCCGTCGGCCGGCACGATCAACTCGACGAGGCCGGCGCGGGCCCGGGCCGACGGGTTCAGCACCGACGGGCCGGGTTCGGCCAGCGAGTACGCGAAGTCCTTGACGGCGCGTTCGGCCAGGCCCGAGGCGATGGCCCGCGCCTCGGCGTAGCGGTGGAGGACGGCGTCGACGACGTCGTCGACCGCGCAGGCGCAGATGGAGTCGTGCGCGGAGTTGCGGACGATCTCGCGCCACGCCAGCTCGAGGAGCCGGGTGGGATAGGCGTCCGCGGGCTGGAAGAGCGCGCACAGTGGCTCGGCCCGGCGCTCGAGCTCGCGCTCGGCCAGCGCGCCCAGGCGCTTGACGTCGACGCGGTTCGAGGTGACGCCCATGAGCATGTTGGCGCGGACCCCGGAGCGCAGCTCGCCCTCCACCTTGGTGAGGCCCTCGGTGCCGCGGCCCGACAGGTAGCGCGCGAGCGACGTGACCTCGAAATGCAGGTCGTCCTGGAGGTCGTTCGCCTCGGCGACGACGCGCCCGAGCCAGGGCTGGGGCATGAGGTGGTCCGAGCCGTTCATGCACAGCAGGTCGCCTGGGACGAAGTCGCCCACCTCTTGGAGGTGGTCCTCGATGCGGCGCACGAGCGCCTTGGCGTCGTCGGGGAGGGCGGCGCCGTTGCCGTACCCGACGGGGAGGTACTCCGCCCGCACGGACGAGCCGTCCGGCGCCTCCCAGACGAACGCGTCGGACGTGACCTGCGAGGGCACGCCGCGCCACACGACGGCGTCGGTGAACCCGCCCAGCCGGAGGATCTGCGGCATCTGCGCGATGTGGCCGAACATGTCCGGCAGATAGCCCACGTCCATGACGCCGCCGAACGCCGCGCCGCGCCGGATCCCCATCTGCAGGTTCCGCACGATGGTCTCGGGCGAGGCGAGGAACTCGTCCATCAGGATGTACCACGGGCCCATGCTCACGCGATCGGCGGCCGCCAGCCGGCGCAACCGGTCCTCGTTCTGCGGACGGACCTCGAGGTAGTCGTCGACGACCGCCATCTGCCCGTCGAGCATGAAGTAGGGGTAGCTGGCGTCGCGCTCGAGCAGCGGGATCAGCGTGTCCAGCAACTCCACCAGGGCCAGCCGAAAGTCCTGGTAGGACTTGTACCATTCCCGGTCCCAATGCGTGTGCGGAACGATGGCAATTTGGCGCGCGGTCATGATCGCCAGACTATGACGCTCGGTCGCCGATCGTGAGGGCGCTCATACCGCCCGGTAACTGGCCCGCTTCCCATCGAGCCGCAGCCAATGCCGACGCCGACGCCGACGTCGTGACGACCCTGCCGGGTGCATGGCTCGCGCACTGGGCGGCCCGGCCAACAGCCGTCGTGCTGGCCGACGGGCGGGACCCCGCCCGCCGGACGACGGGAGCCGAAATGGCCGAGCGGACGGCGTCCCTCGCCGCGGTCCTGTCCGGCCACGGCGCCGGCCCGGGGACGCGGGTCGTATGGTCGGCGCGCGCCACCCCCGGATCGGTCGACGCCCTCCTCGCCGTCGTCACGTCCGGGGCGACACTCGTGCCGCTCAACCCCGCCGCCACGCCGGCCGAGATCGCGCACGTCGTCGAGGACGCCGAGCCCACCGTCGCGGTCACGGATCGGCCGGACGCAGCCGGCGTGTTCGGTCCTGGGATCACCGCGCTGTCCGTGGACGACCTCGCAACCACGACGACCGGCGCCACCTTCGTCCCGCCACGCCTCGGGGCGGACGACGACGCCCTCATCGTCTACACCTCCGGGACGACGGGGCGGCCGAAGGGAGCGGTGCACACCCACGCGTCCGTCCTTGCGGGGGTCGATGTCCTCCACGAGGCCTGGGGCTGGCAGCCCGACGACCGCCTCGTCCTCACGCTTCCGCTGTTCCACGTGCACGGCCTCGTCGCGGGGCTGTTCGGCTCGCTGACCGCCGGCGCCCCGGTCACGGTCTTCGACCGCTTCGACGAGGCCGCCGTGCTCGACGCCGCCACCACGCACTCCATGTTCTTCGGCGTCCCGACCATGTACCACCGGCTCGCCGCCACCGGTCGGGCGGACGAACTGGCGGCGCTGCGCCTGTGCGTCTCGGGCTCCGCACCCCTCGCCGCGGACCTGTGGCACCAGCTGGCCGCCCAGGGTGTCGTGGTCCTCGAGCGCTACGGCATGACCGAGACGTTGCTCACGCTCTCCAATCCGCTCGAGGGCGAGCGCCGGCCGGGCTCGGTGGGCATTCCGTTGCCCGGGGTCGAGGCCGCCATCGGCGACCCCGACGACGACGGCGTGGGCGAGCTGTACGTGCGGGGCGACACGTTGTGCCGGGGGTACTGGCGCCGGGACGACGACGGGACCACCGGAGACGGATGGTTCGTCACCGGCGATCTCGTGTCCGCCGCCGACGACGGCTACGTCACCATCCGCGGCCGCCGCACCGAGCTGATCATCACCGGTGGGCACAACGTCTACCCCGCCGAGGTCGAGGCGGTGCTGGCCCGCCACCCCGGTGTGCGCGAGGTCGCGGTCGCCGGGGTCCCGTCCCCGGAATGGGGCGAGACCGTCGAGGCGTTCGTCGTCGGCGACCCCGACCTGGCGTCGTTGGAGGACCTGGCGACCAGGGAGTTGGCCGCGTTCAAGCGGCCGCGCCGGGTCCATCTCGTCGACGAGCTCCCCCGCAACGCGCTGGGCAAGGTGGTGCGGCGCGACCTGCGACCCCGCTGACGCAGCCGCAGCCGCAGCCGCAAACGCAGCCGGCCGTCGGCCCGGGGTAGCGTGACCCCATGGCGACGTTCCTGATGCTGTCGACCGTCGGGCCCGATGGTGCGGCGACGCTGACCGAGAACCCCGACCGCCTGAAGGCCGTCAACGCCGAGGTCGAGGCGATGGGCGTCCGCGTCGTGGCGCAGTGGGCGCTGCTGGGGCCCTACGACTTCGCGACCGTGCTCGATGCGCCGGACGAGCCGACCATGGCACGCGTCGCGTTGGTCCTCGGTTCGCGCGGGACGCTCAAGACGCTCACGCTCTCGGCGATCCCCATCGATGAGTACATCGACAACGTCTTGAGGTCGGGGAAGGGCTGATCGCCTCTTCGTGCCCTCAGTGCCACCAGAAGCCCTGACGCCTGCGCTCCCGGCGCACGTCGTCCCGGGAGAAGAGGTCCCCCAGGACGCTGCCGTCCGACAGCCGGCGGATGCGGTACCCCTCCGGCGTCGCCTCAGCTACCTCGAAACCCCGCACCCACGTCCCCTGGTACCGGTTCCGCACGTCGACCTTGGTCCCCGGGGTGAGCGGGGACCGCGCGTTCGGATCGAGCACATCCCCCCCGCCAGTAGTCACGACCCCCATCGTATTGAGAGGCTGCAGCGCGGTCGTAGTCCGAGGCGGCCGTGACCGTCTGCGACCCGGACCTCAAAGAAGAGCGGCGCCTGCGCCGGGAGGGCCACGAGTGGGTGGCCGGGCTCGACGAGGTCGGCCGGGGCGCGTGGGCGGGGCCGCTCACCGTCGGCGTCGCCGTCGTCCGGCCCCGGGTCCAGATGCGCACCGTCCCGTCCTGGTTACGCGACTCCAAGATGCTCAGCGAGGCCCGGCGTGAGGACATCTTCCTCGCCGTCGGCAAGTGGTGCGAGGCCTGGTCGGTCGGTCACACGACGGCCCGGGAGTGCGACGAGTGGGGGATGACCGAGGCGCTCCGGGTCGCGTCCCGCCGCGCCCTCGACGGACTGGGCCAGGTCCCCGACGCCCTCCTCGTCGACGGACCGGTGAACGTGTTGCGTCGCCCGGACGACCCCGAGCCGTACGCCGGCGTCGTGCGTCCCGTCGTCGACGGCGACGCCCGCTGCGTGTCCGTGGCGGCGGCCTCGGTCCTGGCCAAGGTCATCCGGGACCGCATCATGCGCGAGGAGTCCGACCACTTCCCCGCCTATTCGTTCGAGCGCAACAAGGGCTACCCGTCGCTCGTCCACCAGACGGCGCTGCGCGGCTACGGCCCGTCGGCCATTCACCGGCGGAGTTGGGCCTTCATGGAGGAGCTGCCGTGGCGCGGAAATCCGTGCCCGGTCCGAACGCAGATTTCGTGCGTCGACGACCGCCAGGGACAGCTCTTCGCGGCGTCCTAAACCTCGTCGAAGCCCGAATCGGGTTAGCGTTCAGCGTCATGTACGGGGGACTGACGAGCCCGAACCCCAGGCCGACCACGGCCACGGCCCCGGCCCCGTCCACGGCCACGGCCCCGGCCCCGTCCACGGCGCCGTCCCCGTCCACGGACACGTCGAGGCGCCCCCGTTGACCCGGGTGCTCGAGGTCGACGGGCTCCGCACCGAGTTCCGCCTCAAAACAGCCAACGTCGTCGCCGTCGACGGCGTCACCTTCGGGGTCGACCAGGGTGAGTGCGTCGGCGTTGTGGGGGAGTCCGGCTGCGGCAAGACGACCGTCGGGCTCTCCATCATGAAGCTGCTGCCCAACATCGGCCACGTCATCGGCGGCTCCATCACCCTGCTCGGCCAGGACCTCGCCCCGCTCACCGAGAAGCAGATGACGAAGGTCCGGGGCAACGACGTCGGCATGATCTTCCAGGACCCGCTGACGTCGCTCAACCCCACCATGAACATCGGCGACCAGATCGCCGAGAGCGTCCGCCTCCATCAGGGCGCCTCGAAGGCGGAAGGCCGCAAGCGCGCCCTCGAGGTCCTCAAGATGGTCGAGATGCCCAACGCCGAGCAACGCCTCGACGCCTACGCCCACCAGCTCTCGGGCGGCCTGCGGCAAAGAGTCATGATCGCCATGGCGCTCGTGTGCTCGCCCAAGCTCCTCATCGCGGACGAGCCCACCACCGCGCTCGACGTCACCATCCAGGCCCAGATCCTCGACCTGATCGACCGGCTCCGTCGCGAGCTCCACATGGCGGTCATCCTCATCACCCACGACATGGGCGTCATCGCCGAGCGGGCCGACCGGGTCCTCGTTATGTACGCCGGGCGCATCGCCGAGAGCACGACCACGACCGAGCTCTTCACCGCCATGCGCCACCCGTACTCGGAGGCCCTCCTCGCCTCGGTCTCCAAGCTCGACCAGGACCCCTCGGTCCGCCTGGTGAGTATTCCGGGCCTGCCACCGGACCTCGCCCGGCCCATCACGCATTGCCGCTTTGCGGCCCGCTGTCGCTACGCCCAGGACGACTGTCGCGAGAACGACCCCCAGATCGTTCCCGCCGCCGACGCCTCGCGGGACCACCTGGTGGCGTGCTTCCACCAGGTCGACGTCGACCCCGACACCATCGCCAAGCGGCCCGAGGCCGTCGCCATGGCGGCCGACCTCAGCGTCAAGGTCGACGAGGTCGCCCTCGCCCGTCACGAGGCCCGGACCGACCAGCTCGCCACCGCTCCCGTCCTCGTCCGTGTCGAGCACGTCGTCAAGGAGTTCCCCGTCACCACCGGCGCCGTCGTCCAGCGCAAGATCGGCACCGTCAAGGCGGTCACCGACGTGTCCCTCGCCATCCGCCAGGGCGAGACGTTCGGGCTCGTGGGCGAGTCTGGATGCGGCAAAACCACCATGGGCCGCATGATCGTCGCCCTCGAGACCCCGACCGACGGTGCCATCTCCTTTGACGACCAGGACATCTTCGCCCTCGATGCCCGCCAGCTCCGCCGCCGTCGCCGCGACATGCAGATGATGTTCCAGGACCCCTACGCGTCGCTCGACCCCCGCATGCGCGTCGGCTCCATCCTGCGCGAGCCGCTCAAGGTGCAGAGCATCGGCACCCCGAGCGAGCAGAAGGCACGCGTCCTCGAAATGCTCGGCGAGGTCGGCCTCCCCTCACGCGCCGCCGAGCTGTACCCCCACGAGTTCTCCGGCGGCCAGCGCCAGCGCATCGGCCTCGCCCGCGCCCTCGCCCTTGAGCCGAAGTTGATCGTCGCCGACGAGCCCGTCTCGGCGCTCGACGTGTCCATCCAGGCCCAGATCCTCAACCTGCTCAAGGACCTCCAGGAACGCCACGGCCTGACGTACCTCTTCATTTCGCACGACCTCGCGGTGGTCAAGTACATGGCCGACCGCATCGGCGTCATGTACCTCGGCAAGCTCGTCGAGTTCGGCTCCGCCCGCGACCTTTACGACCGCCCGGCGCATCCCTACACCAAGGCGCTGATCGACACGATCCCCGTCGCCGACCCCACCGACCGCGGCCAACGTGGGCGCCACATCCGCGGCGAGCTCCCGTCGTCGATCCAGCCACCGTCGGGGTGTCGGTTTCGCACCCGCTGCCCCTTCGCCCAGGAGCTCTGTGCCGAAAAAGAGCCGCCGCTCCGCCCCTTCGGCGAGGGCCATATGGCCGCCTGCCATTTCCCGTTGCAGTCTCCTACCGGAGATGCACCGGTCGACGTCGTGTCAGTATCCGCCGGGGCGGCCCGCCCCGCATGATCGCCGGCCCCGTCTCGGGGGGCCTAGCGCTGCTGCAGCCGGACCTCGAGCGCGTCCCGTAGCGCGTCACCGATGAAGTTGAAGGAGACCACGACGAGGACGATGCACAGGCCCACTGGGTAGATCTGCCACCAGTAGCCCTGGTTGATGTTCTGCACCCCGTTCGACAGCATGGAGCCCCAGTCCGTCTGGGGCGCCGGGACACCCAACCCGATGAAGCCGAGCGCGGCCAAGAGGAGAATCGCATCCGCCACGTTGAACGTCGCGTTGACGATGATCGTGCCGACGCTGTTCGGTATGACGTGGCGGACGATGGACCGGCTCCGCCTGCCGCCCATGACCGTCACGGCCTGTACGTACTCACGGACCCGGAGCGACAACGCGTGCCCACGGATCAGACGTGCGGGAATCAGCCACGAGATGAAGGCGATGACGAAGATGAAGACGACGAGGGAAGGGTGGAACACCACGGCCAGCACGATGGCCAGGAAGAGGACCGGGATGGCCAGAAACGCGTCGACGATCCGCATCATGACCGAGTCCACCCACGTTCCGAAGAACCCCGAGATCGCCCCGTAGAGCGCGCCGAAGATGGTGGCGACGGCGGCCGCGGCGAACCCCACGAGGAGCGAGACCTGGCCGCCGTACATCAACCGTCCGAGGATGTCGAAGCCCTGATAGTCGGTGCCGAGCGGATACCCCTTGCCGGGCGGCGCATTGTCGGGCGCGAACAGCGCCTGCGCGGCATCGGTCTGATTCGTGTGGTACAGCAGCGGCCCGACATAGCAGAACAACACGAAGAAGACGATCACCACGACGCCAGCGACGGCGAGCTTGTTCTCCACGAACACGCCGAAGATTCGTCGCGCCATTCCTCCGTGGGAGGTGACTTCTCCGCCGGACGATGCGACGACCCCGTCGTCGGCCAGCTCTTGGGTCAGATCGATGTCCTCGAGAGACGACGGTTCGATCAAGACATCGTCGATCGATTGGCTCTCCGTCGTGCGCCGTACGAGGTCGTCAGGACTTTGCATACCGGATCCTTGGATCGACGACCGCGTAGAGGATGTCGGCGAGGAGGTTGCCGAAGATCGTCGCGATCGTGACGACGAAGGTCACGCCGAGGAGGGTCGGCACGTCCTCGCGGGAGGCCGAGTTGACGGCCAGCAGGCCCATGCCCGGGTAGTTGAACACCGTCTCGGTCACCACGGCCCCACTCACGATGGTGCCGATCGAGAGCCCCAACAACGTGATGACAGGGATGATGGCGTTGCGGAGCCCGTGGATGTACATCACCCTCCGTGGCGACCCTCCTTTCGCCCGAGCCGTGCGGATGTAGTCCTCGGCCATCGTCTCCATCATCGAAGAGCGCATGTAACGACTGAACGACGCGATGCTGACCGCAGCCAGCGTCACGACCGGCAGTACGAGGGCACGCGGATCCGAGAGAATCCCCCAGATCGACTGGCTCTGCGGCGCCTCGGTCGGAAAGATTTGCAGGTACACGCCGAACCACAGGATCAACAGTGCCCCCAACAGGAAGGCCGGCGTCGCATAGAGGACGAATGTGAACGCGGTGATGATGTAGTCGTCGGGCTTGTTGCGGCGGGCCACCTGGTAGATGCCCATCGGAATGGCGATGATCAGTGCGAAAAGCGTGGCCAACCCGACGAGAATGAGCGTCTTCGGGAGGGCCGTGGCAATGGCCGAGGTGACGTCCTGGTTGAGGATGTGCGAGTAGCCCAGATTGAAGTGGGACAAGTTCCAGAGATAGCGCACGAACTGGTCCCAGAGTGGCAGATTCAGGCCGTTTTCGCGATTGAAGGCCGCGATCTGCACGGGTTGGGCCTTCGGGCCGAGAACAGCACGAGCCTCTCCCCCCGGAATCAGGTGGATCAGGATGAACATGATGGCCATGACCGCGATGATCACGATCACGGCCTGAAGCAGCCGCCGGACGAGAAAACCGGTCACGGACCGATGCTACGCACGTAAATACGCCCGAGAATCGATCCGCGACCGGCCTCGTCGATCGCCTACTTCTTTACGTAGTACCAGTACTCGGGGAAGAGGTTCGCAAACGGGTTCTGCGGGGCGACGCCACGCAGGTTGTTCGATACCTCTGTCAACTGGTAGTCCGCATTCGGCTGCCAGATCACCGGGAGCTGCTCGGCGATGTAGTTCTGGTACTTGTCCAGGTTCGTGTTCGTGTCGGTGGTCGCCTTGATCAGCGAATCCGCCTTGCCGTTGCTGTAGTTGGTCGAGTTACTTCCCGCTCCGGTTGAGAACAGCGTCTCGCCCGAGGGGTAGTAGTCCGGGCTGTACTCCCAGCCGCCGCCCCACCAACCGGCCTCCACCGTGCAGGGAGAACCCGACACGCACGGTGGGACGTAGTTCTGGATGACCGTCGTGAAGGCCTCGCCCTCCAGGTTGGTGTGGATCCCGATGGAGTCCCAGGCGGACTGTTCGACGGTTGCGACCTGGCTGTGCCATTGGATGCCGGTTGCGTACACGAAGGTGAACGACAGGGGCGTTCCCTTCGGGATCCCGGCCCCGCACTGGCTCGGACCCGTTCCCGCCTTCTCACAGGTGTCGGTGCCGCCGGGCACCACCTTCCATCCATGCGAGGTGAGCAGGCTCTTCGCATGTGACGGGTTGTACGGGTACGGGTTCGACTGCTCGAAGCTGTCCACCAGGTTGTTCTGCGGCAAGACCGGCACCGGTCCGTAAGTCGGAACGCCGTAGCCCTTCAGGAACTTCGAGATCATCTGCGGCTGGTCGATCATGCTCTGCAGCGCCTGGCGGATGTAGAGCTGGCTGAAGATCTTGCCGGC
>DATDIE010000293.1:0-2353 GCA_036521235.1 Acidimicrobiales bacterium | reverse complement strand
CCGTTCGGAGGCGTCGTGCTGTGGCGCGCGTTCGTCTACGACTGCGAGCAGGACTGGCGGGACACGAGCACCGACCGGGCGAAGGCCGCCTACGAGGAGTTCGTCCCGCTCGACGGCGCGTTCGCCGCCAACGTCGCAGTGCAGGTCAAGAACGGCCCGATGGACTACCAGGTGCGTGAGCCGCCGTCGCCGCTCTTCGGCGCGGCGCCGGCCACGAGCAAGCTGCTCGAGGTCCAGCTCACCCAGGAGTACACCGGCCAGCAGGTCCACCTCTGTTACCTGGTTCCGATGTGGAAGGAGGTGCTCGAATTCGACACCCACGCCAGCGGCGAGGGTTCGACGGTGTCGGAGCTCGTCGTCGCCGGCCGGGGAGAGCGGGGGCCGGCGGAAGCGGACGGCGTGGCGGAAGCGGTCGACCTGGCGGGGATGGTCGGCGTGGCGAACGTGGGCGATGAGCCCGGCTGGACCGGACACCCGCTCGCCCAGGCCAACCTGTATGGCTTCGGGCGCCTCGCCTGGCAGCCGGAGCTGACGGCGGAGGCGATTGCGCGCGAGTGGGCGGCGCTCACGTTCGGGCTTGACGAGACGGTGGTTGAGGCCGTTGTCTCGATGCTCGTGAGGTCGCGGGAGGTGTATGAGTCCTACACCTCGCCGCTCGGCCTGGGGTGGATGGTCACGCCCGCGGTCCACTACGGCCCCGACCCGGAGGGCTACGAGTACTCGCGCTGGGGCACGTATATCCGAGCCGACCGCGAGGCCATCGGCGTCGATCGCGGTGTCGCCCACGGCACCGGCTTCACCGCGCAGTACCACGAGCCGTGGCGGTCGATCTTCGAGGATCGGGACCGCTGCCCGCAGGAGCTGCTGCTGTTCTTCCACCACGTTGGATACGCCGAGATGCTGCGTTCGGGGGTGACGCTCGCTCAGCATGTCTACGACAGCCACTTCGCGGGGGTCGAGGCGGTGGAGGGCTTCATCGCGGAGTGGAATCGTCTGCGCGACCGGATCGACCCGGTGCGCCACGGCGCAGTGGCGCGGCGCCTTCAGGAGCAACGCGAGAGCGCCCTGCAGTGGCGGGATGTGATCAACGCCTACTTCCACCGCTACTCGGGCATCCCCGATGCCGCGGGGCGGACGCTGTACTGAGATGGCGACTTTGCAGGGCGTGCAGGGGCACGTCGCCCCGGGCTTTGAACCCGTGCGCGAGGCGTTCGACGCGCAACTGGCGGCGACCGCCGGTCACATCACGCAGCTGTGCGTCTACCGGCGTGGGGAGCCCGTCGTCGACCTCGCCGGCGGTCCGGCGCTCGGCTCCGACGCCCGCCGGCGTCTTCTCGGTGACGAAGTGCGTGGCGGCAGTCGCGCTCGGGACGCTCGTGCGAGGAGACGCGCTGGCGCTCGAGGAACTCGTGGCGCGCTACTGGCCGGGGTTTGCGGCGTGCGGCAGGGGCCAGATCACCGTGCGGGAGCTGCTCTCCCACCTGGCCGTTCCGCGACCGGAGCTGACGGACCGCGTTGGCGGATGCGACAAAAGTGTCCTGCCAGGACAGTTATCTCGCGCCGAGCACCTATCCGCCGGGCACGAAGCAACGGTGGGTCGTCTGAGCGTTGCTCGCAACACGCGGACGACCCACCTCCGCAGATCTCAGCGACCGAGGCGCTTCCAGAGGCGCGTCTTGGCGGCGAAGGCCGCCTTCATCGCCCGCTCGGCCGGCGAGCCGTCGGGCGGCATCAGGCCGACCGCCCGGGCGAACTGCATCTGGTCGAAGACGACGAAGTTCGAGACGACGTTGCCGTCACGGAGCACGAAGTGATCGATCCCGTCGAGCGCGACCCGCTTGCCGGTGGGGACGATGCCCTGCCACGGGGCGCCGGAGTGGGTCCCGGTGAGGTGCCAGCGGACCATCACGTCCTCGCCGCTGGCGGCGAGTGTCTGGATCTCGATGTGGAAGTCCGGCAGGGCGGCGAAGGCGGCCTCGAAGTAGGCGGCGATGGCGTCGGCGCCGACGCACGTCTCGGTCGGGAAGCGCTCGACCGTGGACGAGGTCCACATCGGGCGCACAGGCGACACGTCGTGGGTGTTCAGGACGTCGAACGCCCAGCGGATCAGCTCTTCGTTGGTGGCGGCTTCCGGCGGGGCGGGTGCGGATGCGGTGGTCATCAAGCAAGCATCCCGCCGATGCGCTCCGGCCGCAACCTCGGGGCGCGGAGGCGCAGGGGTGGTCGCTTTTCAGACGAGGGGTCTGGAGAACGACCACCCTCGGTCGATCGCGGGCGGGCGAGCGAGCGGGCGGGCTGCGGCGGGTGGTCGTTTTTCAGACGAGGGGTCTGAACATCGACCAACAGCGTCGCT
>DATDIE010000292.1:0-2723 GCA_036521235.1 Acidimicrobiales bacterium | reverse complement strand
CTCGAGAGCGTCCTCGAAGTTGGTGCTCTCGGCGCCGATCGCGTCCGTGCGCGCGCAGACGACGAAGCTCGGGTCGAGCTCATCGCGCGCCGCCACCGCGGCGCGGATCTTGCCGGTGGCCTCGGCGAGTGAAATGCAGCGACGGCCGGCGTTGGTGCCCGACTTCTTCGGCGCCTCCTGGTCCTCGATCGAGATCCCGGCGACCCCGGAGCGGACGAACTCCTGGACCGCGTAGGTGACGTTGACCGCGTTGCCGTAGCCCGTGTCCGCGTCGACGAGGACCGGGATGTCCGCGCGGGCCGCCAGGTGACGGGCGTGGTCGACGACGTCCCGCAGGCCGACGATCCCGCAGTCGGGCACCCCGTAGAGGAACCAGGAGAGCTGTGACCCGGCGAGGAAAAAGAGCTCGAATCCGGCCCGCTGCGCCATCATCGCCCACAGCGGCATGCACCCGCCGGGCACGGTCATGAGCTCCTCGCGGTCGAGCCGCGCGCGCAGCCGCGCCCGCAGGGCGCTTGCGTCGAGGGTCGCCGTCATCGTTGGGGCCCGTCAGCGGACGAGCGCGTCGGCAGCGGTGTGGATGCCGTCGAGGAGCGAGCTGCCATGCTCGGCGGAGAGATGGGCGCACCCGTCGAGTAAAGCCTCCACCGCCGTCGCGAGGGCCTCGGGGCGGTTGGTGGGGTCAGCGCGCCAGGCGACGTGCCGGTCGGGACGGACGAGCACCCCGCCGCCGCCCGTGATGCCGCGGATCGCCGCCCATTCCCCATCGGGGTCGGCAAGCTCACCGCCGATCGCCACCACGCCGAGCGGACACCCAGAGGCGGCCGCGGCCGCCTCCGCGGCGGCCCGCCACTCCGCCTCGGCCGCCTGGTCGACGAACAGCGTGAAGCCGTCGGTGGCGACGAGGTCGACGGTGGAGACGCGCTGCCCGTCACGCTGAAGCCACACGTGCGGCACGTGGTGCCCCGGCCGCGCGGTCGGCTCGAAATCGATCGTCGACTCCTCGGGCCCGGTCGGCGCGGGGGTGCCGTCGGGGATGACCGCGCCGAACGGATAGGCGACGCCGGCCTCGACATTCAGCTGGCTGAAGTCCTCGGCGTTGGCCGCGACGGCTCGGTCGGTCGCCTCGCGCCGGCGCTCGCCCTCGGGGGTGTCGGACAACCACTGCTCGACCTCGCGCCACCCCTCATCCTCCGACATCCCCGGCTCGATACCCATCGCGGCCGCGATCGGCCGGTGCTTGGCGGCGTTGCGGAGCGAGTGGGCGACGTTGAAGGCGGCGACCGGACGGCGCTCAGCCTCGTAGGTGTCGAGCAGCGTGTCGCGGGCGTAGCCGCGGATGACCGCCGCGAGCTTCCAGCAGAGGTTGAAGACGTCCTGGACGCCGGTGTTGAGGCCAAGTCCGCCCGTTGGCGGGTGGCGGTGGGCGGCGTCGCCGACGAGGAAGACCCGGCCGACCCGGAACCGTTCGGCGACGATGCCTTCGTACTGCCAGTGGCTGATGGCCTTGATGTTGGCCTCGAGATCGGCGATCCCGAGCCGGCGGCGCAGCATCGGGACGATCTCGTCCGCTGGCGTGTCGCGATTCATTCCCATGACCCCGACCAGCCACTCCTCGGACTCGTTGGCCCAGTGATCGGGGCCGAGGGCCTGGAGCGCGCACTGGCCGGACGGCGAGAGGATGTAGGTGAGGAGCGCCCGCTCGTCGGCGTAGTCGCTGAGGTCGGCCTCGAGGTACAGGCTTGTGATCTCCCGAATCGCCCGTGCGCCCTCCATCCCGATACCGAGCTTGGAGGCGCAGACGCGACCACCGTCGGCGGCCATCACGTACCGCGCGCGGACGGTGTAGGTCTCGCCGCTGTCGCGGTCGGTCGCGGTGACGGTGACGCCGTCGTCGTCGGGCGCGAGGTCGACGACCTCCTGGCGCGCCCGGATCCCGCCCGGGCTGCGCGCGTCGGCGTGCTGCCAGAGCAGCGTGTCGAGCCGCACCTGCGGCAGGTTGGCGAAGGGGCGTGGGCTCGCGAGGGCGTACCGCTCGCGGTCGGCGCCTCCGCCCCACGCCGACAACTGGCCGATCTTCGTGCGACGGCCGACGCCCTCCCCGCCGAGCGAGGTGTACCAGGCGACCCGGTGCCAGCGTTCCTCGGGAGGGGACCGGCGGTAGATGTCCTCGGCGACGCCGACGTCGTGAAAGATCTCCATCGTGCGCACGTTCAGCAGGTGTGCGCGCGGGAAGTGGGCGGAGAAGTCCCGGCGCTCGAGCAGGAGGAAGTCGACCCCGGCTTTCTCGAGCAGGAGCGCCGCCGTCAGACCCGACGGTCCGCCGCCGACGATGAGAACGGTGGTCCGCTCCTTGACGTCGCCCTGCGGCTGGTCTGACTCGCGT
Source organism: Acidimicrobiales bacterium (assembly GCA_036521235.1). Lineage (GTDB taxonomy): Bacteria > Actinomycetota > Acidimicrobiia > Acidimicrobiales > RAAP-2 > Bog-473. The sequence continues at coordinate 337 of DATDIE010000292.1, read as the reverse complement.
GTGTCGTCCACCGCGATCGACTGTAGAGGCCCATCATCCCCGTGACCAATGCCTTCTGATCACGCTGTGGATCACCGTGCGTTATCACCCGGAGGAGCTGACGAGTGGGCGCTCGAACCGCTCCCCTGCAACGGGGAGTAGCGTCTGCAGGGTCTCGCAGAACGAGCGCAGGGCGACCGACTCGTTGGTCGTGCGGTAGGCGAACGCGAGCTCGACCTCGACGTCCCTACGGGTGAGCGGACGGAACGCCACCCCCTGCCACGGGTACCGGATGCTCGACTCGGGGGCGATCGTCACCCCGACGCCGGCGGAGACCATCCCGAACCTCGCCGCCGGG
>DATDIE010000291.1:0-2994 GCA_036521235.1 Acidimicrobiales bacterium | reverse complement strand
AGCCCGCCGCCGCCGACCTCGTGACGGAAGTTGTCGAGCTCGGCCTCGCTGAGCCGGCCTTCGACGTATGCCCGGGCGTAGATGCCGGGTGACGCGTGCCCCTGGAAGAAGACCTGATCGCCGAAGCCGCCGTCCGACTTGCCGCGGAAGAAGTGGTTGAAGCCGACCTCGTAGAGCGCCGCCGAACTGGCATACGTCGAGAGGTGGCCCCCGATGCCCTCGGTGCGCGCGTTGGCCCGCGTGACCATCGCCGCCGCGTTCCAGCGGATGTAGGCCCGGATCCGGCGCTCCTGGTACTCGTCGCCCGGAAACCACGGTTCGGCGTCGGCGGGGATGGTGTTGACGTAGGGCGTCGAGACGGTGGCGGGGAAGTCCACCTGCTTGGTGCGGGCGCGCTCGAGCAGCTTCATCAGGAGGTAGCGCGCCCGGGAGCGGCCGCGCGCGTCCACGACGGCATCGAACGAGTCGAGCCATTCCTCCGTTTCCCCCGGGTCCGTGTCGGGAACCTGGTGGCTGATCCCGTCGAACAGCATCGCCTCAACGGTATCGGGAGCCGCCAGAGCCGCGTGACCACCGCTCGCGGGTGTTACAAACTCTTCATGCCAGAAAACGAGGCGACGCTGATCGTGTACACGGACGGCGCATGCAGGGGCAACCCGGGGAGAGGCGGCTGGGCCTGGGCCGTGCCGGGGGGCCGCTTCGCGAGCGGCGCCGAGCCGGACACCACGAACCAGCGGATGGAGATCACCGCGGTGCTCCAGGCCCTGCGGGCCCTGACGCCGGAGCGGCCGGCCGGGATCGAGGTGGTGAGCGACTCCACGTACGTCGTCAACTGCTTCCGCGACCGGTGGTGGGAGGGCTGGCTCAAGCGTGACTGGAAGAACTCGCAGCGCAAGCCGGTGGCGAACCGGGACCTGTGGGAACCGCTCCTCGCGGTGGCGCTCTCGCCGGACGTCCCGGTGACCTTCCGCTGGGTCAAGGGGCACTCGGGGGATCCCTGGAACGACGTCGTGGACGGGCTCGCGACCGTGGCGGCCGACCGGGGGCAAGGGTCCAGCGGCGACCGCTCGAGCGGGTAGCGCCACCGCACTGACCGACGGCGGGCCGCCCGGACTTGTGAGGGCAGGGCGAACGGTAGGCTCCGCAGGAGCACGCGCACAGTTGAAACGACGACTCTGGCCGCTGCGATCGGGAAAGTTCCGGGGGGCCGGGAGCGCGGTCCGAGCGTCATCGGGACGAGAAGAAGGACGGGCGATGGCCAGCGAGGACGAGTTCGACATCGTCGTGATCGGAGGCGGGCCGGGCGGGTACGCCGCCGCGCTCTACGGTGCCGCGGCCGGGATGTCGGTAGCGATCGTCGAGCGCGACAAGGTGGGCGGCACGTGCCTGCATCGCGGCTGTATCCCCGCCAAGGAGTTCCTCGAGACGGCGGCGGTCAGCCGGACCATCGAGGGCTCGAAGGAGTTCGGCATCGACGTGACGGGCGTGACGCTGGACTTCGCCCGCAGCCAGGAACGCAAGCAGGCGGTGGTCGACAAGCTCTGGCACGGCCTGCAGGGCCTGCTGAAGGGTCGTCAGGTCACCACGCTGATCGGGACGGGCACCCTCAGGGAGGGGCGCCGTGTCGAGGTCCTCGACGGACCCGATGCCGGGCGGGTGCTGACCGGGAGCAACGTCGTCCTCGCCTCGGGGTCGGTGCCCCACGGCCTGCCGGGCTTCGACGTGGACGGCCGTTGGGTCCTGACGTCGGACGAGTTCTTGGACCTCGAGAAACTGCCGGGCTCGGTCGTCGTGATCGGAGGCGGGGTCGTGGGGTGCGAGTTCGCCTCTCTGTTGGCGGACCTCGGCTCGAAGGTGACGATCCTCGAGGCGCTCGACGCGATCCTGCCGGGGTGCGACGAGGACATCGTCCGTCTGATCGTGCGCTCGTTCAAGAAGCGCGGCATCGACATCGTCACGGGCGCACGGGTGGACTCGCACACGCCGGCCTCCGACGGGACGGTGACAACGGTGAAGGCGGGCGACCAATCGTGGGACGTCGAGGCCGTCGTCGTGTCGGTGGGGCGTCGGCCCCGGACCGAAGGGCTGGTGGCCGAGGGGGTCGGCGTGGTCATCAACGAGCGCGGCTTCGTCGTGACCGACGAGTACCAGCGGACGGGGGTGGACGGCGTGTGGGCCGTCGGCGACATCGTGGCCGGCACGCCGCAGCTCGCCCACGTCGGCTTCGCCGAGGCGATCGTCGCAGTGAAGGGCATGCTGGGCGAGCGCGTGGTGCCGGTCGACAACTCCAAGGTGCCGTGGGCCATCTACTGCCATCCGGAGGTCGCGTTCTGCGGCATGACCGAGGCGCAGGCCAAAGCGGCGGGCATCGACGTCGTGGTGAAGAAGGACCCCTTCGGCGGGAACAGCCGGGCCCAGATCATCGGCGACACCGAGGGCGTGGTGAAGATCGTGGCCGAGAAGCGTCCCGACGGCACCGCCGGGACGATCCTCGGCGTGCACATGTGCGGGCCGTGGGTCACCGAGCAGCTGAGCGGCGGGTACCTCGCCGTCAACTGGGAGGCGTTCCCCGACGAGGTCGCGCAGTTCATCCAGCCGCACCCGTCTCTCTCCGAGACGTTCGGCGAGACCATGTTGGCCCTGACCGGAAGGGGACTTCACCTTGGCTGACGTCGTGATGCCGCAGCTCGGCGAGACGGTGACCGAAGGCACGATCACGCGGTGGATGAAAGCCGTCGGCGATCAGGTCGAACGCGACGAGCCGCTCTTCGAGGTGTCGACGGACAAGGTCGACTCCGAGGTGCCCTCGCCGGCGGCCGGCGTGCTCTCGGAGATCATCGTGCCCGAGGGCGAGACGGTCGAGGTCGGCGTGAGGTTGGCCGTGATCGGCGACGGCTCGGGTGCAAGCGGATCGAGCGACGCGCCCGCTGCGGCGGCGGCCGAGGCACCGGCACCAGCTCCCGCTGCGGAGGCTGCGCCACCGGCTCCGCCACC
>DATDIE010000290.1:0-13415 GCA_036521235.1 Acidimicrobiales bacterium | reverse complement strand
CGACGCCCAGGCGCCGCCGGGTGCGGTCGCCGTGTGCTCGGGCCTGGTCCGCCAGATCGCCGACGACCTCGACTTCGACCAGGCCCTGCTGGCCACGCGGGCCGACATCTCCCAGCTGTTGATTCGCGAGCCCAGCCGGCTCGACGAGGGCTGGCGCCGCGCCATCGTCGGCGACCCGCTCCGTCGCCTCATCGCCGGCGAGGTCGCCGCCGCCTTCGATCGCCGGGGCCACCTCGTGCTCGAGGAGCGGTCCCACCGGCCGGTCGAGGGCCAGGGTCAGCCGGGCTGAGCCCCGGAAAAGGGGTCGGGAGCATCCGAGCTGGACTCCCGAGGCTCGCGAACCCTTCACTTCTGACTCAAGAAGCCCGTTTTCTTTAGGTTCGGCTCAGGAAATGACGTCGGAACTTGAGGCGAAACCCCTCCACGCTGCGAACGCGGCAGGGCGGCTCAGTTGATGGACTTCTCCCGCCCGGCCCAATAAGGCCCGCGCAGCTTGTACTTCTGTAGCTTCCCCGTCGCCGTGCGGTCGAGCGCCTCACGGAACTCGACGCTCGTCGGTGCCTTGAAGTGAGCCAGGCGGTCGCGGCAGTGCGCGATGAGCTCGGCCTCGCTGCACGACTCGTCGGGCCGCACCACCACGAGCGCCTTGATCGTTTCGCCCCACTTCTCGTCGGGCACGCCGATCACGGCCACCTCGGCCACCGCGGCGTGCTGGTAGAGGCAGTCCTCGACTTCGATGGACGAGACGTTCTCGCCCCCGGTGATGATGACGTCCTTCTTGCGGTCCGAGATCACGGTGTAGGCGCCGTCGAGATACCCACCGTCGCCCGTGTGGAACCAGCCGCCCTCGAGCGCCTTCGCCGACTCCTCCGATTGCTCCCAGTATCCGGCGAACACGTGGTTGGACTGGGCCAGCACCTCGCCGTCGACGTCCACGTCCACGCGGACGCCGAGTGCCGGCGCGCCCGCCCGGCTCAAGAGCTGCGAGCGCTCGGCGGCCTCGAGCCCGTCCCATTCCTCCGGCGCCCGATTGATCGTCAGCAGTGGCGCCGTCTCGGTGAGCCCGTAGATCTGGATGAACTCCCACCCGAGCTCGGTTTCGATGCGTTCGATCGTCTTCGACGGCGGCGGCGCCCCGGCGACGACGATGCGCACCGTCCCGCGCCCGGGCACCGCGCGCCCGGCCGCCGCACGGGCCTCGGCCGCGCTGAGGATGGCGGCCACCACGGCCGGCGCGCCGCACAACAGCGTGACGCCCTCGCGCTCGATGCGCCCCAGGATCTCCTCGCCGTCCACCTTGCGCAGCACGATGTGGCGGCCGCCCATCCCGGTCACGGCGTAGGGCATCCCCCACCCGTTGCAATGGAACATCGGCAGCGTGTGCAGCAGCACGTCGCGGTCGCCGACGCCCGTGTGCCACCCGAACATGGCGGCGTTGAGCCAGCAGTTGCGGTGCGTCAGCTGCACGCCCTTCGGCCGCGCCGTCGTGCCGGACGTGTAGTTGACCGAGCACGTCGCGTCCTCGTCCGCCACCCACGGTCGCGGCTCCGCTCCTTCGGCGGCCGGCGCGAGCAGCGCGGCGTCGTCGATCCCGTCGAGCCGGAACCGATGCGCCACCTTGATGTTGTCCACCTCGTCGGCCAGATCAGGGTCATACAAAAGGACCGACGCCCCGGAGTGCTCGACGACGTAGGCGATCTCGTCCCTCGTCAGGCGGAAATTGATGGGCACGAGGATGCGGCCGTAGCCGCTCACCCCGAAGAAAGAGGCGAGGAAGCGCCCGGAGTTCGGACTCACGATCGCCACCCGCTCCCCGTGCTCGACCCCGAGCTCGTCGAGGGCGAGAGCCATACCCTTCGCCCGCACCGCCAGCTCGGCGTAGCTCAGGCGGTCGAACGACCCGATCGTGCCCGGTTCGTCCACCACCGCAGTGCGGTGTCCGTAGACCAGCGCGGCGCGGTCGATGAAGTCCGCCACCGTGAGTGCGACCCGCATGCCACCCCCCAATCTCTAAGCGCCCGACGGGCGCGACCCACCCGCGCCGACGATATCGGAACGGCTCGTGGTGGCGGAAGTGGCCCGCCCGGGCCGGGGCCTCAGAAGTGACCCAGGACGGGATGGGGCACGTAGGGCTTCTCCAGCTGCTCGATCTCATCCTCGGTCAGGGTGAGCGCCTCGGCCGCCAGGGCGTCCTTGAGGTGCTTCTTCTTCGTTGATCCCACGATCGGCGCACTGACGCCCGGCTTCTGCAGCAACCAGGCCAGCGCGACCTGTGCCGGCGCGATATCGCGCGCCGTTGCAACGTCGTTCACCGCGTCCACGACGTTGAAGTCGGTCGGCTGGTCGTAGAGGTAGTCGGTGAACGCGTCCGTGCTCGAGCGTGTCGTGAGGCGACCGCCGTCCCGGGTGCGATTGCCGGCGAGCATGCCGCGCGCCAGCGGGCTCCACGGGATGCACCCGACACCTTGGTCGAGACAGAGGGGGATCATCTCCCGCTCCTCCTCGCGGTACACGAGGTTGTAGTGGTTCTGCATCGACACGAACTTGGCCCAGCCGTGGGACTCCGCCGTGTGCTGCGCCTTGGCGAATTGCCAGGCGAACATGCTGCTGGCACCGATGTAGCGCGCCTTGCCGGCGCGGACGACGTCGTTGAGTGCCTCCATCGTCTCTTCGATCGGCGTCCGTGGGTCCCAGCGGTGGATCTGGTACAGGTCGACGTAGTCCATCTTGAGCCGGCGCAGCGACGCGTCGATCCCCGAGAGGATGTGCTTGCGCCCGAGGCCGCCGCCGTTCTCCCCGGGGGTGACCGGCATGAACACCTTCGTGGCGATCACGGCCTCGTCGCGGCTCAGGAATTTGGGGACGAGGCGGCCGGTGGCCACCTCGCTCTGCCCGCCCGAGTACGTGTCGGCGGTGTCGAAGAAGGTCACGCCACCTTCCACGGCGGCCTTGACGATGGGCTCGGCGGCGTCCTCGTCGATGACCCACGGACGTTCGCTCTCGTTCCCGAACCCCATCATGCCGAGACAGACCCTCGACACCCGCAGCCCTGCGGTCCCCAGATTCGTGTAGTTCATCGCTGACCTCGCTCCGCGCTCGTTGCCGCATGCTTACCAGGCACGGTGCGGCCTTCATTCAAGGCCAGCGAGGTGTGTGCAGCGGAGCGCAGGCGGCCTTAGTGGCGCCCACCGTGGTCGGAGCCGGCTTCTTCTGGCGCTGGAGGACCTGATTGCGGACCGCCGAGAGGTGGGCCGGGACGACCGCCGTTCTGACCGCCTCCGTTGGCCCCGCCGTTGCCATTGCCGCGGCCATTCCCGTTCCCTTGACCGCTCCCGGTCCCGCTCACCCCGCCGGCGATCGTGCCGCCGCCGCCGTTGCCACGGCCCCCGCCGTTGCCGTTGCCGTTGCCGACGCCGTTGCCGCGTCCCGTCCCCTGCGTCCCCGTGCTCGTCGGTGGTGTGGTCGGGGTCGTCGTCGATGACGAAGGTGCTGGCGCAGGCGCTGGCGCTGGCGTGGTGGTCGTCGTGGTGATCGTCGTTGTCGTGGTCGTGGTGGTGCTCGCAGGCGCGTTGAAGGACACCGTCTGCGCGTGGGTGGGCAGCGCCGCTCCGCCGCTCGTCGAGCCACCGTTGCCCAACGACGTCATCGCCGGCCCGGTCAGGCCGCCGGCAGTTGCGCCGGAGGCGCCGTTGCCTGGCGCGGCACTGCCACCGCCGGATCCGGTGTTCCCCGAACTGGGGAATGAAGGAACGCTCGCCGGCGGCGGTGGGAGCGCGCTGGACAACACCGGCACGCCCACGGGACCACTTCCGATGATCAGCGCCGCGGCCACTGACACGGCGGCGCCGACGCCGCAGACCGACCCGATCGTGCGGTCACGCAAGAGTTGGGCACGCCGCAGGCGCGTCGCCAACGCCGTGGCAGCCGCCACCGGTGGCACGACCACCTCGGGCGCCGCGGGATGCCCGAAGTTGGGCGACCCGAAGACCTCCTCCAGGGTCGCGTAATCCTTGGCCTCAGCCCAATCGGACACTGCCCCTCCCTCATTCCTCCGTGGGTGCTGTCCGTACTGCAGGGGCCTTCCGGAGCCCTGACCTCCGGAAACTGTGTTACCCCCTCATAGTCACCATATAACTGTCGGGTCGATCGGGGAACAAGGACAGCACAATCCCCGGCCAATTGCGCCGAACGCTCGTTGGACTTGAGAATTCTGAGTTTTTCCACCCGCGTTTGCGCACTAATCCCGCGGCACGTCGGCGAGCAGTCGCCGTGTCAGGTGGTCGTACCGGCGACCGCGTGGCCGAGATCCGTGACCGTCACCCCGAGACTGCCCAGGACGCCGGTCAGCGGAGAGATCACCGGAAGGGCGGTGCCGAGCCCGCCGGACGCCGACGACACCGTCGTGCCCACGGTCGCGACCGTGTCGCCGACCACGACGAGGAGAGGGGTCAGCACGTTGCCTCCACCGGTCGAGGTGCCGGGGGGTGTGCCGCCCGTGCCGCCCGAGCCGCCCGATCCACCGGAGCCGCCGCCCGAGCTTGCCGGAGGCGTGGTCGGGACCACCTCCACCGTTGTGCCGGGGGGGACTTCGACGACGACGGTGGGGCTGGCCGGCGTGGTGGCCGAGGCGAGCTCGGCGGTGGGGCTGCCGCTTGAGGGGGCGAACGTCGGGGCCGGCGTGCCGCTTGGCGCCGCGGGCGTCCCGGCTGGCGGAGCGAGCGACGGCGCGCCGGCGGAACCGGGTGCCCCGCCGGTCGGGCCCGTGGGGGAACCGCCCGGTGGCTTCCCCTGGGCCGACTGCGTCGGCGACTTCGACGACGGTGACGACCCGACTGCGATGCCCGCCACGACCAGCGCCGCAGCCGCCACGCCGCTCACCGCCGCGATGGCCCGATACCGGGTGGTGTCGCGTTCGGCCCGGCCTTCCTCGCCGAGCCCCGTCACGAGCGCCAAGGCCGCCGGGGCGGTCCTCGGAGTGGCGACGGTCACCGCATCGGGGTGGCCGAAGGCCTCCGAGAGGAACACTTCTTCGAGCTGCGCCGGCTGGGGCGGCTCCTTGGAACTGACGCTGGACGAGATCCCGCGCGAGGACGCGCGCCCGAATTCCCGGGAAAGGAAGACCTCCTCAAGACTGGTATCGCCACCAGTCTTCTGCTGGTCGGACATCGATCCCTCCTTCCTCCATCGGATCCCGTCCTATGTAGGTAACGCCTCGGGCGTCTCCCTCCTACCCTGCGTAACCGAGGTTGCCGATCAAGCCCTCGCCCTCCGTGCGCCCCGGCGCCGGCTGAGCCGGGTGAGCGCAAGACCGAGGAGCACGGCGATGCCGCCGATCAGGACTTCCACCACCAACGGCGCGCCGGTCAGGGCCAGGGGTGCCGTCGTTGCGGCGGCCGTCTTGACCGTGGTCGGCGGCGTCGTCGCGGCGGCCGTGGCGACCGGGGCGGTCGTGGGGGCGGCGGCCGCCGGAGGCGTCACCGCTGCCGTCGTCACCGTGGGCTCGGGGCAGGAGGCGCTGGCGGAGCCGCCGAGCGCAAGCTGGATCCCGCAGACGGTGATCGGGAGCGTGACACCCGTGCCGGGACTGCCCGGCGTGCCGATCGGGAGCGTGACTCCGGGGTTGGAGCCCGTGCAGGTGCCGCTGGCGGTCCCGTCGAGGGCCGCGGCCACGGCGCAGACGGTGACCGGCGCGTTGACCGGGACGGACCCCGTCGGGTTCGACGCCAGGTGCGTCGGCTCACACTGATTGCTGGCCGACCCGTCCACCGCCACGACGATGCTGCACGCGTTGATCGGGACCACGCCGTCGATCGGCGCGCTCTGGCTCACGTTGTTGGTGGGCAGGTCGTTGACGAGCGGGAAGCCGGCGTCGGGCATGCACATCCCGGTGCCGGTGCCGTCGACCACGGCGATCACACCGCAGACCGTGGCCGGGACGTAGGCGTCGGCGAGCTGGCCGTGCTGCGTGATCGTGTCGGGGAACTGCGGGCAGTTGGCGTTGCTGTTGCCGTCGATCTCGACGATGACGTCACACACCGTGACCGGGACGGCGGCGTCGATGACGCCCGTCTGGTTCACGGTCCCGTTGGTCCCGGCGAGGTTGCAGTCGCTCGCCGTGTTTCCGACGAGGCCCACGTTGATCGCACAGAGGCTGACCGGCACGAAGGCGTTGATCGCGCCGTTCTGCGTGGTCGACGCCGGCGACTGGCCGCTGGTCAGGCCGAGGGCCTGCGCGGCCGAGCCGAGCAGCCCGATCGCGTTGTACTGCGCGGTGATCGGGATGTTGATGTTGCCGATTGCCCCCAACTGGTTGAGGCCGACCGTGGTCGTCGAGCAGCTGCTGTTCGCGCCGGCCAGGAGGCCCAGCGACAGCGAGCAGGCGTTGACCGGCACGTCGGCGTTGATGAGCGGCGACTTCTGGTTCGTCGTATTGGTGCCGCTCAGCGCGTTCTGGCCGGGCAACACGGTGCTACCGATCGCGTTGGCCAACAAGGTGATGGGGAGGGCCAACGACAGCGGCAGCGCCTCGAGGGGTGCCAACGGGTTCGTCGGCGTATCCGCGGGCTTGGCGGCCGGGGTCGACGTCGGCGCCGGGGCGGTCGCCTTCGGAGGCGCGGTCGTGGTCGTTGTCGCCGGCGCCGTGGTCGGCGTCGGCAGTTTCAACGACGGCGTCGACGGCAGCACGCTCGACGTCGCCGCACCGGCGGGCCCGAGGCCAGCCAGCACGCTGGCGCCACCCAATAAGAGGGCGCCACTTAGTACGGCAATTGACAAAAGAGGATTCCGCCTCAAGGTCTTGCTCCTTCTGTGTATGGGCTACACAGACCCGCATTGAGCCCGCGACGCTTGGGATATACCCACGTGAGTAACGCCAAAACTGCCGTGGCCTCCCGCTCCAATTCCGGAGACAGGCGAAGTTTGTGGCCGTCACGGCCGATGCAAGCGAACGCGTATCGTGTACCCGGGGATCGGCTTGGTGAGAATTCCGTCGCTGTCGTGCCTGGTCGTGCGCCGATACCTGCGGTCACGGGGGCTCGACGGCCCGGCGGAAAGACCTAGGTAAACAGTTCGTGAACGGCTACGCCTGCGTGCGCCGGAAATAGCGGCTGAGCGTCTCGATCTGCTGTTGGTACGAGGAGCCGATGCCACTCCCGTAGAGCGCCGTGGGCTCCTCCAACATCCGTTCGAACGTGAGCTTGCACACCGCCTGGCCGTTCTCGACCATGAACGGCACGTCGTGCGCCCGCACCTCGAGCGCGGCGCGCGAGCCCCGGAAGCCCCCGCTCGGGTCGAACCCGAAACCGGGGTCGAAGAACCCGGCGTAGTGCGTCCGCAACTCCCCGCTCGTCGGGTCGTACGCCGTCATCTCGGCGGCCAGGTCGGGCGGGATGCACACGGCCTCGTCGGACATCAACAGATAGAAGCGCTTAGGCGACAGCACGAGCCGGTCGCCGTCCTCGCGGTACACGGAGTCCCAGAACGGCCGGGGGTCGACCTCGCCCCCGGTGGTCAGGTCGAGCAGGGGCGCGCTGTCCCGGGTGCTGTACCCCACGCGGCCCTTCTCGTCGCCGCTCAGGTCGAGCCCGAGGAACAGGCCGTTGGACAGCACGAGCTCGTCGACCCCGACAGGCTCGCCGCGGCGGTAGAGGATCGGGACCTCGAGGTGCGCGGCGCGCACCTCGTCGTCGCTCAGCCAGGGCCGACCCATCGACAGGCGCAGTTGGTTCAGCGTGAGGTCCTCTTTGACCCGGACCGCAAACGACAGCGGCACCACCTCGAGGTAGAGCGGCCCGCCGTAGCCGGGTGCGATCTCGTCGAAGCGGTCGCTGCCGTCGGTGATGACACGCGTGAAGACGTCGATCCGGCCGGTCGAGCTCTTGGGGTTCGCCTTGCCGCGCAGGCCGGCCGGGAGGTCGAGGCGCTCCTTCAGCTCAATGAGGTAGGGGCACTTCGCCTCGAGCATCGCCCCGTCCCCGCGCAGGTCGATCTCGTCGAGGACGTAGTCCTTGAGCTTGCGCTCCACCGAGTCGGCGCCCGGCAGGAAGCTGCAGCGGATGCGGAGCGCCCGCTCCCCCAGCCGCAGGTCGAGGCTCGCCGGCTGGATGTTGGACTCGGGGATCCTGAAGCGCCCGGCGTTGACGTACCCGGCCCGGATCGCCCCTTCGAGCATCTGCCCGGGGAGCACCCCCTCTGCGGTGGGTTGGAGGTTCAGCATCGGCGACACGGGCGAGTTGGTGACACGGTCAGAGCAAAGCACGCGCGGGCGGGGCGGGGAAGGTGCAAAACGGGGGCAGATTCGGGCACAGCCTGTGGATGACTTGGGGACAGCCCGAAGCGTCACGGGGGTTTGGCAGGAACCAATGCGTTGTCCACAGGCTCCGGCGGCGTCGCTTCGACGGGACCCGCCCTCTCGGGAGGGGCTCCCGGCCCGGCGATAAGCTGACGGGTCGTCAGATTTGGCGCCTGAGCGCAGCTCGGTGGCCCATCGGAGGTTCCATTGCTCGACTACGTCATCCGATCCGGCACGCTCGTCGACGGCACGGGCGGGGCGCCCCGGACCGCCGACATCGGGGTCCGCGACGGGCGCATCGTCGCCGTCGGCGTGGTCGACGAGCCGGCCACCACCGAGTTCGACGCCACCGGGCTCTTCGTCGCCCCCGGCGTCGTCGATCCGCACACGCACTACGACGCCCAGCTGTTCTGGGACCCCGCCGCGTCACCGTCCAACGTGCACGGCGTCACCACGGTGATCGGGGGGAACTGCGGCTTCACCCTGGCGCCCATCAACGCGGAGGACGCCGACTACATCCGCCGCATGATGGCCAAGGTCGAGGGCATGCCCCTGGCCGCCCTCGAGAACGGCGTGCCGTGGACCTGGTCGAGCTTCGCCGAGTACCTCGACGCGCTCGACGGCAACCTCGGCGTGAACGCGGGGTTCTTGGTCGGGCACTGCGCGCTGCGGCGCAAGGTGATGGGAGCGGCCCGCGGCGAAGAGGTCGCGACGGACGACGAGATCGCCGCCATGCGCGAGCTCCTGGCAGACTCGCTCGCCGCCGGCGGCCTCGGCTTCTCCTCCTCCCAGTCGCGCACCCACTCCGACGGCGACGGCAAGCCCATCAGCTCGCGCCACGCGGACCGGCGCGAGATGCTGGCGTTCTCCGCCGAGGTCGCCGCGCACGAGGGGACGACGCTCGAGTACATCACGAACGGCTGCCTCGACTCCTTCAGCCCCGAGGAGGTCGACCTGATGACCGCGATGAGCGTCACCGCGCAGCGGCCGCTCAACTGGAACGTGCTGACCGTGGACGCGCGCTCGGGCGAGCGGATCGAGCACCAGCTCGCGGCGTCGTCCGCCGCCGCCGCCGCCGGGGGCCGCATCGTCGCGCTCACCATGCCGACGCTCGTCCCGATGAACATGAGCTTCCGCACGCACTGCGCGCTCTTCCTCATCCCGGGCTGGGGCGACGTCATGGGGCTGCCCGAGGCCGAGCGCATGGCCAAGCTGGCCGATCCCGCCGTCCGCGCCCAGCTCGACGAGCGTGCCCGCAGCAAGGAGGCCGGCGTCTTCCGCGGCCTCTCGCACTGGGGCACCTACGTCATCGGCGACACGTACGCCCCCGAGAACGAGGGCTGCGCCTTCCGCAGCGTGGCGGACATCGCCGCCGAGCGCGGCACCGCCCCATTCGACACGCTGCTCGACATCGTGCTGGCCGACGGCCTGCGCACGGTCCTGTGGCCGAACACCGACGACGGGACCGAGGCCACGTGGGCGATGCGCGCCGACATCTGGAACGACCCGCGTGCGATGGTCGGCGGCTCCGACGCCGGCGCCCACCTCGACCGCATGTGCGGCTCCAACTACCCGACGGCGTTCCTCGCAGACTGCCTGCGCGGGCGGCGCCTCGTCCCCGTCGAGCAGGCCGTGCACATGATGACGGGCCAGCCGGCCGCTCTCTTCGGGCTGCGCGACCGGGGCCTCGTCCGCGAGGGGTACGCCGCCGACCTGTTCGTCTTCGACCCCGAGACGGTGGACTCGGAGCCGGCGCGCCTCGTGCACGACCTGCCGGGCGACACGCCCCGCCTCTACGCCGGCTCCCACGGCGTGGTCCGCGTCCTGGTCAACGGCGTCGAGACGGTGCGCGACGGCGCGCCCACCGGCGCCGTCCCCGGCACGCTCCTGCGCTCGGGCCGCGACACCGCCTCGGTCGTCCCCAGCCCCGTTCCGGCCTGAAACCGGGCGGGCGGCCTCGCCGTCTAGCCTGCCCTCCGGTGACGCCCGAACCCGACGACCCGGCGCTGGCCGTCGACGACCCGCCGGCGGCCGGACGGGCCGACTACTCCGAGGCCGTCCTCGGCGGGCCGCCCCCCGGGGGCCCCGGGATCGACGAGCTGCCCAGCGACGGGCCGGTCCCGCCGCCGCCCCGGACGCGGTGGCTGCGTGAGGCGATCATCGTCGTGGTCGTCGCCGTCGTGTTCGCCGTCGTGCTGCGGACGTTCGTCGTCCAGACGTTCTTCATCCCGTCCGGCTCCATGGAGCCGACCCTGCACGTCGGCGACCGCATCCTGGTCAACAAGCTCAGCTACCACCTGCACGGCGTCGGGCGCGGCGACATCGTCGTCTTCTCCCGGCCGCCCAACGAGAACTGCGGCGGGCCCGAGGTCAACGACCTCGTCAAGCGCGTCGTCGGCCTGCCCGGCGAGACGATCTCGGTCTCGGGCGGCCACGTCTACATCGACGGGCGCAAGCTCGACGAGAGCTGGCTGCCCGCGTCCGAGCAGGGCGTCACGAAGGCGGGCCCCGGCGGCACGTCCTACAGCCTGGACCACGCCTACCGGATCCCGTCCGACAACTACTTCGTGATGGGCGACAACCGCACCGACTCGTGCGACAGCCGGTTCTGGGGACCGATCAACAAGTCCCTCATCGTGGGCAAGGTCGACATGCGGGTCTGGCCCATCTCGTCGCTGACGTTCTTCTGACCCGCCAGCGGCGCCCGACGGGGGCCGGCCGCCCCGGCCGGCCGGGTCCCGCGTCCCGCTAGTCCTCTTCGGACTCGGCCGCCACCCGCGCCACCGCGGCCACCGTCTGGCCGTCGTCGAGGTTCATCACCCGCACGCCGGTGGCGTCGCGTCCCTGCGAGGCGATCTCGCGCGCCGCGGTGCGGATGACCACCCCGCCGGAGGAAACCAGGAGGATCTCCTCGTCGAGGGCGACCATGAAGGCGGCCACTACCGTGCCGCGTGTGCCGGTGAGCCGGATGCCGCGCACGCCCTGGCCGCCGCGGGCCTGGCGGTTGAAGCGCTCGAGCTTCGTGCGCTTGCCGTAGCCGGCGTCGGTCACGATCAGGATGTCGGTGTCGTCGGCTGCCACGTCGCACGACACGACGGCGTCGCCCTGGCGCAGGCGGATGCCGCGTACACCGGCCGCGTCGCGGCCCATCGCCCGCACGTCCTCCTCGTTGAAGCGGATCGTCATGCCGTTGCGCGTCACCTCGAAGAGGTCGTCGTGGCCCGACGTGGCCACCACGCGGACGAGCTCGTCGCCGTCGCGCAGGTTGATGGCGATGAAGCCTTCCCGGCGCGACTTGTCGTACTCGCTCAGCGCTGTCTTCTTCACCTGCCCACCGGCGGTGGCGAAGACCAGGTACTGGTCGGGCGAGAACTCGCGCGTCGCGATGATCGCATTGATCGACTCGTTGGGCGCCAGCGGCACCAGGTTCACCGCCGCCGTGCCGCGCGCCGTGCGCTCCTTCGTCGGGATCTCGTGGCCCCGGAGCCGGTAGACCTTGCCCTGGTTGGAGAACAGCAGGAGGTACGCGTGCTGCGACGTGTGCACGACCTGGCTGACCAGGTCCTCCTCCTTCAGGCGGGCGCCCTGGACGCCGCGCCCACCGCGGCCCTGGGTGCGGAAGGCCGCCGCCGCAACTGACTTGATGTAGCCCGCCCGCGTCATCGTCACGACGATCTCCTCGTCGTCGATGAGGTCCTCGACGCCCATCTCGCCGGGGTCGTGCGTGATGACGCTCCGGCGCGGGTTCGAGTACTTGTCGCGGATCTCGGTCATCTCCGTCTCGACCACGCCGCGCAGCTTGGCGTCGTCGGAGAGGATCGCCTCGAGCTCGGCGATCGTCTGGCGCAGCTGCGCCATCTCCTCCTCGAGCTCGGACCGGCCCAGCCGCGTCAGCCGGCCCAGCGTCATGTCGATGATGTGCGTCGCCTGCACCTCTGTGAAGGAGAACGGCTCGGCCATGAGCGCGGTGCGCGCCTCGGGACGGTCGGCCGACGCCCGGATCGTCGCGATGACCGCGTCGAGCATGTCGATCGCCTTCAGCAGGCCCTCGACGATGTGGGCGCGGTTGCGCGCCTTGGTGAGCCGGAACTCGGAGCGGCGCCGGATGACCTCGATCTGGTGCTCGACGTAGTGGAAGAGCGCCTGCGCCAGGCTCAGCGTGCGCGGCACGCTGTCGACCAGCGCCAGCATGTTGACGCCGAAGCTGGTCTGCAGCGGCGTCTGCTTGAACAGGTTGTTGAGGACGACGTTGGCGTTGGCGTCGCGCTTCAGCTCGATGATCAGCCGCGGCTGCTGGTTGGCCGACGCGTTGCGCAGCTCGCTGATCCCGTCGAGGTCGCCGGCGCGCACGAGCTCGGTGATCTTCTGCTCGATCACCTCGACCGACGTCTGGTACGGCAGCTCGGTCACCACGATGCGGTCGCCGACGCGGCCCTCCTCGATCTCGGCGACGGCGCGCATCTTGATCGACCCGCGGCCGGTCCGGTACGCGTCGAGGATGCCCTGGCGCCCGAGGATCTGTGCCCCCGTCGGGAAGTCCGGGCCCTTGACGAACGCCATGAGCTCGTCGGGCGTCGCCTCGGGGTGGTGCAGCACGTGGATGGCGGCGTCGATCACCTCGCCCATGTTGTGGGGCGGGACGTTCGTCGCCATGCCGACGGCGATGCCCTGCGACCCGTTGACCAGCAGGTTCGGGAACCGCGCCGGCAGCACGTCGGGCTCGGACGCCGACCCGTCGTAGTTGGCGACCATGTCGACGGTCTCTTCGTCGATGTCCGCCATGAGCTCGAGCGCGAGCGGCGCCAGCCGGCACTCCGTGTAGCGCATCGCCGCGGCCCCGTCGTCGGGGCCCCGGCCGCCGAAGCTGCCGTGGCCGTCGATGAGCGGGTAGCGCAGCGAGAACCCCTGCACCATGCGGGCCAGCGCCTCGTAGATCGCCGAGTCGCCGTGGGGGTGGTAGACGCCCATGACCTCGCCGACGACCTTGGCGCACTTGTTGTGCGGCCGGTCGGGGCGTTGCCCGTTGTCAAACATGGAGTAGAGGATCCGGCGGTGAACGGGCTTGAGGCCGTCCCGCACGTCCGGCAACGCGCGCGCCACAATGACGGACATGGAGTACTCGAGA
>DATDIE010000289.1:0-2480 GCA_036521235.1 Acidimicrobiales bacterium | reverse complement strand
AGGTCGAAGTTGAGGTTGTAGACGGTCGACGTCATCGGGATGGGGACGCTCGCCTGGCCCAGGGACACGATCTGTTTGAGGACCGGGATCGAGAGCGCCGCCTCGCCGAGGCGGACCAGGTCCTCGGCGGTGCTGGTCGTGGCGGGGTCGACGCCGCTCGGGTCCGTCACGTGCGTCGACGTCATGCCGAGCCGCGCCGCCGCCGCGTTCATCTTGGCGACGAACGCGCCGACGGTGCCGGCGTCCCAGTTGGCCAGCAGGGTCGCCATGTCGCTGCCCGAGTCGATCAACATGCCCTCGAGCGCTTGCAGCTGGGTGAGCGACTCGCCGGCGGTGACGGTTACCTCGGACTCCTGGCTCGCCTGCCCGGCCTGATAGGCCGAGACGTCCGCACTCGTCACCGGGATGCTCGGGCCGTCGACACCGGGCGCCAGGTGGTGGTCGGACAGGATCACGTACGCGGTCAACACCTCGGCCAGGCCGGCCACGGGCACGGCCTTGGCGCCGTTCACCTGTCCCAGCGCGCCGATGCCGTCGACGCTCGCCGCCGCCTCGCCGGTGCTCGGCCACGCAAAGGTCGGGACGGTCCCGGGTAGGCGGACGCTCACGACCTGCAGCGTGGAGGCGGGGAGCGGGCGCACCCATTGCGCGACGGCGCCGGCGACCAGTGCGATCAGGAGGAGCGCGATCCCCCAGGCGAGGAGGCGCCGGCGCAGGCGTGACGCGCGGAGGCCTCGGATGATCTCGAGCTCGTCGTCGCCCGGCGGTGGAAGCATCTTGCCGAGCTCCGCCAGGCGCTCCTCGTTGCCCTTCGGCAACGCCCGCCCCCGGGCGTGGGCCGGGCCTTGACGCTTCTCGCTGCCCCCATCCATGGGCGTAACGCTAAGACCGCGCGTGGCAGCGTGGGGTGCAGGCAGGCACGACATGCCGATACCCATTGCCCCGAAGACCCATTCGGCGTACCGTTCCCCTAATCCTTGCGGCGGCCGTTCGAGCGCACGGGTACGGGGGAGCAGCATGGAACGAGGCATTTGGCGATTCGTTGCGAGTGCAATGGGATCGGCGGTCGTCGTCCTTTCGTTGGCGTCCGCCAACGTCGCGGTCGGGGCACCGAGCGCCGCCGCCGTCGTATCGACCCGACCCGTCTCGGGGCTGATCGCGGTCGAGGGGCCCATGAGCGGGTCCCAGGCGTCGACCGGCATCGACATGGCAGACGGGGCGCAGTTGGCGGTCGACCAGATCAACGCCGCCGGCGGCATCGACGGCGTGCGGCTCACACTCATGAAGGTGGACGACAAGGCCACTGCCGCCGGAGGCATCGCGGCGGCCCGCAAGGCGATCCGGGCCCACGCGTTCGCCGTCGTGGGACCGTTCAACTCTTCGGTCGGAGTGGCGAACCTGCCGCTCTATCGACGTGCGGGGCTGCCCATCGTGCGCCTCACGTCGAGCGTGAAGACCGAGGGGTACGGCGTGACCACGCAACCGATGGACTCACAGGTCGCGCCGGTGGAGGTCCGGGAGATCACCCAGGTCCTGCACGCCACGCGTCCGGCCATCATCTACGACACGTCCACCTACACCGCCGGGATCGCGAAGCAGGTCAAGGCGGGTCTCGCCGCGGCGGGTGACCCCGTCGTGTCCATGGTGGGCGTCTCGAGCACGCAGTCGAACTTCTCCAGTGCGGTCAACAAGGTGGCCAAGGCGCACCCGGGCCTGGTGTACATCGCGGCGTACGGCGCGGCAGCCGGTGCGATCGCCAAGAGCGCCTCGGCCGCCGGCAGCGCCAAGTGCTTCGTCGACTTGGCCGCCCAGGGCCCGGACTTCGTCACGGCGGCGACCCAGCCGGTGGCATCGGCGTGCCTGTCGAGCGGCGTGCCGAGCGCGGAGCAGTTCGCCGGGGCGAGCCAATACGTGACGAGTTACCAGTCGATGTTCCACACGACGCCGGGCACCTGGGGCACCTTCACCTACGACTCGGTCGAAGTCCTGGCCAAAGCCGTGCAACGGGCCGGATGGCGCCAGAAAGCGGTGCGCGCCGCCATGAGCCGCATCCGCAACTACCAGGGCATCACCGGCGCCATCACGATCGCACGGTCGACGGGCAACCGGGTGCAAAGCACCGTCGTCATCCTCGACGTGAACAGCGAGGGCAACTACGTCATCGACCCGCAGTGGGCGAACGCCGTGGCCTTCCCGCTCCCCAGCGGCTGAGGCGTCGCCGCTTCAGGCGAGGACGGTCCGCGCCGCCTCGGCGCGCATGCCGTCGAGGACCATCCGCAGGAGGCGGTTCGCCTGTTCGGGCTCGATCGAGCCGTTGGTGCACACCGGGGCGACCAGTTGCATGACGTCGGACCCGGTGACGTCCGGGCGCACGGCGCCGGCCTCCTTGGCCCGGTCGATGACGAGATCGAAGGACGACTCGAGCATGCCGCGGGCGCGTGGCCGCAGCTCCGGGTTCTTCTCGAACGCCTGCTGCAGCT
>DATDIE010000288.1:0-9520 GCA_036521235.1 Acidimicrobiales bacterium | reverse complement strand
AGCCCGGTGACGTGGGGGACGCCGTGAGCGTGAGACCCGGCGGGTCGGCGACGTGCGCGACCTGGTCGTAGATGTGACGGATCGAATTGATCACCAGTTGTGGCTGGGTGAGGTGGATGTAGTGCCCGCTGTAGGTGTCCGTGATGTGTTGGGCGTGCAGAAGGCCGGCCAGGCTCTGCTGACCGACCAGGACCGCGTGCCACACGGTGTCGCCGAAGCTCGGCGGCGTGTCACCCGGAAGGATGCCTTCGCGGACCAGCGCGGCGAAGTCATAGGGCTGATCGGAGCTGAGCACGAGTGCGGGGATGGGTCGTACCGGAGGGGCCACCTCCATCTGCCTGAAGGACGCAAGAAGGTCCGTCTTTTCCTGATGGAACCGATCGAGATCGACGGAATAGTTGTTGTTGAGTCGTAGCCACAACGCCTGATTGGCGGTCGATCCCAACGCCGGGTACATCGATTCGGTGAGCGTGTCGACGAGCGCCAAACCGGCGACCTCCTTCGGGTACGTGCTCGCGAACAACCGGCCGATCAGTCCGCCGTAGGAGTGGGCGACCACCAGATAGGGACCGGGAACCTTGGCGGCCACGAGAAGGGCGTGTAGGTCGGCGACTCCGCTCGACGCGGTGGTCGGCTGCGCGACCGGCGTCGACGATGTCGGCTCGACGTGGTTCCCGTCGATGGTGACCGTGCCGGGACGGTCATAGGCGCAGGCCCTCGTGAACTTCGCGACCGAAGGCAGGACGAGCGGGGCGTGTTGACCGGGGCTCTGCTGCGTCTGCCAGACGGCCGCACGATCGGTGCGGCCGGCGATGAAGACGACCGTCGGCGTGCCGGTTCCCCGGCATTCGAGATACAGCTTGCGTTGGTTGCCGATGTCGACGAGCCCCGAGCAGGTCCCGTGCAAACAGGCGTAAGCACGAGACGACGCAGCTGCGTTGCCGCTCTGGCTGGAGGACGCGCCAGATGAGCCGGTGGTGCAGCCTCCGACCGCGAACGCCAGCAGCCCCGCGAGCACGAACACGCGCGCCAGGGACGGGCGTCGATCCGTCGTGAGCGCGAAGACGATGACAGCTCCCCCTTCCTTCCCTCCGGACAGAAGCGTGCCCTCCGGACAGACGCGTGGTGACGGTACTGCAACGCCAGTGCAATCGCTTGTGCCGTATACCGGCACCATGACGGCGACGTTCCCGGCCGGGGTCAACCCTCTGGGCGCCCGACGGGACCGGGGAGTGGGCCTGCTCGGTGAATGGCCCGACCGTTACCTGCCAGTCCGCGCCGGATCTGGCGACTAGGACCATGCCGGCGAACACCAGCCTGAGCGCCCCACGGCGCCCCGACCCGGCCCCGCTTTTTGGGAGCACGCGCCGTAGGCTCCGGATCGAGGCGATGATGGAGCCCGCACCCCACGAAGACGACTGGTTTAGGACGCCGCGTCCGGTGCAGCACGCGGCGTCCTAGCGGTGGAGGACCGGTGCACCCCGGTGCTCCATCTGGAGCTCGGCGACGCGACGCCCGAGGCGTGCGGGCAGCGGGCCGGCGAGCTCGTGCGCGCGCCCGGCGCCGAACGCGTCACCTGGTGGGCGAACTGCGCGCCGGGACGCACCGACCTGCCGATGCGCGTGCGCGACGGCCGGACACTCGTGGTCGTCGAGGCGGCCGACGGCTTCGTGACGCCGGACGTGCCGGCGAACGTCACCGCGGCACACACCTTCGGGCGCCACCCGCGGCCGAGCCAGGGCGTCCTCACCGACGGGCCGACCCTGGGCCTGCTGATCGTGTGGATCAGCCCCCGCACCCCGGAGCTCGACGACGCCCTGCGGGACTGGGGTGACTTCGTCCACATCCGTCACATCGCCGCCGCCGGCATCCCGGGGTTCACCCAGATCTCGGTCTACGAGAACCGGGCGGAGAGCGAACCGCGCTTCATGCACTTCTACGAGTTCGACACCCCGCGGGCCGAAGAGACGTTCTCGACGATGATCGAGCACGTCGCGCCGCGCCTGGGCGGCACCGACACCGTGTCGTACGCGCGGTGGGCCGACTGGCGGGCCGGAAGCGGGCGGCTCTTCTATTGCAACACCTTCCGTCGTCTCGGCGAGCTGGCCGCGGCCTGAGCGACCGCGGCCACCCGTCAGCGGATCAGCGCAGCCGCGCCGAGCCCCAGCGGGGCGAGCACCCACCCCCAGCGCACGGCCGCCACGACGACCTCGGAGCGGTAGCGGTAGAGCACGGCCTGCTGGATCGGTTGGAACGACGGCGCGCTGAGCGCCGTGAGCACGGCGACGATGGCGAGCGTGGTCGCGCCCCCTGCCACGGCCGCCAGCGTCACCACCAGGTAGTAGGCGACCCGGATCACCGTCAGCCAGGCCCACCGGCGGAGCGCGTGGTCGGTCCTTGGCACCGAGACGTTGTGCGGGTGGATGATCGAGCCGACGAACAAGGCGGCCCCCGAGAAGGCGAGGAGCGGCCCGGCCAGCGTCAGGACCTGCTCGGTCCATCCCGGCGCCGGCCCCAGCGCGTGCACCGCGAGCCCGACCACCGAGGCGAGCACGGGCGACTGGTCGACCCACGAGGTGGCGCGCCGCTGACGGAGCGGTGCGTCCCGCCGCATCAGGTGGACGCACAGCCCGCCCCACACCGTCGTGATGACGTTGGCGAGGACGGCGATCATCGTGCCGGCCGCACCGGCGAACGCCGCCGCCGCCGGCACCACCCAGAAGGAGCTGTTCGGGCTGACCGCCCAGGCCTCGAGCGCGCTGGCGCCCCGGCTGCGCCGGCCCCGGGTGGCGAGCGTGACGGCGAGCAGCAGCCACATCCCCGCCGCCAAGGCCAACGGCCCGGCCAGCTCGCGCGCGGAGGTCAGGCGCCAGGCGGCGGCGAAGGAGAGCGTGGCCGAGGTGAGGAGGATCTGGACCCGCAGCACGACCGGCCAGACCCGCTGGACCGTCGGCCCGCCCTGTGCCGCGCCCCAGCCCAGAAGGCCGCCCACCAGGAAGCAGGCCAGGCTGAGCACACCCCGATTGTGCCCTGCGCCTCGGGTGGGGCCCGGCCCCGGGCGGCCCTGTCCCGGCGGGATATGGTCTCGGGATGCACACTCAACGGATTCACGAGGTGCTGGCGGAGGCGATTGTCGGGCGTCACTTGCTAACGCACCCCTTCTACCGTCGTTGGGAGGCCGGAGCCCTGTCGGAGGGCGAGCTGGCTGCCTACGCGGAGCAGTATCGGCACATCGAGCGCGAGCTACCCGTGACGTTGTCGGCGATTGCCTCGGCGTTGCCCGACGGCCGCGCGCGATCGCTGGTGGAGGCGAATCTTTCCGACGAGCTCGGCTCTCCGGAGCCGCACGTCCAACTCTTCGAGACGTTCGCCAAAGCGGCCGGGGCCGCGCCGGATGCACCGGCCACCCCCTCGACCGCCGCGCTGCTGGCGCTGGTGCGCACGGCCGCCGCGACCGATCCCGCGGCGGCGCTCGCCATGGTGGCGGCCTACGAGATCCAGGCGGCGGACATCGCGGCGTCCAAGTCGGACGGGCTGCGCCGTCACTACGGCCTGAGCGAGGAAGAGACCCGTTTCTGGGACGTGCACCGCACCCAGGAGGTGGACCACGCCGGCTGGTCGATGGAGGCGCTGGGCGAGTTGGGCGCCGATCCCGACGTCGTGCAGGCGGCGGCGATCGTCTCGGCCGACTCCTGGTGGCTCTTCCTCAGCGAGCGCGAGGAGCTGGCGCCCGCCGGCGCCGCCTGCTGATCGCCTTCAGCGCGTGAGCGGTCCCTGCCGCGCCGCTGCGGCGGCGAACGCGGCCGACCGCTCCCGGTAGTCGCCGAAGCGCCCGAAGCTGGGCGCGGCCGGCGACAGCAACACGACACCCGAGTCCCCGGCGGTGCTCGCCCATGCGTACGCGGCGTCCACCGCGTCGTCCAGGCCGTCGCGGTCGAGCACGTCCACGCGTCCGTCACCGACGGCCCGAACCGCTTCACCGATGCGCGGGCCGTTGTCGGGCATGGTCACCACGAACGTCGGGCCCGTGCGCCCGGCGACGGTGCGGGCCAGCGGCTCGTAGTCGAGCCCGCGGTCGTGCCCGCCCACGAGGAGCGCCACCGGGCGGTCGGCGAACGCGCCGAGTGCCGCCTGCGCCGGCAGCACGTTGGTCGAGAGCCCATCGTCGACGAACTCGACCCCGCCGACCCGGCCGAGCGAGCGGAAGCGGCTCGGCAGCCCTTCGAAGCCCGCGGCCGCCCGAGCCAGCGCAGCGTCGTCGTCGGCGCCGGGGATCCCGAGCCCGACGAGCACGGCGCGGGCGATCGACGCATTGCGTGCGTTGTGCGGCCCGGCGAGACCGAGCGCGGACGACCAGGCGGCGTCGCGCTCCACGTCTGCGGGGCCGACCCAACGGACGTGTGGGCCCAACAGGGAGGCCTGCGCGCGGAGGCGCTCGTCGGACCCGTCGGCCAGCGCGAGCGTCACGCCGGGCAACCTGGCGAGCGTCAGCTTGTCGGCGTAGTAGCGCTCGACCGTGCCGTGCCAGTCGAGGTGGTCGGGCGACAGGGATGTGACGGCGACCACGTGCGGGGCGACGGCCAGGTCGGGGACCTGGAAGCTCGAGGTCTCGACGATCCAGTAGTCCGGGTCGCCGGCTTCGTCGGTGTCCCAGGGCGGGCGCCCGATGTTGCCGCCCGCCCGAGCGTCGTACCCCAATCCGGCCAGGAGGTGGACGGCGATGGCCGTCGTGGTGCTCTTGCCCTTGGTCCCGGTGATGCAGGCGACGTGCGACGGGTCCGCCTCGGCCATGAAGAGGCCGAGGCCACCGCTCACCGTGACCCCGGCCGTCTCGAGCTGCGCCACGTCCGGCCGGTAGCGGCTGATGCCCGGGCCCTTGATGACGACGTCGCACGCAACTAGGGCGCGCAATCCGTCCGGCTCGGTGGCCACGATGGGGTGTCCGTCGAGCGAAGGCGCGGCCGGCGCGTCGTCGACCAGCACCGGCGTGACGCCCATGGTCGCGAGGCGGCGGATGCTCGCCCGTCCCTCGACGCCCAGGCCCCAGACGCCGACCCTCGCGTCAGCGAGCGCGGACCAGGAGATCGGCTGGCGCATAGCGCTCCGGGATGTGGTCCGGCCCCCGCGGCCGCAACAGGGTCGCGGCGTCGGGCATCGGCGTCGCGGTGGTGCCCGTGACCTCGGCGCTCCAGCCCTGGAGGCGGCTGTCGGCCCGGTCGTTGCGCGCCGCCGCGAGCAGCACGGCCGTCCGGCACTCGTCGACGTCGCCGACGCACTCGAACGGGCGGGCGTCGTCGCCCAGGCCGAGCAGCGCGCGGAATTTGTCGTCGTTGGAGGGGTTCTCGAGCGGCTCGGTGCCGTCGAAGATCTCACCCAGCTCGGCGCGGTCCATGAACGGCGAGAGGATCAGGTCGATGAAGCAGCACTTGTCGCACGTCCCGCACCAGTGGTCCAACCGGCGGGCCGGGTCCTGGTGGAAGGCGCGGTTACAGCTGCGGAAGACGCGGTGATACGGGCCCAGGGCGGCGAATCGCTCGGCGACCCACAGCTCGGTGCGGGGGCGGAGGTACGAGAAGACCGACAGCCCCGGGCCCAACGCGCCGCGCACGAAGTCTCCGAAGGCGCCTTCGAACTCGTCGCCCTTCGACCACTGGTGGTTGACCTCGACGCCGTCGACGACCAGGGTCGGCACCGACGCCGACCATTCGTTGGAGAGCACCACAGCGTCGCGACTTTCCAGCGTCGCCGCGACGAGCGCCGCGGCCGTGATGACGGCGGTCACGGGGACGTGTCCGTTGAGGAAGCCGAGCTCGTCCGAGCGCCGCACCTGGGGGTCGAGCTCCCGGGCGACGTGGACGACCGGCAACCCCGTCACCGCGGCCGCGCCCTCGATCGCCGCAAAGCGGTCATCGAGTGGGTGCACGACGAACAGCGCCGCATCCGGGTGGTCGGCGGCCAGCGCCGCCACCGTGACGATCGAGTCGATCCCGCCGCCGAAGGGGATGAGCGGCCGCCCCGCCTCGGGCTCGTAGGCCGCGGGCCCCGCCTCGTCCGGGGTGGCGTCGGGCCCCACCACCGCGAGGTCGCGGAGGTCGAGGCCGTTGCGGTAGGCGAACTCGCCGAGGCCACCGACGTAGTAACGGGTGAGAAAGGCGCGCTCGGCCACCGTGCTCGGAAGCGCACCGAGGTCGACGACCGCCGCCGCTTCGGTCTTGTAGTACGACACCCCCGCCAGGAGGAACAGGATTCGCACGGCCGCCTGGACAGCCGGGTCGTCCCAGTAGCCCCGTGGCCCGAACGTGAAGCGCTCGGCGAAGGCGTGGGCGGAGGTCGAGTACCGGCACGTGACGACGCCCGACGCCGGGTCGACGTCGACGCCGTCGTAGCGGAATTTGGCGGGGGGAGGCATGGCGAATGTGGGGGAGCCACGCCGTGGCGGCGCCCTCCCATGCTATGGCGCAGGCCGTCGACGCCCGGGCACGGCCCGGCTCGGGGCTCAGTCGACGAGTCGCGCCAGCAGGGCGAAGCGGCCGCAGGGACGGGCGGCGCGGTCGCTGAAGAAGCGCTCGTCCGCGGTGGAGACACCGCACTCGTCGATGTGCTCGCCCCGCACGCCGCCCAGCCGCAGCTGCTGGCGGTTCGCCGCCACGAGGTCGACGAGCCAGTGCGCCGGGCCGTCCCGCCGCGCCACCTCGGGCTCCAGTGGCACGGGGCCGACCGCGCCCCCCAAGGCGCGCACGACCTCGTCGGTCACCTGGTAGCGCTCGGGCGTCACGGCCGGCCCGACGAACGCGCGGATCCGCTCGCGGTGCGCTCCCCGTTCGGCCATGGCGTCCAACGCGGCGCCGACCACGCCCGCGGCAGTGCCGCGCCATCCGGCGTGCACGGTAGCGAGGACGCGGGCCACCGGATCGACCAACGCCATCGGCACGCAGTCCGCCACCATGATCACCGGCGTCACCCCGGGCCCCTCGGTGACGAGGACATCGGCCTCGGCGACGGCGTCGTCATCGCCGGTGACGCCCCGCCCGCCGTCGGCGCCGCTCACCGGCGTCACGTGCGCCCCGTGGACCTGCCGCGCGAACACGAGCTCGGTGGGCGCGACCCCGAACGCCTGCGCCGCCCGGCGGCGGTTGGTCACGACCGTGTCGGCGTCGTCACCCACGTGCAGCCCGAGGTTGAGCGAGTCGTACGGCGGTTGCGACACGCCGCCGTGGCGCGTCGTGACGGCGACGTCCGCGCCCAGCGCCCCGGCGGCGTTCCACCGTAGGAGCGGCACTGCGGCGTCCGGCACGGCCCGACCATATCGACCCGCCGCATCGGTGCCGCCGGAACCGGCCCCGCCCTCAGGTCAGGATGCTTCGCTCTCGTCCCACATCGTCGTGGGGACGAGGGACAGCAGTGGCCGTCTCCCGCGACGGGGCGCGCCGACCGGCTGCAGCTCGGCGAAGCCGTAGAGCTCGGCGGTGTCACCCGTCTCCGGCGGTGCGGCCGTGCCCAAGGCGGCTTCGGCCACTCCGAGGACGGCGGCGAGCGACTGACCGGCATCGAGCGCGCCGAAGAGCACGCCCAGGGACTCGAGTGAGAAGCCCTGCGCCTGGAGCCGCAGGATCGCCGCGAGCCGCTCCCGGTGCGCCGCCGCGTAGAGCCCCGTCCGGCCTCGCAGCTCAGGGTGGGGTAGGAGCCCGAGCGTCTGGAGCGAGCGGACTCGCCGGGTCGTCGTGCCGGCCGCCGCCGCCAGCTCGTCGATGGTCAGGTCGTTGCGTTCGACGTCTGCCTGCGGTGCCACTTGACAAGTATGCCATAGATCTATGTAACATCAAGCCACGTCAACAATAGAGAAGCGAGGGACAAGCAGATGGCACTGAACCCGGATGCGGTGGGCACGACGTCGGAGTCGGCCGAGCGGTCGTGGACCTCGAAGGACGCGTTGCTCTACGCCCTGGGTGTCGGCGCCGGAAACTTGGATCCGACCGGCTTCGAGCTGGACCTCACGACCGAGAACTCGCAGGGCGTCACGCAGCGCGTCCTGCCGACGTTCACGACGATCGTGGGCCAGGGCGGGGGCGCCATCCGCGCCATCGGCGACTTCGATATGGCGATGCTCGTGCACGGCGAGCAGTCGATCCACCTGCACGGGGAGATCCCGCCCGACGGCGCGGTCGCGGTGACGTCGAAGGTCGCCGGCATGTACGACAAGGGCGAGGGCAAGGCCGGCGTCGTGGTGCTCGAGGGCGAGTCCCGGCACGCCGGCACGGGAGAGCTCGCCTTCACGACCCGCACCACGATGTTCATCCGCGGCGCCGGAGGTTTCGGCGGGCCGCGCAACCCCGAGGGCGACGAGGAGAGCGAGCTCGCCGCCGAGCCCCTCCCGACGCGCGAGCCCGACGAGGTCGTGAACTACTCGACGCGCCCGGACCAGGCCCTGCTCTACCGGTTGAGCGGCGACCGCAATCCGTTGCACTCCGATCCCACCTTCGCCAAGCGCGCTGGCTTCGACCGCCCGATCTTGCACGGGCTCTGCACGTACGGCTTCACCGGGCGTGGCCTGCTGCACATGGTGTGCGGCTCGGACCCGGCCCGGTTCGGCGCGATGCGGGCCCGCTTCTCGAAGCCGACCATGCCGGGCGACACGCTGACCATCTCGGTCTGGGACATCGGCGAGCGCGCCAAGGGCGCCTACCGCTTTCGCACCGAGACCCAGCGCGGCGAGACCGTGATCGATGCCGGGCTCTTCCAGCTGGCCTGAACGACCGCGGCCCTAGTGCCGCCCTAGGCGCGGCAGCCCGAGCAGAGCCCGATCACGTCGAGGCGGTGCCCGTGCGGCTCGAAGCCGAGGTCGACCGCCAGCTCGTCGATGGTCCGGCTCACCTGCCGCTCGAAGGCGGAGCTCGGCGTCACGTCGGTCACCTTGCCGCAGCTGACGCACAACAGATGGTGGTGGTGCTCGGTCAGGTCCTCCGCCAGCTCGAAGCGCGCGAACTCGTCGTTCGCCGCCACGCGGCGCACGACGCCGGCGGCCTGGAGGTCGACCAGGTGGCGGTAGGCCGAGCTGCGCGGCAGCTGCGGCAGGCGTTCCGCGATGTCGCCGATGCTGACCGGGTGGCCCGCGTCCGCCAACAGGTCGACCAGGGCGCGGCGCCCCGCCGTGTACCGCAGGTCGGCGCGGCGCAGGCGCGCCTCGACGAGCTCGTGCAGCCCCTCGTCGTCGTCAGTCGTCATCACGACCACCCTGTCCCCCTTCCGAGAGGGTCGCGCCATCGGGCATCGGCGCCATAGAACCACATCGCCATCACCTTCCTGCGTCTCTTGGTCCTAAACTGAGTCTGGGACTTGTAATGAGACTAAGTCTCAGTATACTCCGAGACCATGAAGAACCGACCCTCCCGACCCGCCTCCCGCCTCCGGGTGCGCCTCGCCTCCCTCGGCGCGGCGGCCGGGCTCGCGGCCGCCCTGGGCGTCGCCGCGCCGGCCCTCGGCGCCCCGCCGGCCGGTGCCGCGGGCGTCGTCAACGCGATCG
>DATDIE010000287.1:0-2807 GCA_036521235.1 Acidimicrobiales bacterium | reverse complement strand
GCCGCGAAGCCCGAAACGACACCCAACCAGTTCCACTCACCACCCGCGAGTTCGACCTCCTCGCGTTCCTCGCCAACAACGCCGGCCTCGCCCTCACCCGGCAGCAACTCCTCGATGGCGTCTGGGGCGCCGACTGGTACGGCGACGAGCGCACGGTCGACGTCCACGTGGCTCAGCTGCGTAAGAAGTTCGGCCCCGACCTTCCCCTCGCCACCGTGTGGGGCGTGGGCTACCGGTTCGGATAAGGAGCAAGGCCCGAGCCGATGAGACGTCGCCTCATGTTCGCCATGGTCGGCCTCGTCGCCGTCGTCCTCGTAATTGCCGGCGTCGGCAGCCTCCTCCTCACCCGCAACCAAGCGCGCGACCAGGCCCAGCAGCAGCTGACCTCGGAGGCCACCGCCCTCACCAACTCCAAACTCGGCGAGCAATCCCTCCGGACGCTGACCGTCCTCAAGGCCACGCTCAAGCTCGAGAACGCCGACATCATCCGGATCAACCGCCTCGGCAACATCGCCGCCTCCACCCTCCCCGCCGACCTCGACCAGAGCGACATCGACGTCGCCGCCGTCCAGGACGGCCAGACCGTTTCGGGCCGCAACGGCAACCTCGTCTACGCGGTCTCTCCCGTGTCGCTCTCCCAAACGGAGATCCGCCGGATCGAGAAACGGGACCACGGCATCGCGTTCGAGGGCACGTTCGCCGTGCTCCTCACCCGTGACGTCGGCAACCTCGGCCCGAGTTGGGGCTACTTCATCCTCGCCGGCGGCGCCGCGCTCGTCGTCGCCGCCCTGATCGCCTGGCAGATGAGCCGGCGCATGGCCCGACCCCTCGTCGAGGCCACCGAGGCGACGGGCCGCATCGCCGCCGGCGACCTCGAGAGCCGCATCCCGGTTCGCAAGCACGACTACCCCGAGTTCGCCTCGCTGGCCGGGTCCATCAACGACATGGCCCAAAGCCTCGATGACAGCCGGGCCCGAGAACGACACCTCCTCCTCGCCGTCTCGCACGACCTGCGCACCCCGCTCACGTCCATCCGCGGCTTCGCCGAGGCGATCAAGGACGGGGCGATCGACGACACCAACCGCGCCGCCGACGTGATCATCGCCGAGTCGCGCCGCCTCGAGCGCCTCGTGGGCGACCTCCTCGACCTCACGAAGCTCGAGGCGCACCAGCTCTCGATCAACATGCGCCCGACCGATGCCGCCGAGGTCGTCTCGACCACCGCCGAGGGCTTCCGGCCGACCGCCGCCCGCGCCGGCCTCGACATCCTGCTGCGCGTCCCCCACGCCGCCACCACAGTCCCGGGCCTCGACCCCTACGCGGACGCCTACGCCGATCACGACGCCGACGCACTCGGCCTCCGGCCGCCCGCCGCCCCGTCCTCCCTCCAACCCGTGGCGGCGGACCCCGACCGTCTCGCCCAGCTCGTAGCGAACCTCATCGAGAACGCGTGCAACTTCGCCCGCACCCGCATCACGATCGGGCTGGCCGACGCCGGCCCGCCCGCCGGCGGGTGCGTCATCACGATCGACGACGACGGTCCGGGCATCGCGCCGGGCGACCTGCAGCGCGTCTTCGAGCGCTTCTACCAAGCCGACCGCGGCCGCAACCGCCTCGTCGGCTCGGGGCTCGGGCTCGCCATCGTGTCCGAGCTCGCCGCGGCCATGGGCGGCACCGTCCGCGCCGTCTCGCCGCTCGGCCCCGACGGGGGCTCTCGATTCGAGGTCACCCTGCGGCCCTGGTCGGCCTCGACGCCGGAATGGGTCCCGCCGTTGCCGGTCTCCGCCACGCCACGAGCCTGAACCAGACGCCAGCAAAAGCCCTGTTCCGAGCAGCCTCGTCCGACTACGGTTCCAACCCGATGGACGTCCAAGAGGCCATCCGGAACGCGCCGCTCTTTGCGGAGCTCTCGAAGAAGGACCTCAAGCACCTCGCCGCGGCGCTCACCGAGCAGAACTTCCCGGCCGGCACGGTCATCCTCGAGCAAGGCAAGCCCGGCGTGGGCTTCTTCGTCATCGCCAAGGGATCTGCCACCGTCAAGATCAAGGGCAGGACGATCCGCACGATCGAGCCCGGCGAGCACTTCGGCGAGGTGGCCCTCATCGACGACGGGCCGCGCATGGCCGAGATCACCGCCGAGACCGACCTCGAATGCTTCGCGCTGCCGGCCTGGCAGTTCCGCGCCTTCATCAAGGACCACCCCGACGTGGCCTGGGCGCTCATGCAGTCCTTGGTGAAGCGGATCGTCCGCGACGCCGAGGCCGACGAGCAGCTCTAACCACCCCGATCCCGCCAGCTAATCCGTCCGCAGCAACACCGCGGTCGGCGTGCACGTCGTGATCCGAGCGGGCAGCACGGCCATCACCCGAGCGATCCGCAAGAGCGCAAAGGAAGTTGCGCTTCTTTGCATTCATGCGTCAGACTTGAAGCGCATGCCTGCTGACGCCGAGCTCCTGGCCCTCCCCGTCCTCGCCGACCGGCTCCCGCTCCCGCCGAACCCGTCCCTGGATCCCACGCTCGACGCGGCGACCGACTGCCTCGCCCGGCACGGGATCTCCAAGACGACCCTCAGCGACATCGCCCGCGAGATGGGCGTCGCTCCCAGCACCGTCTACCGCCGCGTCGGCTCGGTCGACAACGTCACAATGCTGGTGTTCGCCCGAGAAGCCCACCGCTTCCTCGAGCGCGTCCCGGCCACCTTGG
Source organism: Acidimicrobiales bacterium (assembly GCA_036521235.1). Classification (GTDB taxonomy): domain Bacteria; phylum Actinomycetota; class Acidimicrobiia; order Acidimicrobiales; family RAAP-2; genus Bog-473. The sequence continues at coordinate 104 of DATDIE010000287.1, read as the reverse complement.
CGTCGGCACCGGCAACCGCGACCGCCACCACGACCGGCCCCCACGTGGTCACTGCGCGCCTGGCCGCTGCCATCACGACGCTCGCCAACCACCCGGTCGCAGCG
>DATDIE010000286.1:0-2919 GCA_036521235.1 Acidimicrobiales bacterium | reverse complement strand
GGTGCGCCACCAGGCATCCGAGGCCGACAGCCAGCAACGTGTCCTCCCAGTGCTGAGCGGGTCTCGAGGCGAACACCGTCTCGAGTTCTTGGCCTAGTGCGGCATCGTTGGACCGCCGCGCCGCCTCGTCGGCGAACCTGGCGTCGGTGGCCAGCTCGGTAACCCGATCCGTCTGCTCGGCAAGAACGGCGCACAGCGCGTCCCAATCGCCGGTCGAGGGCGCGGCCAGGTAGATCCACTCGTCCGCTGCCCGGTAGAGGCGGTAGAGGGCCGAGTACCCCAGGAGTTCGGCGTCCGCCGCTTGCGTGGGCGGACGGTCCTTGTACTCCGCCATGTCGTCGGCCAGAGCATGCGCGGTCGATGTCAGCATGGTCGTCAGCATCTCCTGGGACACACCGGTCCGGTCGCGCACGAGCAGGCCCAGCGCCATGGCGCTCGCCGCTGTGAGCGCCGAGATGCCGTCCGCCTGCGCGTACTCGGTCGTTCCCGCGCCCGAAAGGCGCAAGGCGTCTGCCCGGATCTCCTTCAGGGACAGCCCCGGTCGCTCCTCAATGGCCGTACCGATGTTGCGCATGACGAGGCCGCTGCCGGCCCCGATGGTGGGGGCGTACGCGGGGCGGTCGCCGCATGGCCCGTCGATCCCGTAGCCGGGCGAGTTGAGATAGACGAGGTCAGGATTGACCGAGCGGAGCGTGTCCGCGTCGACCCTCTGCCGCTCCGCCACACCGGCACGGAACGACTGGAGCACGATGTCCGACTTGCGGGCGAGGGCATGGACGATCGCCCGCCCCTCTTCGGTGGACAGATCGACGCAAATGGACTCCTTGCCCTGTACGCATTTGGCCGCGCCCAGTTCCGGGAAGGGCAGCAGGGTTCGCATAGGCTCACCCTCCAAGGGCTCCACCTTTATGACCCTGGCGCCCACCTCGCGGAGCACCGTGCCGCCAAAGGGGGCCGCGAAGAACGTCCCGAGCTCGAGGACTGTCACATCACCTAAAGCTGTCTCCCCGGGGACCGGGTGCGTACCGCGCACCTCCTCCGACCCCACGAGAGCCGGCCACGGCGTCGCGCGCAGAGCAGCGCCATCGGCATCGAGCACTGGTGCGCCGCGATCCAAGACGGCGGGCGTGCCGGACATCTTGACGATCGGCCCCGGCTGGCGCACGAGGCCGCGCTCGGGATCGTCGATCTCGACGACGGCACCGAGATGCTGCATCTGCGGGTGGTCGAGGAGTTCGCTCCCTCGGCGCATGGTTTCTGCCCACACGTTGTGATCGTTCTCGAAGATCTCGTTCCACTCCCCCAGCGTCTTGGATTGCACCGCCTCGTAGAGCTTGTCCCAGAACTCGCCCGTCTTGGGGCTATCGGCCGCCCACACGGCGTCCTTCCACTCCTCGTCCTGGAGCATCCAGTCCAGGCCCATCACTTTCAGCATCTCGATGTAGAGGTGCAACTGGACCTGGGAGAACTGGAGCCAACGCCCGTCGCCGCTCAGGGCGATGAGCAACATGAACACCATGGGAGTGAGGGGGGTCCCATGCTTTCCGATCGGTGATGAGGGGGTGAACGCGTCGGGGAACTTCGACGTAATCACGTTGAGATACCAATTCCAGGTACCAAGGGACGCGACGCCGTTGACGAGTGTGGCATCCACGCGCTGGCCCAGCCCACTTCGCTCACGCTCGTGCAGTGCCGCGCAAATTCCGGTGAGCAGCTGCTGGCTGGCCCCATAGCTGCAAAACGGCACGGACACGTGAGCCGGCCCTTCGCGAGTCACCATCGCCTGCGATGCCCACAGCGCACCGACGCGGGCCATGACCAGGGCCTCGTAGCCCTTGACGTTGGCGTAGGGCCCCTTGCGCCCAAACGCGGTCACCGACCCGTAGACCAACCCGGGGTTGGCCACGGCGAGTTCCTCGTAGCCGAGCCCAAGCCGTTCCATGACGTCGGGGCGGAACGTCTCGATGAGCACGTCTGCCCCCAGCGCCATGGTTCGGGCCAACGCAGCGTCGCCCGGGTCGTGCAGATCGAGGACCACCGACTTCTTGCCACGCCCGATCATCGGGAACGACGGCAGGTCCCGCAGGGGGCTGCCTCCGGGAGGCTCGATCTGCACCACCTCGGCGCCGAAGTCGGCCAGCGTCTGGCTGGCCTGCGCTCCGGCGGGGCTGCTGGAGAGGTCGAGCACGCGCAAGCCCGCGAGCGGGCCGGTGCTCTCCGTCGTGGCATCGTGCTCCATCAGTGCCTCCCCCCGGAGTCGAAACGCCGAACGACCATCCGGAGATTTAGAGTATCCTCAATTAACCGAGGAAGCGAGACGAGGTCACCGTGGTAGCTGACGCAGAACCCTCCCAAAAAGCCTCCGACAGCACGGAGCCCGTGATCCTGACGGAGGTGGTCGACCGGGTGGGGACCATCACCCTGAACCGACCGGCGCGGCGCAACGCGCTCAACGGCGAGCTCATCGGCGCCCTCGACGACGCCGTGCGCCAGATGGCCGACGACCCCGAGGCCAAGGTGATCGTGCTCACCGGCGCGGCGCCCGAGGGCGGACACGGCGGATTCTGCTCGGGCGGCGATATCAAGGGAGGGGGCCGCGGGGCTCCGGGCAGCGAGAAGGGCGTACCGACCGACGCGCTGACGGGCGATCTCTCCCGGCACGACCTGCACGCAGCAATGCGGCTGCACCTGATGCCCAAGCCGACCATCGCCATGGTGGGCGGCCCCGCTGTCGGCGCGGGATGCAGCCTCGCCGCGGCATGCGACCTCCGCTTCGCCTCCGAGGATGCCGTGTTCTCCGCCAGCTTCTCGCCCAACGGGCTCTCCGGCGACTATGGCGGCTCGTTCTTCTGGACCCGCATCGCAGGGACCGCGCTGGCCCGGCGCCTCTATCTGCTCAACGAGAAGATCCCGGCGGTG
>DATDIE010000285.1:0-2380 GCA_036521235.1 Acidimicrobiales bacterium | reverse complement strand
ACGGCGCCCGCACTGGTCGCGTTGTAACTGAAGCCGGTGGCGGCGAAGCGCCGGGTGTCCACGCCGCGCCCGTAGCGCAGCAGGTCCTCCAGCTCCGAGGGGAGGTCGAACAACCGGGAGAGCGGCCTGACCTTGAGGGGGCTCCAGGGTGAGAGGGGGACGAGTCGCGTGCCACAGATGTTCGCTACCTCGCTCCAGGGGAGCCGCCCGTCCGCGGCGACGTTGTAGAGGCCGGGGATGCCGCCGCGCGTGACGTGCACCAGGGCGCGCACGACGTCGTCCTCCTCGACGAACTGCAGGAGTGGGTCGAAGCCGAACATGGCCGGGCAGACCGGCCGGGCCAGGTTGCGGCTGAGCGGCGTGGACAGGTGCGTGCCGAGGACGTTGGCGAAGCGCAGCACGGTCACCTTGGTCGCAGGATTGTCTTCCGAGAAGTCGCGCACCAGGGTCTCCGCATCGACCAGCGCGCGCTCGACGCTGTTGCGCACCGGGCTCGTCCGGGGCGTGTCCTCGGCGAAGGTGTTCGGATCACTGGCGGCGGACCCGTAGACCAGGGTCGACGACTTGACCACGACGTGGCGGACCGACGAATCGGCCGCACCGGCGGCGGCGAGGAGGTTCATCGTCCCGATGACGTTGATCTCGTGCATGGCTCGCCGGGGCACGGTCGACGAGTTCGTGATCATGAAGGTGTGGAGGATCGTGTCCACCTGCGTGGCCTTCACGATGCGGCTCAGGATGGAGTAGTTCTGGTCGGACCGGACGAACTCCGCACGCTCGAAGGGGACCGACGGATCGTGGGTCCCGATGCCGAGGATGACGTCGATGCTCGGATCGGTCTCGAGCGCCTGGACCATCCGGCCACCCCAGAAGGTGTTCGCGCCCGTGACGAGGATGCGGCGGCTCATCCGAACCAGACACTGCGCCGGTCGCGCAGCATGTCGTAGACCGCGTCCTGGAGATGGGTGCGGATGCGCTCGGACTCCTCCATGATGCGGCTCTTCGAGTAGCGGTCCTGATCGGGCGGGATGTCGAAGTGCACCGGGTCGAGCACGCGCAGTTTGAACTTGGCCGGGAACGGCATGACGGCGCCGAGCGGCCCCATGGCGAGCAGGTTCGCCGTGACGGGGAAGTACGGCACCCCGAGCGCCTTGGCCAGCGTCGGCAGTCGGAACACGATGGGCATAGCCTCCTCCGAGCCCACGACGGCGATCGGGATGACCGGCACACCCGCGCGCATCGCGATCTCCACGAAGCCGCCGCGTCCGAATCGCCGCAGTTGGTACCGATCGGTGTAGGACTTCGACGGGCCCTTGGTCCCCTCGGGGAACACGAGGGCCAGCTGTCGCTGCTCCTTCAGGAGGCGGTACGCGTTGGCGGGGCGGGCGGACACGCCACCGGCGCGGGCCCACAGGGTGCCGACCACGGGAACGGTGCGGAAGAAGTAGTCGGCCAGGCCGTAGACGGGCCGCTCGAGCTCCTTCTCGATGCCGTGCATGATGACGGGTGCGTCGGATGGGATGGCACCCGCGTGGTTGGCGACGAGGAGCGCGCCACCCTCGGTGGGGATCTTCTCGAGCCCTTCCCAGTCGGTGCGGAACCACCGCGAGTAGATGGGCTCATACATCGTGCGGACGACGGCCCGCGTGCGCTCGGAACGCCCCCACTCGTCGACGTCGGAGAGGCGGGGGTCCTCAAGCTCCTCGCCGTCGTCGGTGTTGACCCGCAACGGCACGATGGCCGTGGTCCGGTTCTTCTCTCCGACGACTGGACGCCCACTCGCCACCGGATCATCGTACCGAGCGGACGGACGGCCCCGACCCGCCGCCTCGCCCCGGCTGCGGGCGTCAGGGACGAGCCGCCCCGATCAGCCCCTCGGTGAAGATCGGCGAGTACGAGACCGTGCTGCCGGTGAACGGCGCCTGGATCACGGTGTCGGTGCCGTACGGCCCCGAGCCCGTGTACATCACGACGTGGTCCACCTGGTTGTCATTGTCCAGGTTGTAATAGAAGAGCAGGTCACCGGGTTCCAACGCGTCGAGCGGCACGTGGGGGAGCGCCGGCCACTGGGTCTCGGTCGTCCGCGGGATCGACACGCCGGCCTGCCCCCAGGCCCATTGCACGAGGCCCGAACAGTCGAATCCCACCCCGGGCTCCTCGCCCCCGAAGACATAGGGGACGCCGAGCTGGGAGACAGCGGCCTGGACCGCCGCCATCTGCGCCGCGTCGCCCGTCGCCGTCCCGCCGACCGGACCGACGTTGCCGGCCGCCTGGTTTGCCGCGTCGGTCGCCGCGGCGCCGCTCCCGGAGCCGCCGACGGTTCCGGCCACCGTGGCGGCTGCCTGGGCCGCAGCCTCGGCCGCTTGCTGCTGCTGATGGC
>DATDIE010000284.1:0-4566 GCA_036521235.1 Acidimicrobiales bacterium | reverse complement strand
AGGGCGTAGGCCACCTCTTGGTCCGGCGTGGCGCCCGCCTCCTGCAGGTGGTAGCTGCAGACGTTGATCGGGTTCCATTTCGGGGCGTGGCGCACCTTGTAGGCGATGGTGTCAATGGTCAGGCGGAGGCTGGGGGCGGGCGGGAAGATGTACGTCCCCCGGCTCAGTTACTCCTTCACGATGTCGTTCTGCGTGGTGCCGGCGAGCCGGGCCGGGTCGACGCCCAGGTCCTGCGCGTGGGCGACGTAGAGACCGAGCAGCCACGCCGCCGTGGCGTTGATCGTCATGGAGGTGTTCATGTCCTCCACGGGGATCCCGTCGAGGAGCTCCTCCATGTGCCCGAGGTGGGCGACCGGCACCCCGACCTTGCCGACCTCGCCCTCGGCCTCGAGCGCGTCGGGGTCGTAGCCGGTCTGCGTCGGCAGGTCGAACGCGATGGACAGGCCCGTCTGCCCCTTGGCCAGGTTCGTGCGGTACAGCTCGTTGGAGGCGCGTGCGGTCGAGTGACCCGAGTAGGTGCGGATCATCCAGGGCGCGTCACGCTTGCGCGTCATCGGCTCACCTCCAGACGGTCCGGTGCGCCGGTGGCGGCGCCGCCCGTCTTTCGTTCCCGCCCATCGATCCTACCGGTTGTAGTCGTAGAAGCCCTTCTTGGTCTTGCGCCCGAGCTGTCCCGACGTGACGAGCCGGCGCAGGAGCGGGACCGCGGCGTAGTTGGGGTCCCGGTACTCCTCGTAGAGCGCGTCCAGGATCGCCAACGACGTGTCCAGGCCGACGAGGTCCAAGAGCGCGAAGGGTCCCATCGGGAAGCCGCACCCCCCCTTCATGGCCGCGTCGATGCCCTCGCGCGTCGCCACGCCCTGCTCGAGCAGGCGGACCGCGTTGTTGAGGTACGGGAACAGCAGTGCGTTGACGATGAAGCCCGCCTGGTCCTTGACCTCCACCGGGTCCTTGCCGCACTTGGCCGCGAACTCCACGGCCGCGGCGACCGTGTCGTCGCTCGCTGTGATGGGCCGCACCACCTCGACGAGCGCCATCGCCGGCGCCGGGTTGAAGAAGTGCACGCCGCAGACCCGTTCGGGCCGCCCCGTCGCCATCGCCATCTCGACGACCGGCAGCGTCGAGGTGTTCGTGGCCAGGATCGTTTCGGGCTTGCAGATGCTGTCGAGCTCGGCGAAGAGGGCCTTCTTGACCGCGAGGTCCTCGACGACGGACTCGATGACGAGGTCGACGTCGACCAGCTCGCCCAGGTGCGTCGTGGCGCTGACCCGGTTGGCGATCTCCTTCGCCTCCGCCTCGGTGCGCTTGCCCTTCTCCACCTGCTTGGCCAACGACTTCTCGAGCCCGGCCAGCATGGCGTCGGCCCCGGCCTGGCTGCGGCTGCGCAACACGACGTGATGCCCGTTCGCGGCCGCCACCTCGGCGATGCCCGAGCCCATGATTCCCGAACCGACGATTCCCACCCGATTGATCGACATGGGCGCCAAGGCTACCGGCCGGTAACCGCCCCAGTCGAAGCCGGGACCGCCCCGCTGGGCGTGCCAAAGTGGCGCCATGGACTCGACCGGCACGCTGGCCCTGGTAGGGGGCGACGAATGGACCGAGGGGTGCAGCTTCGACGCCGCCTTGCTGGCGGCGTCGGGCGGCACCGACGTGCTGGTGCTGCCGACGGCGGCGGCGTACCAGCACCCCGAGCGGGTCGTGCTGCGGGCGGCCGAGTGGTTCGCGCCCCTCGGGGCGCAGGTCGAGGGGCTCATGGTGGTGGACCGGGCGTCGGCCGAGGATCCCGGCATGGCGGCCACGATCGCGGGCGCCCGCTTCGTCTACCTGGCCGGGGGCTCGCCCCTGCACCTGCGGGCCGCGTTGAAGAAGTCCGCCGTGTTCGACGCCCTGCGCGCCGCCTGGCTCGGCGGCGCCGTCGTCGCCGGGGCCGGCGCGGGCGCCATGGTGCTGACCGACCCCATGGCGGACCCGCGCGGTGGCGCGCTCACGCTCGGCCTGGGCCTGGTCGACAAGTTCACCGTCGTCCCGCACTTCGGCGACGAGCACGACGACGCCCACGGCCAGAAGCTGGAGCGGACGGTCGCCATGGCGCCCGCCACGCTGCCGGTCGTCGCCCTGCCGGCCCGAACGGCCCTGGTGCGCGACGGCGAGGGCTCTTGGCACGCCGAGGGGGTGGGGACGCCGGTGGTGTTCGTCGGCGGCCGGCCCACCGAGGGCCTGGCCGCCCTGGCGGGCTGAGGCGGGCTCAGCCCTCCTCTGCGATGGTGACGCTCTCGATCACGACGCGCTCGGTCGGCGACCCCGAGCGGGTGCCGACGGCGTCGATCTTGGCGACCACGTCCTTGCCGCTGACGATGTCGCCGAAGAGCGAGTAGAGCGGCGGGAGGCCGACCCCGTCGGGGCCGCTGATCACGAAGAACTGGCTGCCGTTGGTGTTGGGGCCGGCGTTGGCCATGGCGAGCGAGCCCACCTGGTAGCGGCCCGCCTTCGGCAGCTCGTCGGCGAAGCGGTAGCCCGGCCCGCCCGACCCGCTCCCGGTGGGGTCACCGCCCTGGAGCACGAAGCCCGGGATGATGCGGTGGAACACGATGCCGTCGAAGTAGTGGTAGCGCGCCAGGAACACGAAGCTGTTGACCGTCTTGGGCGCGGCCAGCGGGTCCAGGTTGAAGACCATCGTGCCGTGCGACGTGACCATCGTCGCCACGTAGCGCTTGGCCGGGTCGATGATCGTCGGCGGCTCCTCGTCGAACTTCCGCTGCTGCGGGCTCGAGCCGTCGGGGCTGGGGGGCGTGGGTGTGGCCATGGCGGGCGACCTCAGGACGCTTGGGAGTCTCAGGACTCGTGGATGGTGACGGACAACATGCGTTGGATCACTTTGGGCGTGCCGGACGACGACCCCTGCTGGCTGATCGTCTGGATGACGTTTTCCCCAGAAGACACCAAACCGAACAACGGGTAGGAGTTCGGGAGGCTCTCGCCCTGGGAACCCGTCACGATGAAGAACTGGTTGCCGCTGACGCCCTTGGACGACGTGGCCATGGCGACCGAGCCCACGGGGTAGGCGGGCTTGGTGGGGGTGGCGGCCGGGGGCAGGTTTTCCGCCGGCAACGTGTAGGACAGCGCCGCCGTCGAGGCGTTGGTCTGCGTGGCGTTGCCGGTCTGGTTCACGAACTGCGGGATCACCCGGAAGAACGTGTTGCAGTGGAAGTAGCCCTTCTCGGCCAGGAAGACGAAGTTGTTTACCGTCTTCGGGGCGGCCGACGCGTTCAGGGCGATGGTGAACGTGCCGGTCGTGGTCTTCACCGTGGCCGAGTAGGTCTTCGTCGTGTCGATCGTCATGGCGGGCGCCGCGCTGTACGTCTGGTGGTTGGCCGGCGTCTTTGGGCTGGCCGGGCAGCCCGCCTTCACCGCAGCCTGGTTGGCCTCGGCCTGCAACCGGGAGTTGGCGCTGGCCACCGTGGTCGTCGTGCTCGACTGGGACCCGACGGGCTTGTTGTTGCTCGTGATCGCGTAGACCACGCCGACGACGGCGGCGATCACGACCACCGCGATGACGCCGTTGCGGATCCTTTGGCGGCGGTGGCGCTGCTGGGCCTCGGCGGCCAGACGCGCCTCTCGGGCCGCGCGCTGACGGGCTCGCTTCTCGCTGGGCACGGGCGCAGACCCTACCCAATCCCCGGGGTGGCCTCCGGTCGGCGAAGGCCCGGCACCCGGGGCGGGCAGGGGCGCCGTCGCTCCTGAGGCCGGTCCACAGTCGGTAGCCTCGTCGGGTGCCGCTGGTCGTCCAGAAATTCGGAGGTACCTCCGTCGGCGACGCAGACAGGGTCCGGGCGGTCGCCGATCACATCGCGCGGACGCGCCGGCAGGGCGCCGACGTCGTCGCCGTCGTGAGCGCCATGGGCAAGACGACCGACGACCTCATTCACCTGGCCGACTCGGTCAGCTCGACCCAGCCGCCGCGCGAGTACGACATGCTCGTGAGCACCGGGGAGCGGATCTCGATGTCCCTGCTGGTCATGGCGCTGGCCGACCTCGGGGTCGAGGGCCAGTCGTTCACGGGGAGCCAGGTCGGGATCATCACCGACGGCGACCACACCCGGGCCAGGATCAAGGAGGTCAAGGGCGACCGCCTCCGCGAGGCGCTGGCCGCCGGCAAGGTCCCGGTCGTGGCGGGGTTCCAGGGCGTCTCGGCCGACCGCGAGATCACCACCCTCGGCCGCGGCGGGTCCGACGCCACCGCCGTGGCGCTGGCCGCCGCCCTCAAGGCGGACGTGTGCGAGATCTACACCGACGTCACGGGCGTGTTCACCGCCGACCCGCGGATCGTGCCCGAGGCGCACCGCATCCCCCGGATCTCGTTCAACGAGATGCTCGAGATGGCGGCCACCGGCGGGCGCGTGCTGATGCTGCGCGCCGTCGAGTTCGCCCGCAACCACAATGTCCCGCTGCACGTGCGCAGCAGCTTCACCTGGGAGCCCGGCACCTGGGTCGTCGAGGAGGATGCAGACATGGAGGAAGCCGTCGTCACCGCCGTGACCCACGACACCTCGGAGGCCAAGGTGA
>DATDIE010000283.1:0-2635 GCA_036521235.1 Acidimicrobiales bacterium | reverse complement strand
CTGCTCCTCGGTGGCCCCAGTTCGCAGCTCGCCAAGCTCGGGGCGGACATCGCGCAGCAGGCGCTGGCCGGCGCGGGGCAGGAGGACGCAGCCCGATGACGGCGATCGACGCAGGTCCGACCTTCTTCGACGTGGAGGTGGGTGACGAGCTGCCCACGCTCGAGCTGCCGATCACGCGCACGCTGATCGTCTCGGGCGCACTGGCCAGCCGTGACTACCAGGACGTGCACCACGACCACTTGCTGTCCCAAGAGCGCGGCTCACCGGACATCTTCATGAACATCCTCACCCCCACCGGCCTCGTCGGTCGCTACGTCACCGACTGGTCCGGGCCGCGCAGCCGCCTGCTCGACGTGAGCATCCGCCTGGGCGCCCCGAACTACCCCGACTGCACCATGACGCTCACGGGTTCGGTCAAGGAGAAGGGCCCGCTCACGGACGACGGCGCGAACGGGACCGTCACCGTCGCCATCCGCGGCGCCAACCACCTCGGGGACCACGTGAGCGGCACGGTGCAGCTGCTGCTGCCGGTCGGCCACGACGGAGGGTCGGCCTGATGCCGCACTCGTTCTCGGGCAACACCGCCATCGCGGGCATCGGCGCCACCGAGTTCTCCAAGGACTCGGGCCGCTCCGAGCTGCGTCTCGCCGTCGAGGCGGTGGCCGCGGCGCTCGATGACGCCGGCATCGCCCCCGCCGAGGTGCAGGGCATGGTGACGTTCAGCTCGGACACCAACCCCGACATCGACATCGCCCGCAGCCTCGGCATCGGCGACCTGACGTTCTTCAGCCGCATCCACTACGGCGGCGGGGCGGCCTGCGCCACCATCCAGCAGGCGGCGCTCGCCGTCGAATCGGGCGTGGCCGACGTCGTCGTCTGTTACCGCGCCTTCAACGAGCGCTCCGGCAACCGCTTCGGCGCCGGCATCCAGGGGCGGGCGCCGACGCCCAGCGCCGAGATGGCGCACATGTCGTCGTACCTCCCTGTCGGCCTGCTCACCCCCGCCTCCTGGGTCGCGATGGCGGCGCAGCGCTACCTCTATGTGACCGGCGCCACCAGCGAGGACCTCGGCCGCGTCGCCGTGGCCGACCGCAAGCACGCCGCCGTCAACCCCAAGGCATGGTTCTACGAGCAGCCGATCACGCTCGCCGACCACCAGGCGAGCCGTTGGATCGTCGAGCCGCTCCACCTCCTCGACTGCTGCCAGGAGACGGACGGCGGCCAAGCCCTCGTCGTCACGTCACTCGAGCGCGCCCGTGATCTGAAGACGGCCCCGACGGTGATCCGGGCCGCCGCGCAAGGGTCCGGCGCCGGCCAGGACATGATGACGAGCTACTACCGCGACGACCTGCTCGGCCTGCCCGAGATGGCGGTCGTGGCGCGCCAGCTCTGGGAGACCTCGGGGCTCGGTCCGGCGGACATGCAGGCGGCCATCCTCTACGACCACTTCACGCCGTACGTCCTCTACCAACTCGAGGAGCTCGGCTTCTGCAAGAAGGGCGAGGCCAAGGACTTCGTGCGCGACGGTCGCATCGAGCTCGGCGGCGAGTTGCCGATCAACACGCACGGCGGCCAGCTCGGGGAGGCATACCTGCACGGCATGAACGGGATCGCCGAGGGGGTCCGCCTGGTCCGCGGCACCTCGGTCAACCAGGTCCCGGACCTCGAGCACGTCGTGGTCACGGCCGGCACCGGCGTGCCGACGAGCGGCCTCGTGCTCGGCGTCGACCGCTGAGCCCCGCCTCCAATCACTTCTAGAGATTCGCCGATCGACCTTCTCTTCGGTTGCAGGAGCCGGCCCGAGGCGTCCTAATCGCAGCGGCCCGCTCCTCAGAGGACCCGATCGCCCACCGACGACTCGAGCGAGCGTGCCTCGTCGGCCGACAGCAACACGTAGGCGCCGCCCTTCTCGGGCTGCCAGAGCACCGGCTCGGCGCAGTTCCAACGTTCGGCGCGCAGCGCGCGCTTGAGGACCTTGTTCGTCGCCGTGATCGGCAGCGACGCGCTCAGGCGCACGAAACGCGGCGCCCACTTGGTGCCGAGGTCGCCCTGCGCGGCGAGGAACTCCGACAGCGCCGCCGGTTCCAGCGCCTCGACGCCGGGGCGCAGCTGCACCGCCGCCATCACCTGGTCGCCGACGACCGGGTCGGGGACCGCGTACACCGCGGCCAACACGACGTCGGGGTGTCGCTGCAGGATCCGCTCGACCGGCGCCGATGCGAAGTTCTCACCGTCCACGCGCAGCCAGTCATGGTCGCGCCCGGCGAAGTAGAAGAAGCCCGCGTCGTCGCGGTAGGCGAGGTCGCCGGTCCAGTACCAGCCCTCGCGCAGGCGTGCCCGCTCGGCCTCGTCGTTGCGCCAGTAGCCCTCGAAGCCGGCGCCGCCGCTCTTCGAGACGAGCTCGCCGATGGCCTCCTCCGCGTTCAGCAGGCGCCCGGCCTCGTCGAAGCGCGCGGTGGGGCACTCCTCGCCGGTGGCCGCATCGAGCACGACGGTCCCCTCTGGCGCGCGGCCCAGCGCGCCGGGCGGCGTGTCGGGCGTGCGCTGCACGGTGGCCCCGCCCTCCGTCGAGCCGTACGAGTCCGTCACCGCCACGCCGAAGCGCTCGGCGAAGCGCGTCACGTCTTCGGGCGTG
>DATDIE010000282.1:0-3274 GCA_036521235.1 Acidimicrobiales bacterium | reverse complement strand
TGGATCATGATGATCCGGGTCGCGTTGGCTCCGCCGGTTCCGCGGATCGCATTGACGCACGCCGCGAGGTACATGTTCAGGTCCGTCTGTGCCGTCGTGGTATTGCCGCCGCCGGCCTCATTCGGCTCATTGAAGCACTCCAACATCAGACGGCTATCAAAGGACTGGAAGGCCGTGGCGATCTGGGTCCACACCGCCGTGACTTCGGCCGCCACGGTTTGGGCGGCTGCGGTCGTCGCCGGGAAGGTCACCCAGCCGCCGTTTCCATCCGCTTCGTGGTGCGTGTTGACGAAGACGTACATGCCGGCGTCGACGGCCCACTCGGCCGTCTGCACCACCGAGGTCAGCCACGCCGAGTTGATGGTGTAGGTCGGCGCGGCGCCGAGGTGAGAGGTCCAGGTTACCGGGAGCCTCAGAGTATTGAACCCCGCTGCGTGCACGGCGTTGATCAGAGTTTGGTTCGGCGCAGGGTTTCCGAAACTGGTCACGTTGGGGTTGCCATCGAAGGAATTTCCCAAGTTCCAGCCCGGGGGCATGACCTTGACCACCTCTTGCGGCGTCAAGGCACCCGTGGAGCCTCCGGCAGCACCGCCCGAACCCGTGGCTCCGCCCGAGCCGACACCGCCGCCGGATCCTGTCGCGCCCGGCTGGCCTGCCGCGCCAACCGCGCCCCCGGTTCCGCCCGACCCTGTCGATCCACCTTTCGCTGCCGCGCCTCCAGCACCGCTCACGCCGCCGCGGCCGGTCGTGCCGCCGCTCCCTGAAACCCCGGACGCTCCCCCTTGACCGGAGGCGGCGCCTCCGGTTCCGGGCGCACCGCCACTGCCAGTTGTCGCACCTCCGGAACCGGTCGATCCACCGGTCTCTTGCGAGTCCCCGCCTGAGCCCGACGAGTCGGAGGACGAGCCTCCGCAGGCGGGGCCGACCAAGAGGAGGAGTGCCAGGCCAACGAAGATACGCGTCATGAGTCGGGGGGTACCCATAGCCTCTTAAGTGACGCCAGGTTCCGAAACCGGTCCACGGGGTCCTATTCGACGCTTGGACGCGGGCTGGTCGCAGCGGCGCCCAGGGACAGAGTGGCGGGGGCAAGGCCCGCGGCGCGGGCCGTGAGCTGGATCGGGCCGGCCTGCTTCGTGGTCTGGACGATGATCTGGGCGAGGCCGTTGAAAGTGCTGCGGCTCCAGGCGGGAGCGGGCGATGCGTCGGAGAAACGCAGCTCGACGCCCTGGTTGAGGCCAGCGGTCGCACCGTAGTTGGCGATGCCGACGGCCACCGTGTTGGGGCCGGGCCGGAGGAGAGCCTTCACATCGTAGACGGAAGCCGCGCGGGGGTCGCCGCCGGGCCCGATCCGTTTGCCGTTGACGAACACGCGCCCGTCGCCCTCGATCTTGCCGAAACGAAGCTCGACCGCGTGCGCCGCGAGGTCGGCGGGCGTGACGGTGAATGTCGCGCGGAAGAGCCCGCGCTCGCGCGGACCGAGAGGGCCGCTCTTGCCGCGGACGTCCGTTGCTTGCCAGGTCGAGACGTCGAGGCCCGGGGCGGCCTCGGCGATCGTGTCGGCATAGGGGTCGGCGATCTTCTTCCAGCGCCACCCGTCGATCGGGCGGACCCGCGCGGTCTGGGAGCCCACGAAGACGTCCGGCTCGTGGGAGGCAGGATCGCCGTTGCCGACGCCGATGATGCGGCCGGGGCCACCGAGGGTGAAGGTAACGGGGACGTGGGCGGTGGGAACGACGCGGCCCTCGGCGTCTACGACGGCAACGGTGACGGCCGCGACGTCTTCGCCATCGGCGCGCAGCTGGGCACGATCGGGCGTGAGGCGAACGGCCGCAGGATCCCCCGTCGTCTCGACCCGCGTCTCGGCGACGACGGCACCGCCGCGGAAGGCGCGGGCGGCGAGCGCACCCGGCGCGTACTTGACCTTCCATTTGACCTCGGAGAAAGGGGCCACCTTCTGGCGACCGAGACTCTGTCCGTTCAGGAGCAACTCGACCTCCTCGGCGTTGGCGTGGGCACGGACGTCGATCTCCTGCCCCTCGCGACCGCGCCAGTTCCAGTGCGGAAGAACGTGGACCATCGGCCGCGCGGTCCACCACGATTGGTAGAGCCAGAAGTTGTCCTTGGGGAAGCCGGCAGTGTCGAGGATCCCGAACTGCGAGCTGGTGCAGGGCCACTCATACGGGGTCGGCTCGCCGCGATAGTCGAATCCGGTCCAGACGAACCCGCCGGAGAGCCACGGGCGCGGACCGAAGAAGCCGGCCCACTGCTTGGCGGTGTTGGACCACTCGGTCTGGTTGTCGTCGTAGGCGCTCATGGTGCAGCGCGCGGGATCGGTGGTGTAGATGCCGCGGGTGGTGATGGTGCTCCCCTGCTCGCTGCCGACGTTCGGCTGCCGGGGGTTGGCGGCGTGATAGGCGTCCATGCGGTCGACGCCGATGCGGTAGCTCCAGCCGCGGACCTCGATCACCTCGTTGATGCCGGCGCGGTCGTTGCCCGCGGTGGAGTTGTAGGTCACGGGGCGCGTGGGATCGAGGCGCTTGATGAGGGCCTGCATGGTGGCGGCCGTGCGCTTGCCCGACGGCGTACCCTGCGTGGCGAACTCTTCGTTGGCGAGCGACCAGATCGCGACGCTGGCGTGGTTGCGGTCGCGTCGCACGAGGCGTTCGAGGCGATCGAGGTTGGCGGCGTCGCTGCCGAGCAGGCGGCTTTCATCCATGACCAGGAGGCCCAGGCGGTCGGCGGCGTCGAGAAGCTCGGGCGTCGGCGGGTTGTGGGCCGAGCGATAGGCGTTGCTGCCCATCTCCTTGAGCCGCTCGAGGCGGAACGACTGGAGCCGGTCCGGCAGGGCGACGCCGACGCCCGCGTGGTCCTGGTGGTTGCAGGTGCCGCGGATGACGTAGGGGCGGCCGTTCAAGAGGAAGCCCCGCTGGGCGTCGAAGGCAAACGTGCGCAGGCCGAACGGGGTGGTGACGCGGTCGACGACCCGACCGGCGATTTCGACGGTGGTGACGAGCTGGTAGAGGCGCGGGTTTTCGGGCGACCAGAGCAGGGGGGCAGCCACACCGGCGGAGCCGGCCACCTCCACGGTCGCGGCCGCGGCCACGCGCGCCGAGCGCCGGGTCGTGGCGATCGATTGACCGTCGGGACCGAGGATGGTCCACACGACCTGGGCGTCGGCGGGCGCGGCCGCGGCGTTGGCGAGGCGGGTCTCCATTTGAATCTTGGCGGGACCACCGGGGATGTTGTTCTTGAAAGCGCCGCGCACGAGAACGCC
>DATDIE010000281.1:0-5942 GCA_036521235.1 Acidimicrobiales bacterium | reverse complement strand
ACCCTGGCGAGCCTTTCTCATGTACATGCGGGCAGCACGCATGTTAGCGTGCTTTGGCGTTGGAGGTGGCGATATGCCAGAGAAGACCTTGGAAGCAGACGTCTGCGTGGTCGGGGCGGGCCTCGCCGGGCTGACGGCGGCCCGGCGGCTGACCCAGGCCGGGCAGTCGGTGGTGGTGCTCGAGGCGCGGGACCGGGTCGGCGGGCGGGTCTGGACCCAGAGCACGGAGGGTGGGGTGCCGGTCGACATGGGCGGCTGCTTCATCGGGCCGAACCACGAACGTCTGCAGGCGCTGGCCAAGGAGACCGGTGTCAGCACGTTCAAGACGTTCGTCGAGGGCGACAACGTGCTCGCCACCGGGGGGAAGGTCCGGCGGTATCGAGGCGACATCCCCAAGATCAGCCCGATCGCGCTCGTGAGCGCCGGCCAGGCCATCGCCCGGATGAGCTCCATGGCGAAGAAGGTCTCCCCCGCCGCGCCCTGGGACGCGCCGCGGGCCGCCGAATGGGACGCGCAGTCCGTGCGGGCGTGGCTGTCGCCGGGGCGGGTGCCGACCAAGGTGGCCCGCGACCTCATCGAGGCGACGGTGCGGGCCTGCCTCACCTCCGAACTGTCGGAGCTCTCGATGCTCGGCTGGCTGCTGCTCGTGAGCTCCGCCGGCGGCGTCGAATCGCTCATGAACATCGCCGGCGGGTACCAGGACTCGCAGTTCGAGGGCGGCGTCGACCAGATCCCGCGCGCCATGGCGAGCGAGCTCGGCGAGTCCGTCGTGCTGGACGCGCCGGTGTCGGCGGTGACGCAGGTGAACGATCGGGTGGAGGTCGTCTCCGAGGCGACCACGGTGACGGCGCGGCGCGTCGTGCTGGCGTTGCCCCGGGCGCTGGCCGCCGGCATCCGCTTCGAGCCGGCACTGCCCGGCGACCACGTGGCCCTGCTCCACAAGATGCCGGCCGGCGCCGAGGTGAAGACGGTGGCGATCTACGACGAGCCGTTCTGGCGGGCCGACGGAATGTCGGGGGCGACGGTGGCGACGGACGACCTGATGGAGGTCACGCTCGACACGACGCAACCCGGTCACTCATTCGGCGTCATCGCCACGTATTCGGCCGGTCCCCGGGCGCGGGCGCTGTGGGCGTTGCCCGAGAGCGAGCGGCGTTCCGTCCTGGTGAAGACGTTGACCACCCGACTCGGGCCGAAGGCTGCTCAGCCGCTCGAGGTGAAGGAGCTCAACTGGTCCGAGGAGCGCTGGACGCGCGGGTGCTCGTGCGCGCACTTCGCGCCGGGCGTGCTCACGCAGTACGGGCGGTTGTTGCGCGAGCCCGTCGGACGGATCCACTGGGCCGGCACCGAGACGGCGACGACGTCGTTCGGCGCGATGGACGGCGCCGTGCGTTCGGGTGAGCGCGTGTGCGAGGAGATCCTGGCGGCTGGACGCTGACGTTCAGTCGCCCAAGCCGGGCGGCCGCGGCCCCGGGCCTTCGCCCACGCCGAGCCTCTCCCGGAAGAACGTGAGCGTCTGGTCGAGCGCCCTGCGGGTCGGCGTGCCCTCCTGGTCGATGAGGTGCTCCGTGACGACGGAGTGCGCCTGCTTGGGGTGGCCGTAGGGATTGCCGGGGGCGGAGTCGAGCTCCACGGCGATGAACTTGTCGCCGAGCTCGCGGCGCAGCGTCTCGAAGCGCTCCGGGAAACAGAACGGGTCGTTGCTGAAGCGCAGGCCGAGGAGGCACTGGCCCGCCTCGGCGCGCGCCTTCACCTTGGCCAGGTCGCTGTCGGAGATCCCGATGTCCGCCTTGCGCTTCTTGGAGAGGGGAAACGGCAACGACGGCTGGCTGAGGACGGGCGCCAGCACGATGTCGTCCACCATCATCGCCAGGGCGAAGCCGCCGGTGAAGCACATCCCGATGACGCCGACGCCGGGTCCCCCGTTGCGCTCGTGCTCGGCCTTGGCGAGCTTGCGCAGCCACACCGTCACCGGGCTGGTCTTCTTCAACGCGAAACAGGAGAACTCGCGCGAGATGCAGGCGGGCCCGATCGACGCCATGGCGTAGCCCGCGGAGGCCGGCTTTCCCGGTTCGCCGAAGAGGTGCGGCATGACGGCCGTGCAACCGGCGGCGGCGACGCGACGCCCGAACGTGGCGACTTGCGGGGTGATGCCCGGGATCTCGCTGATCACGATGACCGCCGGGCCGCTGCCCATGCGGTAGATGTCCCTCCGCTTCCCATCCGCTTCGAACGAGTCCTTGGTGAAGCCCTCGAGCGCGTCCTGCCACTTCGCTTCGCTGGTCGCCATGCGCGGACCGTAGCATCGCCCGTCGTGGCACAACCCGACGGAATCCGCGACCCTCGCTCCCCCGTGCTGGTCGGCCTGGGCACGGCGAACGACCCGGCTTCCGTGGCCGACCTGATGACCGCGGCGGCCGAACGCGCCGGCGCCGACGCCGGGGTCCCGGGTCTGCTCGGGTCCGTCGACCGCATCGTGTGCCCGCAGGGCTCGTGGTCGCTCGCCGACCCCGCGCGCACCGTGGCGCGGCGGATCGGCGCGTCGGAGGCACGGACGTACCTGGCGCAGATCGGTGTCTCGCAACAGGAGCTCATCAACCACGCGTTGGCCGCCATCACCGCGGGTGAGTGCGAGGTCGTCCTCGTCGTTGGCGCGGAGGCGCGGGCCTGGGAGCGCGGGGGTGGCCGGGAGACCGACGAGTCGGCCGGGCCGCCCGACGAGACACTGATGCGGCCGCCGGAGTTCGTCGCGCCGGTCGAGATCGCCGCCGGCCTGGCCTGGCCGGTGGTCCAGGAGTATGCGTTGATCGAGAACGCGTTGGCGGCCGCCGAAGGCGTGTCGGGCCAGGCGCTGAGCGACGACATCGCCGCGTTGTGGTCTCGCTTCAACGAGGTGGCGACGCGCAACCCCGACGCCGCCTTCGGTTTGCCGTGCAGCGCGTCCGAGATCGCGACGCCGGGGCCGCGCAACCGCCCGCTCGCCTACCCGTACAACCTGCGCCACTCGACGCAATGGACGGTGGACCAGGCGTCGGCGTTGCTGCTGTGCTCGGCCGGGCGGGCTGGTGCGGCGGGCGTGCCGCCCGATCGCTGGCTCTTTCCGCACGTGACGCTGCACAGCTCCGAGGCCGTCACGCTCACGGCCCGGACGAACTTGGGGACGTGGCCCGCCATGCGCGTGCTCGGGCGGGCGGCCGAGGCGCACCTCGGGACGCGCCTGCGCGAGCTGCGACTGGCCGAGGTCTATTCCTGTTTCCCCGCCGCGGTGCGCGTGCAGCAGCGCGAGCTCGGCCTCGACCCCTCGGGCACGCCGACGCTCACGGGCGGCATGGCGTTCGCCGGCGGCCCGTTCAACCACTACGTATTGCAGTCGCTGGCGACGCTGGGTCGCCGGCTGCGCGACGAGCCGGACGAGCTCGGTCTGGTCACGACGGTGTCGGGCATGCTCTCGAAGCCCGGGCTGGCCGTGTGGTCCGCCTCACCGCCGCGGGGGAGTTCGCTCCTGGCCGACCTGGCGGAGGAGGCGCTGGCGGCCACCGAGGTGCGCCCGGTCGCGGAGAGTCCCCCGACGGACGAGACGGCGGCGACCGTCGCCAGCTTCACCGTGACCTACGGGGGCGACGACGGTCTCGAGCCCGTGCGGGCGGCCATCGTGGCGGACCTGGCCGATGGGGTCCGCACCGCAGCCACCTGCGAAGATGCAGAGACCGCCCGCTTCGCCATCGCCGAGGGCCTCATCGGACGGGCGGTCAAGGTGAAGGACACGACATTTCGACTGTGAACGCCCCGTCCCCCCGGCCGAGCCGGCCCCGCCTGGTCGACCCGGCTCTCGCGGCCCGAGTCCCCGGCCTGCGACAGGTGGCCGGGGTGGGGCTGCTCCTCTCCGCCCTGAGCGCCGTGGCGGTCGTCGTCGGCGCGGTGGCGCTCGCCCACGTCGTCGACCGCTCCCTCCTTCACCACGCCCCCCTCGGCGATGTGACCGGCGCGCTCGTCCTTGTCGGCGTCGCCCTCGTTGTCCGCGCCGTGTTACACGCAGCGGGAGATCTCGCCGCCCTGGGTGCGGCCGACCGCGTGGTGGACCGGCTGCGGCGCGACCTCCTGCGTCACGCGCTCGACCTCGGGCCGGGCTGGCTGGCCGACGAGCGCACGGGCGAGCTCTCGCTCACCGCGACGCGCGGCCTGCGCTCGCTCCACGCCTACTACGCGCGCTACCTCCCCCAGGCCGCCGCGGCGGCGGTGATCCCGTTCCTCCTGTTGGTCTGGGTCGCCACGCAGGACTGGTTGTCGTTCGTCGTCGTGATCGCGCTCGTGCTGGCGGTGCCGTTGACGATGATCTACTTCGGGCGCGAGGCGACCCGGCGGGCCGAACGGCAGTGGCGCCGCCTCTCGTCGCTCGCCGGGCGGTTCCTGCAGCTCGTGGAGGGGCTGCCGACTCTGCGCGCCTTCGGGCGCGAGGCGCAGGGGCGACGCGAGGTCGAAGCGGCGACCGATGGCGTGCGCTCGGCCACCATGCGGACGCTGCGCGTCGCCTTCCTGTCCGCGTTGTCCATGGACATGATCGCCGGGTTCGGCGTGGGCTTCGTCGCCATGGTCCTCGGGCTACGCCTGCTGTGGGGCCAGCTCGGCCTCGAGACGGCGATGGCGGTGCTGCTCGTCGCGCCCGAGATCTTCGTCCCGCTGCGCCGGGCCGGCGCGGAGTTTCACTCCAGTACCGAAGGGCAGGCCGCGGCGGAGCGGGTGCTCGAGGTGCTCGCGACGCCCGCTCCGAGTGGTGACGCGGCCGACGCTGCCGCGGGTGGCGTCGCACCTGGTGCTCTCGCCGTCACCGGGCTGAGCGTCGAGTACGCCCACCGCGACCGCCCCGCGGTGTCCTCTTTCTCCCTCCGCGCCGAGGCCGGCGCCCGCATCGCCCTGACGGGCCCGTCGGGCTCGGGCAAATCGACGGTGCTCGCCGCACTGTTGGGCTTCGTCGATCCGGACGGCGGCACCATGGCGGTCGGCGGCGACGTCCGCGGCCCGGACGTGGCGCGGTGGCGCACCCACTTCTCCTGGCTCCCCCAACGCCCCCATCTGTTCAACGCGACGCTGGCGGAGAACCTCCGCCTCGGCGCGCCGGGCGCCGGCGAGGACGAGCTGCGCGCCGTGCTCGCCGCCGTCGGTCTGTCCGAGCTCGTGGCCGGGCTGCCGGCCGGGCTGGCGACGGTCGTCGGCCACGACGGGCTGACGCTGAGCGCGGGCGAGCGCCAGCGCGTCGCCTTGGCGAGGACGCTGCTCCGTCCGGCCCCCGTGCTCCTGCTCGATGAGCCGACGGCCTCGCTCGACCCGCCCACGGTGGCGCGACTCGCTCCCGCCATCGAGCCGTGGGTGGCCGGCCGTACCGTGGTCGTGGCGGCCCACGAGCCCGTCCTCTTCTCGCACTTCGACGCGGTCGTCGCGCTCAGCGCCGCGCCCGCGCTGGCGGTGCCGTCGTGAGCGGCCCGCGGGGCTCGTTGCGGCGCGCCCTCGCCGAGCCCGGCACGCCGTACGCCAGGTTGGCCGGCGCCGGCCTGCTCGGCCTGGCCTCGGCCGCGGCGACCATCGGGCTCCTTGCCGGGTCGGGCTACGTCGTCGGCCGCGCCGCGTTGCGCCCGGGCCTCGGCGCCATCGTCGGGATCCTCGCCGCCGTCGAGGTGCTCGCCTTCTTGCGCGGCCCGCTGCGCTACGCCGAGCGCCTCGTCGGCCATGACGCCGCGTTGCGCGCCCTGACCCGCTGGCGCGTCTGGCTCTACGACCGGCTCTCGCCGCGGGTGCCCGCGGGGCTGGCCGGCTGGCGCAGCGGCGATCTGTTGGCGCGGGCCATCGACGACGTGGACGCGTTGGCGGACCTGTACCTGCGCACCCTGCTGCCGGTCAGCATCGCCGTGGGGGCGGCGGTGATCGGCACGGTGGCGGTCGGCGTCATC
>DATDIE010000280.1:0-2306 GCA_036521235.1 Acidimicrobiales bacterium | reverse complement strand
ATACGCAGGTCAACAATGTGGCCGGCACCCTCAACCTCCTCTATGCCATCGCCGAGCAGGACCGGGACATCCACCTGGTCAAGCTGGGGACCATGGGCGAGTACGGCACCCCGAACATCGACATCGAGGAGGGGTGGATCGAGGTCGAGCACAAGGGTCGCAAGGACCGGATGCTCTTCCCCAAGCGCCCGGGCTCCTTCTACCACTGTTCGAAGGTCCACGACAGCACGAACATCGAGTTCGGCTGTCGCATCTGGGGCATGCGCGCCACCGACCTCAACCAGGGCGTCGTGTACGGCTCGGAGACCGAGCACACCAAGCTCGACTCACGCCTGGCCACCCGCTTCGACTACGACGGGGTGTTCGGCACCGTGCTGAACCGGATGACGATCCAGGCGGTGCTCGGGCATCCGCTGACGGTCTACGGCAACGGCTCGCAGACCCGCGGCCTGATCAACCTCGTCGACACCGTCGAGTGCATCCGGCTGGCGTCCGAGAACCCCGCCGACCGCGGCGAGTTCCGCGTGTTCAACCAGATGACCGAGTCGATGTCGATCAAGGAGATCGCCGAGACGATCGCCCGCGAGTTCCCGGGCGAGGCCTCGATCGAGCACGTCGACAATCCGCGCGTCGAGCTCTACGACCACTACTACAACGTCACGCACACCGCGCTCGAGGGCCTCGGCCTGAAGCCGACGCTGTTGTCGACAACGCTGATCGACCAGCTGTTCGACGTCGTCGAGCGCCATAAGGACCGCGTTGACGCGCAGGCCGTGATGCCGACCGTGCGCTGGCGCGAGACGTCTAGCGAACTCCCCACCCAGGCCGGCACGCTCGCCCAGACGTGAGCTCGGCTGCAGGGGAGGGCCTGAGCGGGCGCCGGGTCCTGGTAACGGGAGGTTCTGGATTCATCGGCCGGCACGTGGTGTCCGAGCTGTCGGACGCCGGCGCGCGGGTGCGCGTCGTCGACCTGCAGCCCCACCCGGACCCGACGGTCGACCTCATCCAGGGCGACATCGCCGACCGCGAGCTGCTCGACGCCGCGTTTGAGGGCGGCTTTGACTCGGTCGTCCACCTGGCCGCGATCACCTCGGTGCTGCGTTCACTCGAGCACCCCGAGCTGACCTATCGCACCAACGTCATCGGGACCACGGGGCTGCTCGAGGCGGCTCGGGCCGCTGGCGTGGGCTCGCTGGCGTTCGCCTCGACCAACGCGGTCGTCGGTCCGATGGACTCCCCGGCGATCACCGAGGCCGATCGGCTGCGACCGCTGACGCCGTACGGCTCGACGAAGGCCGCCGGCGAGATGTTGATGTCCGCCTACACTGCGTCCTACGGCGTGCGCTGCACGGCCGTGAGGCTGACCAACGTCTATGGACCCGGGATGCAGGCCAAGGACAGCATCGTCGCCCGGCTGATGCGGGCGATCCGCCTGGGTGGGACGTTTGAGATCTACGGCGACGGGCAGCAGGTCCGCGATTATGTCCACGCTCACGACGTTGTCGCCGCGATGCGCCTTGCGCTCGTCAACGAGCAGTGGAGTGGCCCGGTCGTGATCGGAGCCGGCCGATCTCTGTCCGTGCTCGAGGTGGTCGACGCCGTCCGCGACGTGACCGGGGCCGAGGTCTCGGTGCGCCACGGTCCTGCCAAGCAGGGCGAGATGCCCGCCGTGATCGTCGATCACACCCACGCCCGGTCCTTGGGTTGGACGCCTCGGTATGCCAGCTTCGAGGAAGGTCTGGTGGGGGTGTGGGACGAGTGGTCCAAGATCGACCTCGACGCCGTTGCCGCGGGCTCGGGCGCCGTCGGGGTCCCCGGTACGACCGGGGGTTCGAAGTGAGCTTGGCCCCGTCGGAGGAGTTCGCGGTCGAGGTCGAGCTTGCCCGGCTCGAGCCTGGCGAGCGCGACGCCGCGCGGTCGTTCCTCACCGCCCATCCGCCCAACGTCGGGTCGCCGCTGGCGATCGTGATCCCGGCCTACAACGAGGAGCCGACCGTCGCCGAGGTCGTCGCGGAGATCCCGTCCGAGGCCGCCGGCCTCGCCACGGAGGTGATCGTCGTGGTTGACGGCGCCAAGGACGCGACCGCCGAGCAGGCCCGGACGGCCGGCGCGCTGGTCTGCGATGTCCCCGTGAATCGCGGCCAGGGCGCGGCCCTGCGCCTGGGCTACTGGCTGGCTCGCGCCCGCGGTGCCCAGATCATCGCCACGATCGACGCCGACGGCCAGTATGAGCCCGAGGAGCTCGGCCGGGTCGTGCAGCCGATCCTCGACGGCGACGCCGACTTCGTCTCGGGCTCGCGCCGGCT
>DATDIE010000279.1:0-10099 GCA_036521235.1 Acidimicrobiales bacterium | reverse complement strand
CGGCCGAGTTCGGCATCACGTGCTACCCGATGGGGAACGCCAACCAGGGCATCGTGCACATCATCGGGCCCGAGCAGGGCTGGAGCCAGCCTGGCATGACCATCGTGTGCGGCGACAGCCACACCTCGACGCACGGTGCCTTCGGCGCGCTCGCCTTCGGGATCGGCACGAGCGAGGTCGAGCACGTGCTGGCCACGCAGACACTGCCCCAGGTGCGGCCGAAGACGATGGCGGTGACGGTCGAGGGCGAGCTGGCCCCCGGCGTCACGGCGAAGGACGTGGCGCTCGCCGTCATCGGCACCATCGGCACCGGCGGTGGCAACGGCCACGTCATCGAGTACCGGGGCTCGGCCATCCGGGGCCTCTCGATGGAAGGCCGGATGACGCTGTGCAACATGTCGATCGAGGGGGGCGCCCGGGCCGGGCTGGTGGCGCCGGACGAGACCACGTTCGAGTACGTGAAGGGGCGCGACCGTGCACCGAGCGGTCAGGCGTGGGACGAGGCGGTGGCGTACTGGCGCACGCTGCCCACCGACGACGGGGCGACCTTCGAAAAGGAGGTCTTCATCGACGCCGCGCTCATCACGCCGCACGTCACGTGGGGCACGAACCCTGCGCAGGTCACGCCGATCAGCGGCTCGGTCCCGGACCCCGAGACGATGGGCGACCCCGGCGACCGCGAGGCCGCCGCCCGCGCCCTGGCGTACATGGGGCTGACCGCGGGGACGCCGATGCGGCACATCGCGGTCGACACCGTCTTCCTGGGCAGTTGCACGAACGCGCGGATCGAGGACTTCCGGGCCGCGGCGGACGTGCTGCGCGGCCGCCAGGTGCGTGACGGGGTGAGGGCGCTGGCCGTGCCGGGCTCGCACCGGGTCAAGGTGCAGGCCGAGGCCGAGGGGCTCGACGAGGTGTTCAAGGCCGCCGGCTTCGAGTGGCGCGAGCCGGGCTGCTCGATGTGCCTGGCCATGAACCCGGACAAGCTCGCCGTCGGCGAGCGCTGCGCCTCCACCTCGAACCGCAACTTCGAGGGCCGCCAGGGGCGCGGCGGCCGCACGCATCTCGTCTCCCCGGCCGTGGCGGCGGCGACCGCCGTGGCCGGCACGTTCGCCACCCCGGAGGACCTCGCCTGATGGAACCCGTCGTCATCGTCAGCGGCCGGGCCGTGCCCCTCGATCGCACGGACGTCGACACCGACCAGATCATCCCCTCCGACTGGCTGAAGCGGGTCGAGCGCACGGGGTTCGGTGCCGGGTTGTTCTCGGAGTGGCGGGACGACCGCGACTTCGTGTTCAACAAGCCCGAGTTCGCCGGCGCCACGATTCTGGTCGCCGGGCACAACTTCGGCACGGGGTCGTCCCGGGAGCACGCCGTCTGGGCGCTGATGGACTACGGCTTCCAGGCCGTCGTCTCGTCGCGCTTCGCCGACATCTTCCGCAACAACTGCACGAAGCAGGGCCTGTTGCCGGTGCAGGTCACCGAGGACCTCGACCGCCAATTGCTGGACGCGGTCGAAAAGGATCCCACGCTCGAGATCACGATCGACGTGGCCCGGGGCACGATCGAGGCGCCGGCGGTCGGGCTGACCGGCACCTTCCCGCTCGACGAGTTCACCCGCGAGCGACTGCTCAACGGGTGGGACGACATCGGGCTCTCGCTGCGCTACGAGGAGGACATCACCGCCTTCGAGCGACGGCGCCCCGCCTTTCTCCCCTCCGCGTAGGCGCGATGGTCACGTTCCGCCCGATGACCGAGGCCGACGTCCCGGCCGCCGTCGCCGCGTTCGACACGGGTTTCATCGCCATGCTGGCGCGCCACTCCCTGCCTGTGACGGGCAACACCATCGCCGACGAGCGGCGGCGCCAGGACCGCACCCGCCATTTTCTCTCGACCGACCCGGCCGGCTCTTGGGTCGCAGAGGGCGACGACGGCACCGTGGTCGGGATGTCGCAGTCCTTCGTGCGCGAGGACTACTGGATGCTCTCGCAGCTGGGCATGCTGCCCCAGGTCCAAGGGCGCGGCATGGGTCGCGAGCTGTTGCGACGGGCGCTTTCCTATGGCGATCCGCACAGCCCGGGGACGATCCAGTGCTCGCGGGACCCCAAGGCGATGGCGCTGTACAGCAGCTTCGGCTTCGTCCTCCATCCGGTCGTCGCCGCCTGGGGCGCCATGCGCCCGGGCGCCGTGGAACGACCGGGCGACGTCGTCCGCCTCGAGCCCGACCAGGTCACCGAGCGCGAGCTGGCGGTGGTGACCGCCATCGACCGCAAGGTACGCGGCTCGGCGCGCACCCCCGACATCGTCTCGATGTTGACGCAGCCGGGGACCCGGTTGTTGCTCGACGCGGAGCGGGGCTACGCGGTGGCCACCGACGATCGCGTCGTGACGCTGGGCGCGCACGACGAGGAGTCTGCGACGCGCGTGCTGAAGGCGATGCTGGCGGAGGCGCCCGCGGGCGAGACGATCGAGATCAACTGGCTCACCTCCGCCCAGCAGTGGGCGATCCGCGTGGTGGTCGAAGCCGGTATCGAGCTGCAGCCGTACGGGCCCGTCATGGTGCGCGGTATGGACGGCCCGCCGTCGCCGTACATCCCGAGCGGAGGGTATGGCTAGCACCAGTGTGGCGCGCCGCGCGTCGGCGTCGATGGGGGATGTCCCTCAGCGCGTCAGGGTCATTCCTGACTGGAAACGGTTCCTCCGTACTGATTACATACCCGGTATGTTCTCGAACTTGAGGCGGGACCCCGCGTGACCCTCGTTGCAGACGCGCCGACGCGGGGTGACGGCGAGTGGGCGGTCGAGACGCACGGGCTGACCAAGCGATTCGGCGAGAACGTCGCCGTGAACGACGTGGAGTTGCTGGTCCCGCGGGGTTGCGCTTTTGGCTACCTCGGACCCAACGGAGCGGGCAAGACCACACTGATCCGCGTCCTTCTCGGTCTGACCCATGCGGACGCCGGCTCGATGTTCCTGCTCGGCCACAAGGTGCCCCGCCACCGTGACCTCGCCCTGGCCCGGGTCGGCGCCATCGTCGACGAACCCCGCTTCCACGGTCATCTGTCCGGACGCCAGAACCTGCAGATCCTGGCCGCGGCGCGCGAACGTGCCGCCAAGGATCGCATCGACCCGGCGCTCGAACGCGTCGGCATCCTGCACCGCGCCGACGACAAGGTGTCGAAGTATTCCATGGGCATGCGCCAACGACTCGGCGTCGCCGCCTGCCTGCTGGGTGACCCGCAGCTGCTCATCCTCGACGAGCCGATGAACGGCCTGGACCCGGGCGGCATGCTCGACATGCGCGACATGATCAAGTCACTCGTCGCCGAAGGTCGCACCGTCGTGTTGTCGTCCCATCTCCTCGACGAGGTCGAACGCACGTGCGACGCCGTCGCCATCGTGGACCGCGGCACGGTGATCCGACAGGGTCCGATCTCCCAGCTGCTCGCCGGGTCCTCGTTCGAGGTGCAGATCGAATGCTCCGACCCCAACCGGGCGGCGGGGCTGCTCGGGGGGACGGCGTTCGGCACCCACGTGCAGACGGGCGCCGACGGGCTCGCCATCTCACTGCCCGAGGGCACCGAACGCGACGCCATCGCCGAGATCAACCGCCTGCTGGTCGAGGGCGGGATCTCCGTCTATCGGCTCCAACACATCCAGGCGTCGCTCGAAGCGTGGTTCTTGCAGGTGACGAGCCGGCTCGGGGAGGAGCAATGACGACGGTCTCCGACGTCGGCGCCCCCGCTCCGGGGCCGATCCCCGCCGCCGGCCCGGCCACGTCGCGGCGCGATCACCGGGGCTCGTGGATCCCGACGTGGGGAATGATCACCACGCGGTTCATGGAGCTGCGGCGGCGGCGAGGGTTGATGATCGCCCTGATCGCCGTCAACATCGGCATCCCGGTCATCTTCCTCGGCGTGCGCCTCGTGTCTCACGCCGTCGACCCCAAGTCGTTCGGGCCGGCCGGCGGCTACAGCATCTTCACCGACCTGGTGGCCGGCTTCATGTTCATCTTCGGGTTCATCGTCGCCGCCGTCGTCGGCTCCACGGCCGGATCGGTCGACCTCACCGAGGGGATGTTCCGCCACCTGGTGATCACCGGCCGCTCCCGGGTGGCTCTCTACTTCGCCCGGATACCGGCCGGCCTGGCCATCGTCATCGGCATCGTGGCGGTCGGCTACACGATCGTGTGCGCGGTGTGCGTCTTCGCCGCGCCGACGCAGCTCAACTACGACGGGGCCAACGTGCCGGCCGGGCTCTCGCAGCCGGCGCTCGACTCGTGGGCCGCCGCGCACGCCGACGAGGTGATCTGCAACTTCAACTTTCACGGTGGCGAGGGCCTGAACAACGCGCCACCGAGCGTGCCGTGTGGCAACGGGCAGACGAGCGGGCCGCCGCCGGGGTCGGTGATCCAGACGAAGGGCGGGGGCACGATCACCGTCCCGGCCCACGTCTCGCAGGCCGAGATACGGGCCTTCGCCGTTTCGGTGGCCAACCAGGACTACGCCGACTACCACGCCAACTTCCTCTCCCCGTCCATCACGCTGATGGTCGACGTCGGGCTGTGGATCGCCCTCGAGGCGACCATCGGGTTCATCGTCGGTCTCGGGCTGGCCTCGCTGATCGGACAGCGCATCGTCCCGATCGTCCTGCTGATCGTCCTCGAGCTGATCCTGACGCCGATCTTCAGCCGCAACGTCATCACGGACCTGATCAACTTCGAGCGAGGCATCGTCGGCGTCGCTATGGCGCACCTCGAGCCGGGTGGCCTCCCGTACGGCTTCGGCGGCGGGGGGCCCGGCGGGGGCGGTGGGGATGGTCTCCACGCGCTGATCCCGGAGTCGACCCTGGCGGCGTCTCTGGTCGTCGTCGGCTGGATCGTCTTCTGGACCGCCATCGGGGCGTGGCGGATGGCGACCCGGGACGCCTGAGGCCGCCGGGATCGGTCCGGCGGTTCGGGGCGGTCGGCTACCCCTCGTACCAGCGATAGCGCGTCCAGCCCGCCATAGGCCGCGCGCCGAGGCCCTGGTAGAAGTCCATCGCCGGCTGGTTCCACTCGAGCACTTCCCACTCGAGGCGCCCGTCGGTCTGCGCACGTAGGTGTTGGACGAGCGCGGAGGCGTGACCCTGGCGGCGGTTCTCGGGGCGGACGTAGAGGTCCTCGAGCCAGATGCCGGTCTTGCCGAGGAACGTCGAGAACGTGCGGTACCACAGTGCATGGCCGGCCAGCCCGCCGTTGCCGTCCTCGACCACCGAGTCGTGGATGATGGCGTCGGGGCCGAAGAGCGTGCGCGTGAGGGCGTCCTCGGTGATGGCGCACTGATCGGAGAGCTGCTCGTACTCGGCCAGCTCGCGGATCATCGCCACGAGCTCACCGACGTCCGCCTCGACCGCCGGGCGGATCACCCGGTGCGGGCCCTGTTCGCCGCGGAGACGATGGCGCTGAGCGACGCATCGAGGATGGACGAGTCGCGCCCGACGCCCCACCACGTCGTGCCGTCGGCGCCCTCGCACTCGACGTACGCCACGGCCGAGGCACCCGAGCCCTCGGTCAGCGCGTGCTCGGAGTAGTCCTTCACCTCCAGCACGATACCCAGGTCGGCCTTGAGCGCGGCGACCAATGCGTCGATCGGCCCGTTGCCCTCGCCGGTCACCGTGCGGTGCTCCCCGTCGACGAGCAGCTGCGCCGTGACGCTCGTGCGGCCCTTGCCGGTCGAGACCTCGCTCGTCATGAGGCGCAGGCCGGCGTCCTCGGGCAGGTACATCTCCTCGAACACGTCGCGCATCTGGCCCGAGCCGATGACCGTGCCGCTCTTCTCGGTGATCTCCTGGACTCGCTTGGAGAATTCGACCTGCAGTCGCCGCGGCAGGTCGAGGCCGTGGTCGGTGTCCATGACGTACGCCACTCCGCCCTTGCCCGACTGGCTGTTGACCTGGATGATGGCCTCGTACGTGCGGCCCGTGTGCTTGGGGTCGATGGGCAGGTACGGGACCTCCCACTCGTCGTAGTCCCGGCCGATGGCGGCCATGCCCTTCTTGATCGCATCTTGGTGCGAGCCGGAGAACGCGGTGTACACGAGGTCCCCGGCGTAGGGGTGCCGCGGGTGGACGGGCAGGCGGGTGGCGTACTCGGCCGTGCGCCTTACCTTCTCGATGTCGGAGAAGTCGAGCGCCGGGTCGATGCCCTGGGAGAACAGGTTCATGGCGAGGGTCACCACGTCGACGTTGCCGGTTCGCTCGCCGTTGCCGAACAGCGTGCCCTCGATGCGGTCGGCGCCGGCGAGGACCGCGAGCTCCGCCGCGGCGACGGCGGTGCCGCGGTCGTTGTGCGGGTGCAGGCTGAGGATGATGGCGTCGCGGTTCTTGATGGTGCGGCCGAACCACTCGATCACGTCGGCGTACACGTTGGGGCTGTACATCTCGACCGTGGCCGGAAGGTTCAGGATCATCGGGTTCTCTGGCGTCGGCCCGATGACGTCCATGACGGCCTCGCAGATCTCGACCGCGAAGTCGGGCTCGGTCCCGGTGAAGCTCTCGGGCGAGTACTCGTAGCGCAGGATCGTCCCGTTATCCGTGAGCGGCTTCTCATACTGCTTGCACAGGACGGCCGCCTGGACCGCGATGTCGATGATGCCCAACTTGTCGAGCCCGAAGACGACGCGTCGCTGGAGTTCCGACACCGAGTTGTAGAAGTGCACGCAGGCGCGGTGCGCCCCCTGGAGGGACTCGAAGGTGCGCTCGATCAGCTCCGCCCGGCACTGCGTGAGCACCTGGATCTCGACGTCCTCGGGGACGAGCTGCTCGTCGATGATGAGGCGCTGGAAGTCGAAGTCGGTCTGGCTGGCGCTCGGGAACCCGACCTCGATCTCCTTGAACCCGACGTCGACCAGCGTCTGGAACAGCGCGAGCTTGCGCTCGGAGTCCATCGGGTCGATGAGGGCCTGATTGCCGTCGCGCAGGTCGACGCTGGCCCAGCGCGGCGCCTGGGTGAACTCGCGGTCGGGCCAGGTGCGGTCGTGCAGTTGGAGGGGGGCGTGCGAGCGGTACTTGCCCCACGGCATCGGTGACACCATCGGGTCACACGGCATGGCCAAGGCCAGGTGCTGGTGACCCCGATCGATGCTCACGTCGCCACCATCCCCTTTCTGCGCCTCGGTCGTCACGGTCGTGTCCCTTCTCGTTCGGTGTGGTCGGTGTGGTTGGTTCGGTTGGTCTGGTGGTTTGCTTCGGTCTGTGGCCCTGCCGGCCAAAGAAAAAACCCCCTGGCCGTATGGCGCAGGAGGTTGCCGGCGAACGCGTTGTGGCGTTCGCCGTCAGGTAAGCAGCAGGACGTAGATCGAGGGCTTCACCGTCATTTCGCCGCCAATTGTACCCAAATTCGGGCGGGCAGCGTCAAGCGGGTGCGGGACGGGACCCCGGGTTGACGATCGGCGAGCCGAACCGGAGCAGATTGCCGTCGGGATCCGTGTGCGCCGCCTCCCACACGCCGAACCCAGGGTCGAAGAGGTCCGTCGTCTCGCCTACGCCTGCGCGGCGCCACTCGGCGTGCAGTGCGTCGGCGTCGTCGGCCGCGAGGTAGGCGGCGCCGGGTGCGAACGGCTCGGCATCTTGGGGCGCGAGAGGCACGTGGCGGAAGTGGATGCGCACGGCGTCGCGGGCCGCCGTGGCGTAGCCGCCGGCGTGGACGACCACGTCGAACCCCAGTGCCTCGTAGTGGGATCGCATGACCGTGAGGTCGGACGTGGGAAAGATCGGGGCGGCGCTCTGGAGGGTGGCCATGCCCGGCGACGCTACCGTGGTCGCATGCTCCGACTGCTGTGGACCCTCGTTCGGGTGGCCCTCCTCGTCGCCGTGATCGCCATCGTGCGCTCCGTGCTGTTGGACCGCGCGCCCCGGCGCGCGCTCCACGGGGACGAGCCCGTCATCGGCAGCCTCGACACGTGGCCCGAGGTGCCGCGCAAGCCGGCCAACGGCTGAACGCGCCCGGCCGCCAGTTCAGGGCAGCGGCCGCGACATGAACACGCTGTTGGGGTCGTCGACGTAACTCCCGAAGGGAGCGCACGCGGCGAAGCCGTGGCGGGCGTACAGCTCACGGGCGGGGACGAAGAAGTCCTGGGTGCCCGTCTCGAGGCTCAGCCGGCCGTAGCCACGTCGCTGCGCCTCGTTCATGATCGTGCGCAGGAGCACCGCCGCCACCCCGGCGCGGCGTGCCGCCGGAGCCGTGCGCATCGACTTGATCTCGCCCTCGTCGGCGGAGAGCTCGAGAAGCGCGCCGCACCCGAGCAGCGTGGCGTCGCCGTCGCGGCGCGCCGTCCAGAACGTGACCGCCTCCGCCCGCAAGCCTTCGAGGTCCAGGGCGTGACAGCTCTCGGGGGGGGACACGGCGCGCATCTCGTCGAGATGCTGTTCGAGCAGCGCGTGCACGTCGGGTGCCGCCGGGTCCTCCACCGCGATGCGCACGGCCTCGTGCGGCGGGCCCGGTGCGCTCAGAGCGTGACGCGGTGCAGCTCGAGGATCCCCTCGTCACCGCGCATCTGTTCGATCACCGCGTCGGAAGCCGGCGTCGTCGTCGAGATCACCATCATCGCGGTCGACGTCTCCGGGCTGGGCCCGACCGCCATGGACGAGATGGATACGCCGGCCTTGCCCAGCGCCGTCCCCACGATGCCGATCACGCCGGGGCGGTCGTCGTTACGGACCACGAGCATGTGCTCCGACGGCGGCACCTCGACCACGTGCTCGTCGACGACGACGATGCGCGGCTCGGTGTGCAACCCGGCGGTGATCAGCGTGCCGGCGACGTTGTGCGAGCCCGAGCGCAGCGTGATCAGTGACTTGTAGTCCTGGGACGTCGCGGTGGACGACTCGCGGACCTTGAGCCCTCGCTGCTCGGCCAGTTGCGGCGCGTTGACGTACGACACCGGCTCCTCGGTCGAGCCGCCGAAGATGCCCTTGAGCACCGAGAGCGTGAGGATGCCGGTGCTCTCGGATGCCAACTCGCCCTCGAACTCGATGTCGATGGCGTCCGGCAGCCCGTCGTGCAGCCCGACGAAAAAGCGTCCGAGTTGCTCGGCCAGCCCCATGAAGGTCCGCACGGTGTCGGTGACGTCGCGGGCGGCGACGTTCACCGCGTAGGGCACGAAGTCGCCCGCCAGCGCCAGCAGCACCTGCTCGGCGATGGTGACCCCGGCCTTGTCCTGCGCCTCCTCGGTCGACGCACCGAGATGCGGCGAGACCACCACGCCCGGCAGCCCGAAGAGCGGCGACTCCGTCTCCGGCTCCTTGGCGAACACGTCGAGCCCCACGCCGGCGACGATGCCGCCGCGGATGGCGTCGGCCAGCGCTTCCTCGTCTACGATGCCGCCGCGCGCCGTGTTGACGATGCGGATGCCCGGCTTCGCTTTGGCCAGCAGGTCGCGCCCGAAGAGCCCCATGGTCTCGGGGGTCTTCGGGGTGTGGATCGAGACGAAGTCCGCCTCGCCCACCAGTTCCTCGATGCTCACCAAGCGCACCCCCATGGCCCGCGCCCGGTCCTGGGAGACGAAGGGGTCGAAGCCGATGAGCTCCATGCCGAAGGCGTGGGCGCGCTGCGCGACGAGCGAGCCGGCCCGGCCGAGGCCGACTTCGTCTCCATCCACACGCCCAAGACGCCCGAGACCATCGGGCTGTTCGGGCGCGACCTCCTGGCCAAGGCCAAGCCGGGCATCCGCATCGTCAACACGGCGCGGGGCGGCATCGTCGACGAGGACGCGCTGGCGGAGGCGATCCGCGACGGTGTGGTCGCGGGCGCAGGGCTCGACGTGTTCGAGAAGGAGCCCTGCACCGATTCGCCACTGTTCGAGTTGCCGGGAGTGGTGGTGTCGCCGCATCTCGGGGCGTCGACCGAGGAGGCGCAGGACAAGGCCGGCGTCACCATCGCCGAGCAGGTGCTGCTCGCGCTGGCCGGCGACTTCGTGCCCTACGCGGTGAACGTCGCGGCGCGTGACGTCACCGACGTCGTGCGCGGCTTCATGGGCCTGGCCGAGCAGCTCGGCCGCTTCTTCGTCGGCCTCCACGACGGGCTGCCCGACGGCATCGACATGGAGTACCAGGGCGAGCTGGC
>DATDIE010000278.1:0-2005 GCA_036521235.1 Acidimicrobiales bacterium | reverse complement strand
CGCGAGGACGTCAAGGGCCAGGCCCGCGCCGCGGTCGCGCACGCGAAGCAGTATCTGGACGACGTCGAGTTCTCGCCGATGGACGCGACGCGGGCGGAGCTCGAGTTCACCGCCGAGGTGTGCCAGATCGCCATCGACGAGGGCGCGACGACGATCAACATTCCCGACACGGTCGGGTACACGATGCCCCACGAGTACGCGGCATTCCTGCGCGGGCTCTACGACGCGGTCCCCGATCTCCACGACGTCGTGCTCTCCGTGCACTGCCATGACGACCTCGGGCTCGCCGTCGCCAACTCGTTCGCCGGCCTGCAGGCGGGCGCCCGCCAGGTCGAGGCGGCGATCAACGGCATCGGTGAGCGGGCCGGCAACGCCGCGCTCGAGGAGATCATCATGCTGTTGCACACGCGCCAGGCCGACATCGGCCTCCACACCGGCGCGGCGACCCGAGAGATCGCCCGCACGAGCCGCATGGTGTCGCGCATGACCGGCTACGCCGTGCAGCCGAACAAGGCGATCGTGGGCCGCAACGCCTTCGCCCACGAATCCGGCATCCACCAGGACGGCGTCCTCAAGGAGCGCACCACCTACGAGATCATGGACGCGACCACGGTCGGGCTCGACGCCAACTCCATCGTCCTCGGCAAGCACTCCGGCCGCCACGCGCTGGCGGACGCCCTGGCCGAGCTGGGCTTCGAGCTGCAGGGTCACGACCTGAACACCGCGTTCAAGCGTTTCAAGGAGATCGCGGACAAGAAGAAGCAGGTGACCGCGATGGACCTGGAGGCGCTGGTCACCGACGAGCTGCGCCAGGAGATCGCGGGCTACACCCTGGAGTGGTTCGACGTGGAGGCGTCCAGCCGCCGCCCGCCGCATGCCACCGTCGGGGTCCGCGGTCCCGATGGCGAGGAGCTGGTCGGTTCGTTCACCGGCGACGGCCCCGTCGACGCCATCTTCCACGCCATCAACACGGCCACCAAGGTCGATGCCCGGCTCCGGGAGTTCCGGGTCGACGCGGTGACCGGTGGCCAGGACGCCTTGGGCGAGACCTCGGTCGTGCTGGAGGTCGGCGGCGTCACCGGCGCCGGCCAGGGCGTGTCGACGGACATCCTCGAGGCCGGGGCCCGCGCGTACGTTCGCGCGCTGTCCAACGCGGTGCGCCGGCACGGCGTGCTGGCCGAGCGGGAAGCCGCCGACCAGCTCGCGCCGGAGGTCGTCCGAGCGCCATAGGGCGCCTGCGGGGATCGTCGGCCCTCGCCATCGTCGCTGCGTCCGTGGCGGCCCTGCTCTCCGGTTGCGCCGCCACGGCTCCGACGACGATCGCCACCCGACACGTGCCCACCTGGGCCTACGATGACGCGACCGTTCAGAGCGTCTGCAACGGAGGCCGGGGCGCGTCGCCGGCCCTCGTGGATCGCTGGCTGACCTACGCCGAGAGCAACTGCGGCCCCGAGTCCCTCACGCGCAAGGCCCTCACCGACTGCAGCCAGGGCGGGGTGACCTACTGCACGCCGGTCGCCTACGTGGAGCCCAACTGGAGCTACCGAGCCACCGCCAGCCCCATGCTCGGCGCGTGCAACCCGAGCGTTTCCCCGGATGAGCCCGAGAGCTGGTGGCTGCACGTCCCCGGTACCACCACCCCGAGCCCGCAGAACCGGGTGACCACCACGGCCGGCGGGGGCGGGACCCTGCTCGACCAGACCACGCAGGCGGTCCGCGCGTGGTTTCAGGCCTACGCCCGGCAGTGCCTTGGGGGGTACCCGGCGCTGATGATCGACGACACCGGCGCGTCTCTGGCCGCGCTGCTGTTCAACTCGACCGGCGGCCAGAGCGCCACCGGCGAGATCTCAGGCGACGCCGGGCTGGTCGCCGCACACGAGCAGCTGGCGACCGCGCTGACTCGCGCCGACGGCTCGGGGTACCTGCAGATCGACAACGGGCTGTCGGCCAACAACAGCCTGCCGCTGCCGTTCCCGTTGCTCGGCCATCCCGCGAGCGTGCGCGG
>DATDIE010000277.1:0-4413 GCA_036521235.1 Acidimicrobiales bacterium | reverse complement strand
GTCTCCGTCCCCGAGGGCGGCGGTGCGGCCGCCTTCTACGACACCACACCCAACGGCACCAGTGGCTCCGTCTGGCAGGGGGGCGCCGCACCCGAGGTGGACGACGCGGGCAACATCTGGGCCGGCACCGGCAACGGGTCGCCCAACACGCCGTACGACGGCAGCGACGCCGCCATCGAACTGTCGCCCCAGCTCAGCGCCGAGCAACTCTTCACACCCGGCAACTGGTCGCAACAGAACACGAACGACCAGGACCTCGGTTCCTCACCACCGGCCTTGATGTCCACCGGCCTCGCGCTGCAGATCGGGAAGTCGCAAACGGCGTATTTGCTCAACCAGTCGAACCTCGGGGGCATCGGGGGCGAAGTCGCTCAGGCGCCCGCCTGCACGGATGCCAACGCCAACGGAGGGCACGTGGTGCTGGGATCCATCGTCTACGTCGCCTGCCAGAGCGGCGTGGAGGCGATCCAGACCCAACCCGGCCTCAGCGTGTTATGGCAGGCGCCGGAGCGCATCGGTGCGCCGCCGATTTACGCCGGCGGGCTGATCTGGGACATCTCCGACGGAGACCTCAACAGTCTCAACCCCGCCACGGGCGCGGTGGTGCAGCAGCTTGCCCTCGGTGAGCACGGCAACGACTTCCCGACCCCCTCGGTCGGCGACGGGCTGCTGCTCGCTCCGGCCTTCGACCAGGTCCTCGCCTTCTCGGGCTCCGCCGGTGTCCCCGGCCCACCTTCGCCGCCGGTCGCGTCGCCCGCCGGCGGCTACTGGATGGTGGCATCGGACGGCGGCATCTTCACGTACGGCGGGGCTCAGTTCTACGGATCCGAGGGCGGCAATCCTCTCAACGCACCGATCGTGGGCATGGCGTCGACCCCCGACGGCGGCGGCTACTGGCTGGTCGCCTCTGACGGCGGCATCTTCAGCTTCGGGGACGCACGGTTCCACGGTTCTCAGGGCGGCCAGCCCCTCAACGCACCGATCGTGGGGATGGCGTCGACCCCCGACGGCGGCGGCTACTGGCTCATCGCCTCTGACGGCGGCATCTTCAGCTTCGGGGACGCACACTTCTACGGCTCGATGGGCGGCCAACCGCTCAACAAGGCGATCGTCGGAATGGCGCCGACTCCCGATGGCCTCGGGTATTGGCTCGTCGCATCGGACGGCGGCATCTTCAGCTTCGGGGACGCTGGATTCCGTGGATCCATGGGGGGCACCCCGCTCAACAAGCCCGTCGTCGGCATGGCGGCATCGTCCGACGGCCTCGGCTATTGGCTC
This sequence comes from Acidimicrobiales bacterium, assembly GCA_036521235.1. Lineage (GTDB taxonomy): Bacteria > Actinomycetota > Acidimicrobiia > Acidimicrobiales > RAAP-2 > Bog-473. The sequence continues at coordinate 3,135 of DATDIE010000277.1, read as the reverse complement.
GTTGCGTCGGATGGCGGCATCTTCAACTTCGGCGACGCACGATTCTTCGGCTCGACGGGCAGCACGTCGCTGAACAAACCTGTCGTCGGGATGGCAGCCACGTCGGATGGCGCGGGCTACTGGCTCGTGGCCTCGGACGGCGGCATCTTCAATTACGGCGACGCCGGATTCAGCGGCTCTGCGGGCGGCACGCCGTTGAACAAGCCGGTGGTGGGAATGGCGTCGGGGACCTAGAGCTCAACCCGCGGCGGAGTCGTCTCCAGCCCAAGTCCAGCGCGGGACCTCACGCAGCGGGTGCAGCTCCTCCTCGGTCGTGGCGTTCGAGTTCTGCATGGCGACCCGCGTGCCGAACTCGACGTGCTCGAGCACGGCCGTGCGGAACTCCTCGTCGGTCGGCAGGCCGGCGGTGTCGAGCGCGTCGGCGTAGAGGTCGACGAAGCGCTGCCGCTGCTCCTCGGTGATGCGCAGCCCGCGGTGCACGTCGATGAGATGGCGGAAGCCGAGCTCCTCGCTGAAGCGGTCGGGCCCGCCGAACGACTCGGCGGTGAACCACGTCAGGTGCTCGACGTGCTTCGCCTGGCCCGCGCCGAAGAGCGGCTGGAGCAGCGGGTCGGCGAGGACGCTCGCATAGAAGATGTCCTCCAGGCGGTGAATGCCCTCCTCACCGCCGGCGGCCTCGAACAGCGTCGGCATGATGCGCCTCCGGGTCGAACGATGTGCGGCACGCGTAGGGACTCGCGTCCTGAGCCATGTTATGGAAGGGTTTGGCAGGTGGACGCTCCGCCGGCCCCCGTCCTCCTCCTCACCGGCTCACCCGGTTGTGGCAAGACCACGGTAGCGCCGCTCGTGGCCGACCTCCACTCGCCGTCGGTGTGCCTCGACCTCGATTGGTTCTTTGCCAAGGTGCGCCGGGGCTACATCGAGCCCTGGCTCTCCGAGGCGCACGCGCAGAACCGCACGATCCTGCACGCCGGCGCCGAGGCGGTCGCGGCCTTCGCCGAGGGCGGCTACTTCACCGTGGCCGAGGGGATCCTGTACCCGTTCATGCTCGACCTCTTCGCCGAGGCGTGTGCGCCGCACGGGGTCGGGCTCAACTACGCCGTCCTGCGGGCGCCCATCGGCGTCGTCCAACGACGGGTCCAGGACCGCCGCACCGAGCCCGAACACCTCGGCGCGCTGGCGGACGCGTCGGTGGTCGACGACCTGTGGACGCAGTTCGAGAGCCACGGCGTCGAGGAGCGCCACCGCGTGGACTCGGGCGACCGCAGGCCCGAGGCGATCGCCGCCGAGATCGATCGACGGCTTAGAGCCGGCGGGTTCGGGCTGTAAGGGTTAGCGGGCGGCGGCCGCGGCGGCCAGCCGCTGCTTGGTCGTGAGGTGCTCGGGGTCCTTGTCGAAGTCCTTCAGCACGTGCTTGCCGAACGTCTCGACGGACTCCTGGCACAACTCGATCTCCATGGAGGTCGACAGCATGCCGAAGGAGAGTTGGTCCGCCCCCGTCGCCACGAAGCTCTCGATGGCCTTGCCGACCTCGTCGGGCGTGCCGACGGCCGTGACACCGGCCGCGATGGCCGCGTCGAGCGTGGCGGCGTCCATGGCGGGGATGATGGCGGGCCACTCGGGGATGCCGGGCGGCTTGGGGAACGTGTCGAGATACCGGAACACCAGGCTCAGGTGGTAGTTCGAGTCGGCCTCGAGGAAGGTCTTGCGCGCCTTGGCGCCATCCTCCATGCAGATCAACTGCGTCGTGATCATGACGTTGTTGTTCACGAACTCGCCGACGGGGTTCTTGCAGTCCTCGATCTTCTCCTTGTACCGGGCGACCAGCGGCGTCAGCTGGTCGGGGGTGGAGAAGCCGAAGCACAGCACGCCCACGCCCATCTCGGCGGCCAGGTCGAAGGTGGACGGGCTGCCGGCCGCCATCCAGATCGGCGGGTGCGGCTTGGAGTAGGGCTTGGGCAGCACGTTGCGCTCGGGCATGGAGAAGAACTTGCCGTCGTAGCTGTAGGGCTCGTCGCGCCACATGCGCACGATCTGCGGGAGGGTCTCGGCGACCATCTCGCGGGTGAGCTCGGGGTCATTTATGCCGAAGCCGCGTTGCTCGGTGGTCGAGCTGCCGCGTCCGGTGCCGAACTCGAAGCGCCCGCCGGAGAGGTGGTCGAGCATGGCCACGCGCTCGGCGATCCGCGCCGGGTGGTTCACCGGCGGCGTGATGTTGAAGATGCCCGAGCCGATGTGGATGTTGTTCGTCTTGGCGGCGACGAAGGCGAGGAACGACTCGGACGCCGAGAGGTGCGAGTACTCGGTCAGGAAGTGGTGCTCGGAGGCCCAGGTGTACTTGAAGCCCGCCTTGTCCGCCGCCACGATGAAGGCGACCTCGTCCATGATGCGGTCGTGCTCCGCCGACGTACCGTGCCGCTCGACGTACTTCGGCAACACGCAGGCAGCATTGAAGATCCCGAATTCCATGGGGTGTGGCCGTCCTCCGCTGGGGCCGCGGTCCGTTCCGCAGGCGCTCCTGCGACGGTAACACCTGGGAGGGTAAAATGCAACGTGTTCCAGAAATGGGGATCCCGCCCCAGGTCAGAGCGTTTTGGAGTGTGCAGTGAGCCCAGCTGATTCGGCCGTGCCCGACTCGTCCACCGACGGCGGGCCACCAGCCGACACGATCGCTCACGGCGTGCTCGCCCGCGCCGAGGACCCGGGCCTCGGCCTCTGGGCCGGCGGCCTGGGGATGAGCCACGCGGAGGTCGTGGCGGCGGCGGCGGCGCGGGGCGCTTGGCTGCGCGCCGCCCGGGGCGCCACCCCGTTCCACGTCGCCGTCCTCCTCGACAACGTCCCCGAGTTCGTGTTCTGGCTCGAGGCCGCAGCCCTGGTCGGTGCCGTCGTCGTCGGCGCCAACCCCACGCACCGCGGCGACGAGCTGGTGCGCGACCTGACGCACACTGAATGCCAGTTCCTGGTGACGGACTCGGCGTCGCTGCCGCTGCTCGACGGGGCACGGGTCGGCTCGGGGCTGGGCGTGGTGGACGCCGACAACCCGCGCGTGTTCGTCGCCGACACCCCGGCCGCGCCGACGGCGCTCGCCCCCTTCGAGGGTGCGACGGCGACGGACGTGGTCGACCGCTCGGTGAC
>DATDIE010000276.1:0-9413 GCA_036521235.1 Acidimicrobiales bacterium | reverse complement strand
AGCTCGCCGAAGATGGCATCGAGCCGGGTGTGCTCGTCGACGACGACCGCTTCGAGGCGGCGCAGCGCGGTGCCCTCGGCCTCCAGGCGCTCACGGCGGGCCGCCGCCGACGCCCGCTCCTCGGCGTGGCCGGCCAGGCGCCGCTCGACCTCGGCGTTGCGCTCGGCCAGGACGCGCCGGCGCTCGGCGACGCCGGCGACGCGCACCTCGAGCGCCTGGCGGCGACCGACGATCTCGTCGCGCCGGACCTGCAGGTCGCGCCACGCGTCGAGGGCCTCGGTCAGGTCGGGCAGCGCCCGCTCCAGCATGGCCTGCTCCGCCATGACCTCGGCGAGCCGCTGCTGGGCGTCGAAGACGGCGGTGCGGGCCTCATCGAGCTCGGCGATCAGACGCGTCTGCTCCTCCGCGGCGCGCTCGACCTCGGCGCGCTTCGTCTCGATGGCGGCGCCGTGGCGGTCCGCGGCGCGCTCGGCGGCGGTGCGCGCGTCCCGGGCGCGGGCCGACGCGATGCGCGCCTCGGTCAGCGTCGCCTTGGCGATCTCGGCGGCGGCGGCGGCGGCCGCCGCCCGTCGCTGGGCCTCTTCGACCGCGGCCTTCGTGACCACGCCGGCGCCGGAGCGCACGCGCCAGCCCGTCGCCGCGAAGCGGTCACCCTCGGGCGTCACGACGACGAGATCCTCACGCGCCAGCGACAGGTCGATCGCCTCTTCCCAGCCGTCGACGCGCACCGCGCGCCCGACCAGCGTGTCGAGCACGGACTCGGCGACGGCGCCGCCCTGGCGCGCCCGCACGTGCCGGCGCACCGGCTGCGCGCTGCTGCCCGGAGGGAGCGACGAGTCGGCGCTCACCACCGCCGCGTGCCCGTTCTGCCGCGGCGCCAGCACCGCGCCGGTCACGCCGCGCTCGCGCAGCGTCGACAACGCGGCCTGGGCCGAGCGCCGCCCGTCGACCACGACCGCCGCCACGCCCGCGCCGGCTGCGGCCTCGAAGGCGGCCTCCCAGCCGGGGTCGATCTCGACCAGGTCCACCAGTGACCCCACGACGCCGTCGACGTGGCGCAAGAGCTCCCGCCCGCCCGCGCCCTGCAGCTCGGAGAGGGCGCGCTCGAGCGCCTCCGCCCGGGCCGAACTGCGGTGACGGGCGTCGGTCGCCTCGTCCGCCGCCGCCTGCGCCGCCTCGGCCGCACGGGCCGCCACGGCGAGCTCCTCCGTGGTCGCGGCGAGCGCGGCATCGAGCGCGGTGGTCGCCGCGTCGAGGTCCTCCGAGTTCCGCACCAGCAGGTCCGCCCTCACCGCCGCGCTGGCCTGGCGCTGCTCGAGGCCCGCCACCCGGGCGCCCAACGCGTCGAGGTCCTGCTGTTCGCGCTCCGCGGCGCGGGCGATCCCCTCACGCCGGGCCCGCAGGCGGCCCATCGCCTGCTCCGGGTCGGCGTGCTCGGGGTCGGACTGCTCGGCCTGCTCGGCCTGCTCGGCCTGCTCGGCCTGTTCCGGGTCGCGCTCGTTGCCGAGCACCGACGCCCAACGCTGCCGCAACTCGCCGTCTTCGCCGTCCAGCGCCGCCAGCGCGGCGGCGATCTCGGCCCGCTCGGGCGCGCCCCCCGCCGCCGCCTCCGCCTCGGCCACGCGCAGCTCGCCCGCCAGCCGGGCAGCCTCCGCCTCCAGGGTGGAGACGACGTCGACGTCCGCCGCCGCATCGAGCGCCGCCAGCACGCCACGACCCCGTTCCCTGAGCACGCCCTGCAGGCCACGGGCGCGCTCGACCAGCCCCTGGACGCGACCCAGCGCGTTGGCCAGGTCCTCCTCCCGGCGCGACGACAGCTCGGCCGTCGTCGAGGACGCCTCGGCGTCGAGCATCTCCAGCGCGGCGTGGAGCTCACGCTCCTCCTCCCGGCACACGCCGAGGTTCGTCGCCGCCGCCTGGCGCCGGCCCGTGAGCTCGGCCATCTCGGCGCCGGCCAGGTAGCGGCGCACGGTCAGCAGCTCGGAAGCGACCGCATCGTGGGACCTGGCCGCGGCGGCCTGGCGCTCCAAGGGCCGGATCTGGCGTCGCACCTCACGGACGAGGTCACCGAGCCGCTCCAGGTTCTCTGCCGTCGCCGCCAGCCGCCGCTCGGCCCGTTCCCGGCGCCGCCGGTGCTTCAGCACCCCCGCCGCCTCTTCAATAATTGCCCGCCGGTCCTCCGGCCGGGCGTTCAATACCGTGTCGAGCTGGCCCTGCCCGATGATCATGTGCTGCTGGCGCCCCACGCCCGAGTCCGACAAGAGCTCCTGGATATCGAGCAAGCGGCACGGCGCGCCGTTGATGGCGTACTCGCTCTCGCCCGAGCGGAACAGCGTCCGCGTGATCGTCACCTCGGCCAGGTCCACCGTCAGTTTCCCCGAGGAGTTGTCGATCGTGAGCGACACCTCGGCGCGCCCGAGCTGGGGCCGCGACGACGTCCCGGCGAAGATGACGTCCTCCATTTTCGCCGAGCGCAACGACCGCGGCCCCTGGGCACCCAACACCCAGGTGACGGCGTCGACGACGTTGGACTTGCCGCTCCCGTTGGGGCCGACGACGACGGTGATCCCGGGTTCGAACTCCAGCACCGTGGGGTCGGCGAAGGACTTGAACCCCTTCATGCTGAGCGACTTCAGGAACATTCGGAGCGACCCTATCCGGTCGGGACAGGGTGCCTCGGATGACTTTTTGGAGGCCGTTGGGCGCCCGGCCAGGCAACGACCGGCGTGGCCCGATTCCGCCGAGAACGTCGACGGACGTCACTGGCGAGGTTAGGTTTGCGCCGGCGACGCGGGTTCTTGAATCCAAAAGGGGCATCAAAATGGCGAACGGCGGTAGCGGTAGCAGCGGCGACGGCATGGCGGACATCCGGCTCATCCAGGTGGTCCACAACATGTTCCGCTTGGGACTCACCAGGTTGGTCGACGCGACGGCACGGCTCGACCCGTCCGCTCTCCAGCCCTGTCTCGGACCGTACTGGGCGTACTACTCGTCGATCCTCGACTATCACCATCACAACGAGGACGAGCACGACTTCCCGCTCCTCGCCGGCAGGTACCCGGACATCCAACCGCTGATCGACGAGCTCGGGGCGGACCACCGACAGATGGTCGACCTCATGAAGCAGATCGACGCTGCGGTGGATGCGTTTCAGAAGAACCCCGACGTGACCACCCGGGACGCCGTCAACGCCGGCGCCGTCGAGCTGCGGGATCTGTTCTTTCCCCACCTCGACCGGGAGGACGACGAGATCCTTCCGATGTACGCCAAGTGGATCCCGTTCGACGAATGGGACCGCCTGGAGACGAAGGCGCTCAAGGGAATTCCCAAGCCCTATATGGGGACCGCCGTGGGCGCCATCGACGAGGTGATCCGCTCGACGTCGGAAGCCCAACAGCCTCCACCCCCGCCGGTCCCGGTGCGGATCCTGCTGTCCCTGTCGTGGCGCAAGAAGTGGGCCACGTTCGTGCGGCCGCTGCTCCCCGCGAGCGTGACGAGTTAGGCCTGAGGCCTCAGACCTGAGGCCTCAGACCTCAGGCCTCAAAAACTCAGACCTGGCAGTGCTCGCAGAAGAACGTCGAGCGCCCGCCGGCCTTCACACGAACAATGGAGTTGCGACAGCGCCGGCACGGCTGGCCCTCACGGTCGTAGACCTGGTGGGAGCCCTGGAAGTCGCCGATCTCGCCGAAGAGGTCGCGGTACTGCTCGTCCGCCAGCGACGAGCCCCGGTGCTTGATCGCATCCGCCAGCGTCTCGACGATCGCCCGGTACAGGCGCCGCACCTCCGTCGCCGTCAGCGAGTCGGCAGCCCGGTCGTAGCGCAGGCCGGCCTGGTAGAGCATCTCGTCGGAGTACAGGTTCCCGATGCCGGCGGTGAAGCTCTGGTCCATCAGCAGCGCCTTGATCCCGCCATGGTGCTGGTGCAAGAGCGCGCCGAAGCGGTCCCAACTCATCAAGTCCTCGATCGGGTCGAAGCCGAGGTGCGCCAGCTCGGGGATCGCCTTGCGGATCGCCGTCCCGTCGCCCCCCGACGTCCCCGACACCGGCGACAGCGGCGTGCCGTCGGCCTTGAGCGGCGGCGTCGACACGAAGAGCTCCCCGAACGTCCGGGGGTCGACGTAGCGCAGCTCGCCCCCCTGGGTGAACGTGATGACGACGTGCGTGTGCTTGGGCTTGGGGTCCTTGGCCGACTTCACCCGCAGCAGCTGCCCGCTCATCCCGAGATGCACGACGAGCGTGTCCCCGTTGTCCATCGTCAACAGCAGGTACTTGCCGAGGCGCCCGACGGTCTTGATCGTCCGCCCCTCGAGCAGCGCCCGGAAGTGCTTGGCCGACGGGTGCCGGCGCACCGAGCGCCCGTTGGCAACGGCCACAGCCTTGATCTTCTTGCCCACCACCTCGCGCGACAGGTCCTGGCGCAGCGTCTCGACCTCGGGCAGCTCAGGCATCGGACACCTTCCATGACTCAGACCGCTCAGACGGCTCAATCGGCTCAGACGGCTCAGACGGTTCGAACGACTCAGGCTCAGGCATTGCTGAGCTCCTCCCACGCCGCCCGTGCCGCCTCTTGCTCGGCGTCCTTCTTGGAGCGCCCCTCGCCGGTGCCCCAGAGCGTCCCGCCCAAGAAGACCTCGGCCGTGTACGCCCGGTCGTGGTCCGGCCCGCTGCCGACGACGACGTAGCGCGGGGTGCCGTCGCCGTCGCGGACGGCCTTCTCCTGCAGGCGCGACTTGTGGTCGAAGTCGTCGGGCTCCTCGCCGGCGCGGGCGATGCCGTCGCCCAGCTCACGCAGCACGAGCCCCCGGGCCGCCTCCCAGCCCGCGTCCAGATAGATGGCGCCGAGGATCGCCTCGAAGGCGTCCGCCAGGATGGAGGCCTTCTCCCGGCCGCCAGAGCCCTCCTCGCCCCGCCCGAGCAGCAGCTCTTCGCCGACGCCGAGGCGCCCGGCGACCTGCGCCAGCACCCGTGCGTTGACGACGGCGGAGCGGACCTTCGCCAGCTTCCCCTCGGCGAACTCTGGATACTGCTCGTAGCAGTACCCGGCGACGATCAGTCCCAGCACGGCGTCGCCCAGGAACTCGAGGCGCTCGTTCGACGGCGCGCCGCCCTCCTGCTCGCCGCACCAGGACCGATGCGCGAGGGCATGCTGAAGGAGGCTCAGGTCGCCGAAGGTGTGGCCCAGCCGAGCGGCCAACACGGCCGCGCCCTCAGCCCCGGCGTCACCCCTGCTCGAGCTTGGCGTAGACGTAGTCAACGGCGTCACGGACCGTACGCAGGTCCTCGAGATCCTCGTCGTCGATGCGGAAGCCCACGGTGCGCTCCCCCAGCTCCTCCTCGAGCGCCTCGACGAGCTCGATCAGAGCGAGCGAATCGGCATCGAGGTCCTCCACGAACGACGCGCCCTCGGTGATCGACGACGGATCCGTCTCCAAGATGTCGGCCAACTGGTCCCTGATCAGCTCGAACACCCCGTTGCGGTCGAGGGGGCCCTGGTTGGTGTGGGTCTCTGCTGGCACGCCGCACAGTGTACGTGTCACGAGCGTGAACTTGCCCGTTTACCCGTGCTGACCTGGTCTTTCAGGTGATCTCGGAATTCACGATTTTCCCGGAATTGCCCGAATTTGGCTCCGCCGGCCCCGTCTCGGCCCGCCGGGCCCCCGCACTGGGGGGTCGCCCCCGCCACCCCTCCGGGTGGCTCGGCGTCAGCCCGCCTCGGCGGCTTCGGCGACCTCGGCCGGGGGCTGCACGGCGGCGGCCACCTGGTCGACCAGGCCCCGGGTGGCGCACTCGTGGGCGACGAGGACGGCGTTCATCATGGCGGTCGCGTTGGACGAGCCGTGGCTGATGACGCAGACCCCGGCGGTCCCGAGCAGCAGGGCGCCGCCGGTGTTCTCCGGCTCGAACTGGGCCGCCAGCGGCAGGAGGACCGGCAGGAGCGCGTCCGCCGCGGCCCGGGTCTCGTCGTTCGTCCCGAAGACGCCGAGCATCGTGTCGAACAGGAAGCGCAACGAGCCCTCGAGCGTCTTGAGCGTCACGTTGCCGGTGAAGCCGTCGGTCACGATCACGTCGGCCGGCGAGGGCAGCAGGTCGCGGCCCTCGAGGTTCCCGACGAACTCGAACGTCCCGCGGGAGCCGGCGCCGTCGTCGGCCAGGAGGTGGTGCGTCTCCTTCACCAGCGGCGTGCCCTTGGTCGGCTCCTCGCCGATGGAGAGCAGGCCCACGCTGGGCGACTCGGTGCCGAAGCGGGCGGACACGTAGGCGGCGCCCATCTGGGCGAACTGCACGAGCATGGCCGCCGTGCACTCGGCGTTGGCGCCGGCGTCGACCAGCACGGCGGGCGTGCGGCCCAGGCGGGGCAGCGGCGTGGCGATGCAGGGGCGCACGACCTTGGGCAGGCGGCCCATGCGCAGGAGCGCGGCCGCCATCGTCGCCCCGGTGTTGCCGGCCGAGACCATGGCGGACGCCTTGCCGTCGCGCACGAGCTCGGCGGCGCGCACGAGCGACGAGTCCTTCTTCCGGCGCACGCCGCCCGCCGGGTCCTCGTCCATGGCGATGACCTCGGTGCACGGCACGAGGTCGAGGCCCATGGTGTCGCCCACCTGCTCGGGCGGGCCCACCAGCACGATGCCGATGCCGTGCTCGGTAGCGGCGCGCTTGGCGCCTTCGACGATGTCGCCCGGGGCCTTGTCGCCGCCCATGGCGTCGACGGCGACGGGGAGCTTGGCCAGTGCCTCGGGCGACGGACGCTCGCCCCGGCGGCTCAAGTCAGTCGACCTCGACGGCCTGGCGACCCTTGTACCAGCCGCAGCTGGGGCAGACCACGTGCGGGGTCTTCGCGGCCTGGCAGTGCGGGCACACGCTGCGCGGGGGCCGGCCCAGGCGCCACGCCGCGGCCTGGTGGCTGTGGCCCTTGGCCTTGGACTTCTTCTTCTTGGGGACTGCCATGGACGGACTCCAACGATCGATCGGTTCGGTGCGCTCCCGGGTGCTGCCCTGCGGCACACCTTGGGCGCTCGCAGACGGGGCAAGCCCTCCGGGAAGGCGCTACCGGAGCACGTCGAGGTTAGCCCACCGGGGGTCCCTCGGGGCAACGCAGCCGCAGTCGCCCTCGTTGCGGTTGGCGCCGCACTGCGGGCAGAGGCCGGCGCAGTCGTCCTGGCAGAGGGGCGCCATGGGCAGCTCGAGGACGACGGCGTCGCGGACGAGCGGCCCCAGGTCGATGGCGTCGACGTCGATCGGGTAGAAGTCCTCGTCGCTCGGGATGGCCACGTCGGGGTCGGCGAAGCGCTCGTGGACCGGAATCAGGAGCTCGCCGGTCACCGGCTCGGCGCAGCGCCGGCACGTGCCGACCCAGGGCGCCCGCACGGTGCCCTGGACCTCGATCCCGCCGATGAAGGAGATCAGCTCGGCGTCGATCTCGGCCTCGGCGCCGGCGGGCACGACGCTGCGGCCCTCATCGATGCCCTGCTCGTGCATCGGTCCGGCCTGGGCGACCTCACCTCGGCGAATCTCATGGGCGTGCTCGCCGCTGCGGCGGCGGAGTCGACCGACGTGCACCACAAAGGGATCGGCGGTGGTCACTGGCAACACCTCACCTCCGTCACGATTGGTCCTGATCGAAGAAGGCGTCGCCTTCCTCTTCGGCTGCAGCGCGTTGGTCCTCGGCCGTGGGCTCCACGGTGGGGGCGGCCAGCCTCGCCCGGCCGGCCTGGACGGTGCGGGTGAGGCGGTCGAGGACGATCTCCATCCCGGCCAGCTTCTGGTCGACGAAGTCCTCGGCCTGGTGGCGCAGGGCACGCGCCTCCTCGTTGGCGTCATCGAGGATGCGCTGGGCCACGGCGTTGGCCTGCCGGACGATCTCGGTGCGCTGGACCATGTGCTCGGCCTGCGCCCGGACCTCGTCCATCAGCGCCTCGGCCTCGCGGCCGCGCTCGGCCATGAACTCCTCGCGTTCACGGAGCAGCCAGCGCGCCTGGCGCAATTCGTCGGGCAGGCTCTCGAGCCCGGCCTGGACGAGTGAGACGACCTCGTCGCGCGAGACCATCACCGACGAGGACAGCGGCATCGACTTGGCGGCGTGGATGAGGTCGAGCAGTTGATTGAGAATCGACTCGATCCCGATCTCCTCGACCGGCTGTTCCTCGTCGACCTCGAGGAAGCGGTCGCTCACTGCTCCTCCCCTTCCTCCTTGTACCTGGTGGCCAACGCCTTGGCGACCGGCTCGGGCACGAAGGCCGAGACGTCGCCGCCGAAGCGCCAGACCTCCCGCACGAGTTTGGACGCGAGGAACGACCACTCGGCGCTCGTCGGGATGAAGATCGTCTCGACACCCGAGAGGTGGTTGTTCATCTGCGCCATCTGCATCTCGGCCTCGAAGTCCGAGACGGCGCGGAGGCCCCGGATGATGGCGTTCGCGCCGACGTCGCGGGCGACCCAGACCGTCAGCGTCGACATCGACACGATCCGGACGCTGGGGAGGTGCGCGGTGACCTGTTCGAGGAGCTCCTCGCGCTCTTCGAGGTCGAAGAGCTGCGCGCCCTTCTGGGGGTTGCGCACGGCGGCGACCACGATCTCGTCGAAGAGTTTGGAGGCGCGCTCGACGATCTCGAGGTGCCCGTTGTGGAACGGGTCGAAGGAACCCGGGAAGAGCCCGACCTTCATCCGCCTACCCCCTCGCGTTCGGCCGGGTGGTCGGCGGCGTCGCCTCGCTGATGAGCCACGGTGATGAGCGTACCGCCGTACCGACGTTCTCTTGCGACCACCCAGGTGTCAGGCAGCGCGATGGGCGATGACGATTCCATGACGACGGTCTCGGCGTCGAGGGCCTCGAGCAGCGCCGGCCAGTCGGCGAAGTCGTAGGGCGGGTCGCACAGGGCGAGGTCGAAGGTTCTCGCGGCGGTGGTCGGCCCGAGGAGCCATCCGGGGAGGGCCGCCCTCACGAGGGAGACATCGGCGTCGGCGAGGCCCACGGCGTCGAGGTTCTGTCGGACCGCGGCGAGGGCGTCGGGGTCGAGATCGACGAACGTCGCCGAGGCGGCGCCCCGGGAGAGCGCCTCGAGCCCGAGGGCGCCGCTGCCGCAGAAGCAGTCGACGACGCGCAGGTCCACCACGCCGCCTTGGGAGCCGAGGATGTCGAAGATCGCCTCGCGCACCCGGTCCGAGGTGGGCCGGACGGACTTGGGCAGCTTGGCGGCGAGCCGTCGCCCGCGGCTTCGGCCTCCGATGACCCGCATCGGCTCACCCTACGGCTGCGGCGTGGCCGGGTCCGCTCGGGCTGTTGCGTGTTGGTGCGCGGGCGTCTTCTTGACGTGCCACAAGCCCTGGTGGTCGACCAGCTGAAGCGTGCGTGCCTCAAGCTCGTCTTCGATGTCGGCGTTGAGATCGTCCGGACCGGATGCCGCGGGTGCTGGCAC
>DATDIE010000275.1:0-19724 GCA_036521235.1 Acidimicrobiales bacterium | reverse complement strand
ACAGCTGCGCATCGGTCTCGGCCGCCTCCTCGAGCAGGCGGCGGTAGTCCTCGTGAACCGGCATCTCCTCGGCCAGCAGGAACCGGGTGCCCAGCCACGCCGCCTGCGCGCCCAGGGCGAGCACGGCGGCGACCCCACGGGCGTCACCGATCCCACCGGCCGCGATCACGGGCACCGGTGCCACGGCGTCCACGACGGCCGGCACCAACGGCATCGTCGCGACGCGGCTCCACACGTGGCCGCCGGCCTCCCACCCCTGGGCCACGATGACGTCGGCGCCGCTGGCGACGGCGCGCCGCGCCTCTTCCGCGCTCCCGACGGTGTGCATCGCCACGCCGCCGGCCTCGTGGACCTGCGCGATGTACGCGGTCGGGTCGCCCCACATGAACGAGAAGATCCGCAGGCCCGCCTCGAGGCCCTGCTCGACACGCGTGTGGTGATCCGACGTGAGGATGAAGTTCCCGCCGAAGGGCCGACCGGTGAGCGCGGCGGTCTCACGCACCGGGTCGTCGGCGGGAGTGGACCACGTCAGGGCCAGCATCCCGAGCGCACCCGCGTTCGACACCGCGGCCGCCAGCCCCGGCACCGCCGACATCGGCGCCTGGACGATCGGCTGCTCGATACCGAGCGTCTGGCATACCGGCGTTCGCACCACTACCACCTGCCCTTCGACGAAAAACGAACCGACGACGCGGCTACGACACGTACGACGTCGGCGCCGACCCTTTCTTCCGGTCCCACCCGTGGAAAGACGAGTAGTCGCCCTTGTCCCACGCCTCGCGCAGACCCGGCTTGCCCAGGTCCCAGTCGGGACGGATCTCGGCCGAGGCGGCGCGCAGGTCGAGCCACAGCTCGTCGAACGACGGGCGTCCCCAGAACCAGTAGCCGTTGTACACCGAGTGGACGATCAGCCCCGGCTTGAGCACGAAGGTGTGCGGGATCATCGGGTTGTGCTCGGGGTCGGTGTACTCCGCGATGTCGAGGTCCTGCTGGACCGTCCGGTCGGGGTCCGAGAGGAAGGGCCATTGGGCGCCGACCGAGAGGCGGAACTCCTGGATCGTGTGATGGTCGTCGGTGGCGATCGTGGCGATCTGCGTGTACGACACCGCGATCTTCGGCTGGTTCGCCGCCAGCTCGAGGTGCTGCTGGTGCTCCTTGGGGCAGTAGCCGCCCCGGGCGAGCGTCAGGATCAACGGGTCGCCGCCTTGGATCTCGCTCAGCCTGCGGACCGTGTTCGTGTGGTCCGGCAGCGAGTAGTCCGGGAACACGCCCCCTGGCTTGATGTCAGAACGCATCGGATGATGGCCTTTCTCTTGGCTCGGCGCGGCTGGCTCGTGCGGCTCCGTCGTGGACGGACGAGCTGGCGTGGATCGGCGAGATGTCGCTGGGCTGAACCCTCTTCGTCGTTCTACACGGACTCCGGGTGTTCCAGGTCGGACGGCCAGTGGGCGGGCACCCAGTCCCCGCTCGTGTCGGTGGTCTGCCCCACCTCGATGATGTGGCCGTCCGGGTCGCGCATGTAGCAGCGGATCTCGTACTGGTGCTGTTTGGGCGGCGTCAGGAATTCCGCGCCCCGAGCGCTCCATTCGTCGTAGAGGGCATGGACGTCCGCCACGCGGAGGTTCATGAAGCTGCTGACCCGGTCGGGGTCCGGTGGTGTCTCGAGCGTCACCGTGGGCTTGTCGTCGGTCGGGCCGCCGCCGACGTTGATGATGATCCAGCTGTTCGCGAGCTTGACGTAGGTCAGGCCGCCGGGGCCCTCGAACGCCAACTGCCCGCCCAGTACTTCGGTGTAGAAGCGCTTCGAGCGCTCGACGTCGTTCGACACGATGAAGTGGGCAAGGACGATCCGCTCGGGGGGCGGCGGAAGTTCGGCCATCTGACACCTCCACTGATCGGGGCTTCGGGCGCACCGACGACGGTGTACCGGTGACGAAGTGCTGACGGGTGCTTCGAGCGGTCGACAGGGAACACCGGCCCCACGGGAGACCCTGCAGTCCTGCGCACGTCTTCGCAGGCCCTGGTAAACGTATGGCCCGCGACACGGACTGTCTACCCTTATTTCCCGGAATCCACTCGGGTCACTTGCAGGAGGTTGTCCGCATGGCCACCGCGATCATCGGCACCGGAGGGCTCGGTTCGGTCATCGCCACCCTCCTCGCCGCGGGCGGCGAAGACCTGCGGCTGGCGAGCACCGACGCTGCCTCGGCCGAGGCGTTGGCGCAGAAGATCGGCCCCGCCGCGGTCGTCGCCGCCGACAATCACGACGCGCTGAAGGGCGCCGATGCCGTCATCCTCGCCCTGAGGTTCACGATCCTCCAGAGCGTCATCGCCGAGATTGCCGACGCGCTTGGCGACACGGTCGTCATCGTGCCGAGCAATCCCGTCGGCCTCGACCCCAAGGGCAACGTCGAGCGTCTGCTGCCCGACGGCCAGGCCTCCGGCCCCGTCGTGTCGGGCTGGTTGCCGGCCGGGGCGCACGTCGCCATGGCCTTCGGCACCATGTCGGGCACGCTCCTCGAGCCCTCGGCCAACCGGTCGCCGGAGAAAGCGGTCCTCTTCTACGCCACCGACGACACTCGGGCCGGCGAGGTGGTCGAGCGGTTGATCCGGACCGCCGGCTTCGACCCCGTCAAGGCGGGCGGCGTCGACGTGTCCACCCGCCTGGAGGTGGGCGGGGACCTGCACGATCTCGTCGTCGGTCCGGCCGAAGCGCGGAAGGCGGTCGCCCATCCCCCCGAGAGCTAGAGGGGCGGGAGGACGAGGCCTACTCGAGCTCCTTCCAGTGCTCGCGGCCGAACAGCCGGCCCCAGCGCGCCGTCAACGACGGCCCCTCGTCGTGGGCCGTGTCGGGGTGCAGCACCAGGGGGCCCGACGGGGCCGGCAAAGAGGCGACCTGCTCGTCGGTGACGGTCGTATGGACGACGGTCGTCGTGATGTCGGTGATCTGGTCACGGTCGACGAAGCGCACGTCGTGGTGATGGGTCTTGACGACCAGGCCGTCGAAGACGTCGAGTTCGGGCACCGAGAGCACGTGCTCGACGGTCCCGATCTCCGTGCCCGAGGCCGTCACCACCGCGGCGCCGGGCTGGAGCGCCATGTACGAGATCGGTTCGCCGTCGGCCACAGACATCGTCACCTCCTCGAGAAGTTCCAAACGGTACCCCGCTAGCTTGGCGCATCATGCCCCCCGACGACCTCGCCGCCGAGCTCCTCGCCGCCGTCCTCGACGCCGATCCGCTGGCCGGCTCGCTCTACGGCTTCGGTGGCTACGACGACCGCCTCCCCGACCTGAGCGCAGAGGGGGAGCAAGAGGTGGGGGCCGCGCTCGAGTCGATCGCCCGGCGCGCCGAGGAGCACCCCGAGGACGGCCTCGGCGAGACCGAGCACCAGACGCTCGACTTCGTCCGGGTGCTGGCGCGGGGCATGGCCGACGCCGCCCGCGTCCCCCTGACCGAGTTCACGATCTGCGACACGTTCGTCGCCCCGGTGCCCGGCGTCCTCACGACCCTGCCCAAGCTCCAGCTCGACACGGAGGAGCGCCGCCAGGGCTACCTCACCCGCCTCGGCGCCCTGCCGGGGCTTTTGGCCACCGCCGGCGAGCGGCACCGGGAGGGGACCCGGGCCGGTCGCACCGCGGTCGCCCGGCTCGTGGCGTCCGCCGCGGCGCAGCTCGACCGGCTCATCGATGACCCCGAGCTCGGCGGCGCGGCGCGGTCCGAGCAGGAGGACGACGCGTTCAAGCAGGCGGTGCTCGACGCGATCGACGACCACGTCCGGCCGGCGCTCGCGGCGTACCGCGACGGGCTGACCACCGACATCCTCCCCGCCGCCCGCGACGACGCCCACCCGGGCCTCTGCTACCTCCCCCACGGCGACGCCATGTACCGGGCGATGGCGCGGCTGCACACGTCGACGACGTACTCGCCCGAGGAGCTCCACGCGGTCGGGCGCGAGATCGTCGGCCAGGTGCGCCAGGAGCTGGCCGAGACGGGGGCCCGGCTCTGGCGCACGCGGGACGTGGCCGAGATCTTCGATCACCTCTGCGACGACCGGGAGCTGCGCTACGCCACCCGCGACGAGATGCTGGAACACGCGCGGCAGGTGGTCGCCGCCGCCGAGGAGGAGGCGCCCCGTTGGTTCGCCACCGTCCCCGACGAGCCCTGCACCGTCGAGCCCGTCCCCGAGTCCGAGGAAGCCGGCATGGCGGCGGCGTACTACCTGCCCGGGGCCATCGACGGGTCCCGCCACGGGACGTACTACCTCAACACCTCGATGCCCGAGGAGCGGCACCGCTACGCCGCCGAGGACATCGCCTTCCACGAGGCGGTGCCGGGCCACCACTTCCAACTCACGATCGCGATGGAAGCGACCGATCTGGTGCCGGCGCGGCGCGTGCTGCACGACACCGCCTGTGCCGAGGGCTGGGGCCTCTACAGCGAGCGGCTGGCCGACGAGATGGGCCTCTACACCGACGACGTCGCCCGGATGGGCCTCTTCGCGGCGGACTCGTGGCGGGCCAGCCGCCTCGTGATCGACACCGGCCTGCACGCCTTCGGGTGGAGCCGCCAGCAGGCCGCCGGCTGGCTCAGGGACAACACCCCCATCCCGCCCATCGAGATCGAGTCCGAGACCGACCGCTACGTCTCGTTCCCGGGACAGGCGCTCGCCTACATGGTCGGGCGTCGCGAGATCGTCCGGCTGCGGTCCCTCGCCGCCGATCGCCTCGGCGCCGCGTTCGACCTACGGCAATTCCACGACCTGATCCTCCGGGTGGGGGCGCTCCCCCTGCCGGCGTTGGCGAGGACCGTGGAACGCTGGATAGAGCGCGCCGCCCCCTAGGAAAAACGATCGGTCGCCGCGGCGAGCGGCGCTCAGAGCTCCAGCGTCGAGTGCTGGTTGCGGATCGCGTCGTCCAAGGTGTCGACCCACCGCCTGGGGGTCCAACGGTTCACCTCGGGGTGCGCCGCCAGCTCGAGCTCGAGCGGGACGAGGATCGTCGCCTGCAACTCTTCGAGGGTGAGGTTCCCGCCGGTGAGCTCGAGTACCTCGAAGGCGAGGTACGACCGCGCGATCCGCCAGCTGCGACCGGTCCGGCGGGGCTTGGACGGGTGGTGCACGCTCTCGGTGATCTGGCTCTCACTGCCGTGGGCGAGCAGGTTCGTCCAGCTCCATACGGGCACGGAGGTCCCCTCTTCCTCCCAGTACTCGGCCAGCGTGCCGTTCAGGAACGCCGCGCACTCCGAGGCCAACACGCCACCAGACAGGTCGCGCTGCCGCTTCCTCATTTCCCCTCCTCCACCCGCGCCCTCTCCTCGACCCCGGCGCGGCCTCTGACACCCATTGTGGGTTGCTCTACCCAGATCCCTCTAGATGCAAAGGTACCGATCTCGATTTAGGCCCAAACCGGGCCGCAGCCGACCCGGCTCTGCCTCACGCCAGCACGGCGGCCTCCCGTCGCGCGGCCGCCTGACCCGCCAAGACGACCCCGAAGAGACAGACCGTCACCACGTGGACCCCGGTGCACCACAGGCAGATCGCGCCGATCCGGAAGAGCTCCACGTAGACGAGGTAGAGCACGGTCGCGGCGCCCAGGCCCGACGCGACGACCCTCACCTGGTCGAGCCGCCCCCACCGGGCCCGCCACGCCCAAGGCGAGGTCAGGCCGGCCATCACGAGCGACCACGCCAGGCCCCAGACCGCCACGGGGACGCCGAGGAAGACGGACCATGAACTGGTCGTGACGAGCGTGCAATTCCCGACACCGCGCTCGGGGCAGGCGAGCGCGGTCGGGTCGCTGTAGTGCGTCACGGTGAGGTACGAGGCGATCCCGACCGCCGCCAGCGACAGCGCGAACGACGTCGCCCGTGCCCATCGGGGCGCCGCGTCCCTTCGGTCGGGGTATGGGCTCATGTCACGCCCCCAGGGACTTTGCGATGGCGGCGATGGCCGGCGAGCTGGCCACGCTCGTGGGCTGCTGCCCGGTCACCTGCGTGATCGCGGCCGTGATGACGTTGGCCGCGCCGTCGATCCCCTGGGCTACCGCGCTGTTCGCGTTGGCCAGCTGCTGGGCGATCTGGGTCTGGCTCAGTCCGGCGAGGACCTGCGGTGAGTAGCTCGCCCCGACCACCACGTACTTGTTGGCGATGTCGAGGAACGGGATGCTCCCCTGGGTGTCGAAGCGCGCCAACAGATTGGACTGTGCCGACGTCGGCTCCTGCAACGTCGGATACGTCCCGTTGACCTCCTGGTTCGTCGCCTCCTCAACCGGCTGGAAGTCGACGTACTGGCTCGTGTAGTGCGATCCGTAGAACGACAGGGTCTGCGTATCGGCATAGACGTCGCTCGACGACGAGTGCGTGGCCGACAGGCCCGTGAACGTCCCGAATCGTGACAACGCCACCGCGATGGCCCAGCGCTGTGCGGCGCAGTACGGGCAGTACTCGGCGCCGACGTACGTAACGATCGGCTTCCCGTCGGCGTCGCGGAGGACCGTGTTGTTGCCGGTACTCGTCGGTGCGGCGACCGAAGAGGGCTGGCCGACGCGGTCGAGCGTCGTCGCTGGTACGTCGAGTGCGGCGGCCACGCTCGGCGCCAGCGCAGTCGTTCCCGGGTCCGCTGCCTTGCTCGTTCGGCCCGTCGACAGCTGCGACGCCGCGGCCGACGGCCCGGACGGCCCGGTCGTGACCTTCACGATCACCATCGTCCCGACAACGGCCAGGACGAGGGCGACCGGGACCAACGCCGAGAGGACCGGGTGCTGCGAACGGAACCGCTTGAGTCCTCCTGGAGTGGGTTGTCGCCGCTCGAGGACGGCGCCCGCGCGGCTCGTGCGGCGTTGTGCGTCGGACCTTGACGCGCGGGATGAATGAGTGGTGCTAGGGCGCGCCGACGGGCCGCGCCGATTCGATGATTTCGACATTTCGTTCTCCTGAATTGGCCGAGCCCGGGCATTTGCCGGCTCGGAGCTCCACGGAGGCCGCGTGTGGGCCTCCTCGTGATCAATGGACGTCGGATGCCGGCGCGTGCGCGCGGCGCGTCCCCGACGTCGAGGTGACGGGTGGAGCTAGGAGAACTGCGGTGGGCGCAGCAGCGGGTCCGGGGTGCCGGCCGGCAGTGGCGCGACTTGGGCCCGATGGCGGCGCGGCCGCGCCGCAGCGATCGCGACGACGGCCAGCCCGCTCAACATGCCGACGAGCGCCACAATCGGCGCCGGCGCCGGGGGTGCGGGGCTGCCCTTGCCGCACGTGACGTCGTCACAGTTCGGGAGGGCGGCCAGCGGGGCCTCGGCCACCTGCACCAACTCGGTGGCCGAGCTCTGGGCGGTCGACAGCACGCCGTGCGGCATGAAGCCGCCGAGGATCGCGGCGGCGACGATCGCCGCCAACAGGATGCGCCATCTCACTGGCATGAAGACAGCGTAAGGGGGCCGGATAAACGCCCGCTAAGAATCCGGGGTTCCGCCGTGCCGCAGGCTCGGGTGCCCCCCGCAGCCGATCGAGGTGGCTAGCGGCCGTCCCCATCCAAGGTCACGTCCTGGCGCAGCACATGGACCGAACGTCCGCTCTCGACCGGGACGCGCTCGAAGGCAGCCTCGACTCGTCGGTGCCAGACCGTGTACCAGACGGCAAATCCGCCCGTGAACAGCACCATCGATCCGATGACCAAGCTCAGCACTGCCATACCGACCTCTCTTTCTGGCCGCCCCCTCATGGCCTGCCACTTGCGATGCCCTAAGTGTCCAATCGTTCAAACACCGGGACCAGGTTCGAAAGTCCCGTTGCACCAGACAAGTGACTTTGGTCCTCGTTGTCCCCCGGTTGTGAAGCCCGGGTCGGACTAGGTGCCGAAGGCACCGTTGATCGAGGGGGGCTGGGCCCCCGGCGCCACCGGTGCCTGACCGTCCTGCTGGGCCATGATCGCCGCCTCCACGATCTGCTGGTCGGTCGGGTCCATGGTGAGCGGGCCGCCCGGCACCGGGACCTGCCAGACGTGCAGCATCACGGGGGTCACCAGCGCGCGCTCATCAGCTGGGCAGGCGCCGTCGGTCTGGAAGCCCGAGATTTTCCCGGTGGGGCCGCCCTCGCACAAGTTGGTGTGCGCGTGCCACTGCGTGAGGCACCCACCCGGCATCGGCCCCTTGTCCCCCACCGAGGGCATCAGGTACATCGCAGCGACCAGGACCGGCCCGTAGGGCGTGAACGCGTAGACCAAGGACTGCACGTGGTTTGGGTCGAGGACGTACTTGCCCTGCATATACGACAACTTCAGGTAGTGGACCACTGGGTAACGCGGGTCGGTGATCGGCACGTAGCCGGCCGCCGTCGCCGCGCTGAGGTTCTTGAATGGCGCCACCGCCGCACTCGTCGTCTGCACGAGCTGCATGGCGGCCTCCGTCTGCGTACCCGTCGGGGGTGTGTCGCAGTTCGCGGTCTGCATGGCGTGGCCCTTCTCGGTCTCGTTGAACACCGACGTGAGCACCGACACCTCCTGCGCCGGTAGCGGCGGTCCGGTGTAGTGCCAGTTCGGATCGGACTGCCCGTCCATGCCGGGCATCGAGAGTCCGCCGTCCTTGCCTGCGTGCGAGGAGTGCGACGTCGATGACGACGCGTTCATCGACATGCCGGCCATCGCCGACCCCGCGTGCGAAGACCCGGACGCATTGCTCGATGCGGCCGACGCCGAGGCGGCCGCGACCGGATAGGTCGCACTGATCACCAGAACGGCCAAGGCCATTGCCGACGTCGTCACGCCGGCCACCGGGTGCCGGCGCAGGAACTCGCGTCCGGGCACGCTCGCCGGCGCCGCGTGCAGCGTCGGCACCATGGCGAACGCGAGCAGCGCCACGAGAGGTGCCATGTTCGGATCGGTCCCCATCCCGGTGAGGATCCCCCCCAAGGCCATTCCCGACACCCAGAACGCGAGCTGGAGCGCCACTCCAGCGAGCAGGAACGGCTGGGGGCGACGCGACAACAGCGGTCCCGCCGCGATCACCAAGGACGCGCACGCCAGCGCCCACGGCAGCAGCGACCCCTGGTGCGGCAGCGCGTTGGCGAGCGATGTCTCGAAATGCGCGTACCACGACGGTTGGCTGCCTGCCGCGTCCCGCAACGTCGAGCCGATCGAGCCACTGGCCCGGTTGGCCGGGAAGAGCCACAACACGGCGGACAGCGCCCAGAACCCCGACCAGGCGAAGAGCGGGGCCCCTGGTCCCAGAGGCCCGGTCGCCGCAGCGGACGACGCGATGCCCGGCGCTACGTCGGACGTCGCCTCCTCCGTGGGCCACACCAGCAGCCCCACCAACGGGTAGAGAAGGACGGCCCCGGGTGCGCCGGTCAGCGGGGACGCCGTGCCCGTCAGCAACATGCCGAATCCCTCGCCGAACCACCACACGCCGAACGCCCAGATCGCCATTGCGACGATCGCCGGCTTCACCGTGCGGCGGAACAGCATCCCCACGCCGATGCCGAGCTGGAGCGCGCCGAAGAAGAAGTTCCACACGCCGGCGTCGGGTCGCAGGAAGTGGGCCAGCTGGGTGATCGACCATGCCACGGGCGCCGGCTGGCCCGCCGCACTCGGCAGCATCATCTGATTGACGAGGTCCGAGCCGAACATGCGCGGCTGGAACTGCAGCGCCGCGTCCAGGATCCACAGGCAGCCGAGCGCGATCTGCACGATGCGGGCCCGGTGCGCTCTGCGCTGGGCCGCTGTCGTCGATTCGTCCACCGTCACGTCGTCGCGGCGTTCCTCGACCATCACGCCCTCCCCGATCTCCGGCCGCCCCTATGAACTGGCGTCCCGGCCTCGTCGGCGGCCCGTTCCCACGGCCACCGAGGTCTTCTCAACGCTAGGGCGAGCGGCCCGGCTACGCGGGTCGGGTCCCCGATCCCCCTAACCGTCAATAGGGCTCCCTGCCGCCACCGGCTCGGGGGCTTCGGTGGTGACGCGCCGTGCCCAGATCGCCACCAGCTGCAGGAGACCGAGATACACGGCCAGCACGATGATCAGGATCACCAGGTCCCATCCGCTCACATTGCCCCCCAGCAACACGATCAGCCCGCCGACCACAAGGCCGAGGATGCGCAGGCCCTTGAGGTGCTCCCCGATCCACTCGCCGGTCTTGCGCGCCCCTGACGACTGCGCCAGGCCCTGGCGGGCCCCCGAGGTGAGCGCCTGGACCTGGCGGACCAGCCAGCGCCATCCGGCAACGGCCTTCGTCCGGAGCCACACGGCGTAGCGGGCCGGTCCGGCGACCCAGGCGCCGAGTGCGACCAGGAAGGTGCCGAGCAGCGCCCACCGCAGGTCCTGCTTGAGGAAGCGCAGCAACGTGTCCCAAACCGCGGCAGCCACACCCTCGTTGAGGTTGTGCGACGACGCCTGACTCAGGAACGTCGATCGCCCGAAGGCCAACGCGCCCAACAACACCAGCGTGACAATGCCGACGCCGACGGACATCCTTAGGAGCGTCTTTCGCCGTTCGACCGCGATGGCGATTCCGATGATGCCGAGCACCAGGGCCGTGATCGGCAGTGCCCATCCCAACGTGACGAGCGTGTTGAAGAGCGCCGAGAACTTCGAGACCTGCGACTTCGACACGACGGTGAGGCCGAGGCCGTTGCTCTGGGCGAAGATCGGCTTGAGCGGGTTGAACAGCGTGACACCCCGCGAGTTCAGGTTGTCGATGAGCTGGTTGAGCGACGGCGAGAGGTTGAGGGCGACCTGCCCCGCCTTCGTCAGGTTGTTCTGCTTGCCCTGGAGGATGTTGACGACGGTGTTGTGAGTCCGGCGGTTCAGTGCATCGAAGAGCCGGCCGAACTGCGGGCTCTCGAAAACCTTGAGTGCCACCCCGTGCACGTAGGTCTTCACCTCGTTCGTGATGGGCTGGACGATCGGCTTCGCCTTCGGCGGCAGGACGTCGGTGATCTTGTTCTGCACGGTCTTGGTCGAGAAGAGCGCGTCGGTCGCCTTGGTGGCCAGGTGATTGATGATGACCGGGTTCCGCGCCAGCGGCGACATGGTCGCCACGTACTGGTCCGTGTTGGTCACCGTCGTGATCGCCCACGTCGAGAGGACGGATATCGGGATCAGCAGCGCGGCCAGGACGACCAGGACCCACGCGACGATCCCTCGTGTGCGTCGCGCTCGGGGTCCTCGTTTCGGGGTCGCCGCCTCGGCTGGCGCCGGCGCGGCGGTCTCTTGTGGCGTCGACTCCCCCGCGTCAGTCATGGACACACCAGGTTGTCATCAGACATTGCTTAATGCATGAACGGAAGCGCTGCTTAGTGCCGAATGGCCTTAAAATCCACTGCTAACTACCAGCTCAACGGCCTCAAACACATTGCTTAGTACCAATTGGCACTGTTCCGCACCCGTTTTTTCGGTAAATCTTTGTGGCATGGAAGTAGGAAGCCCGGCTCGCAACGTCCGCGTGATGACCCTGAGCGCCCTCAGTGGCGTGCTGGCGCCCCTGGTGTTCGTCTCCATCTTCGTGTTGCGCAAGGTCGCCGTGCGGGTCCACGGCAAGACGCGCTTTTGGAACAAGCGCCTCCAGCACGAGATCGCTCGCTGGACCTGAGCGGCTCTCCCGAGCCGCCCCCGACTCGGCAATCCCTGCCTACGCTCGGCCGGTGCTGAAGGGCCTCTCGCATACGGCCATCTGCGTCCCTGATGTCGACGCGGCCGTTCGGTGGTATTCGGAGGTGCTCGGCCTTGAGGTGCTGTCACCGCCGTACACGATGCAGGGGCCTCAGATCGAACACGACATGGGTGAGCTCGTGCCGGCGCCCGTGATCGTCAGGGCGGCGATCGTCGGCTTCGGGACGGACGACCGTGTCATCGAGTTGATCGAATACCCGGCGGCCGGAATCGATTTCGCCGAAAAACGCAACCCAACGGTCACTCGGCCAGGCCTCACCCACATCGGCGTGGTCTGCGACGACATCACTGCGACCCGTTCAGAGCTCGAGGAGGGCGGTGTCGTGTTCCTGACGTCCGGCGTCGCGGACGTCGCCGGGCTCAAGACCACCTGGTGTCACGACCCTTGGGGGAACGTGATCATCCTCATGCAAAAGCGCGCCGAGGATCGGCCCTACTGGCGCCAGTACTCGACAGAGGACTGGCGATCGCAAGGCAACGCCCCAAAAGCAACCGAGAAATAGGGGCCTCCTCGGCGGGACACCGGACGGTGCGGACACCAAAATCACCAAAAATCTCCCGAAAGATGTGCATTCTCGGGGCGCGTCGGTCACAATGGCGCCCATGAACAAGCGTGAACTAGCTAGAGCAGTCGCGGTCCAGTCCGATGTTGAGCTGAAGACCGTGGTGTCCGTCCTCGACGGTTTCACCGATGTCGTCACGGCCGTGGTGTCGAAGGGTGAGCCAGTCGCCATCACCGGCTTCGCCAAGTTCGTCAAGGTCGACCGGCCCGCCCGCATGGGACGCAACCCTGCGACCGGCGAGACGATCCGCATCAAGGCGTCGAAGAAGGCGCGGATCACTCCGGTGAAGGCGTTCAAGGACGCCGTGTTGGCCCCGGCGAAGGCGCCGAAGCTCGCCCGTGGTGCGTTCCCGACCTCGGATGACGCGGTCAAGGCGGCCGGCAAGGCCGCCGCCGCTCCGGCGAAGGCTCCCGCCAAGAAGGTGGCGGCCGCCCGCAAGGCGCCTGCACGCAAGACGCCGGCGCGGAAGACGGTCGCCCGCAAGGCGCCCGCCAAGAAGACGGCCCGCAGGTAGTGGCAGTGGGCCGGGCCCGTTCTGGGGCCCGGCCGCCACGGCCTCCGCTCGAATGAGCGATCCGGCCGAACCGCTCGCCGCGCGGCCACTCACCGATCCGCACCCGGATCGGTTGTCGGTGAGTCGACCCGACTACGAAGTGATCCTGCAAGCCCACGCGGCGGCACTGCGTTCGGGCGCAGACACGTACGTCGACCCCGCGACCGGCTTCACCGTCCTCACCGCTGCCTTTTTGGCGCGTCGTGGATCCTGTTGCGCCTCGGGGTGCCGCCACTGCCCGTACCTCGTCTGAGGCACCCACCAAGGTCAGTGGCGACCCTTATGCTCCATCCCGTCAAGAAACGCAGGGGAGGATCATGCAGGGACTGCTCTATGGGGTGCGACCGGAGCTCTGGGCGCCGCCCGACGACTCGAACCAGTTGCTGGTCGGGCTGTCGCACACGCCGATGGTCCTGAAGGAGCTCGAGCGGCCCGCGCTCGTGCGCGACGACTGGGCGGTGGCAAAGACCCGCCTCACCGGAATTTGTGGGTCCGACGCCAAGATGGTCTTCATGGACTTCGGCGACGACTATGGCGACAGCGCGCTCAACGGCTACTTCACGTTCCCCACCGTCTTCGGCCACGAGGTCGTCGCCGATGTTGTCGAGGTCGGCCCAGCCGTGTCCTCGCTCGAAGTGGGCCAGCGGGTCGTGCTGAACCCCTGGCTCTCGTGCGGGCCCCGGGGCATCGACCCGCCCTGCGGATCCTGTCAGGCCGGGGACTACAGCATGTGCTGGCACTTCACGCGCGGCCCCATCGCCGCCGGGATCCACACGGGCACCTCGAAGGACGCACCTGGCGGCTTCGCCGAGTATCTCCCCGCACACGAGTCGATGCTCATCCCGGTGCCCGAAGGCGTCAGCGACGAAGTCGCCGTCTTGTCCGACCCGTTCGCCGTGTCGTTGCACTCGGTAACGCGTCATCCGCCGCCACCCGGCGGCAAGGTCCTCGTCTACGGCGGCGGCGCTCTCGGAAGCACCGTCACGGCCATCCTCCGCGCACTCCACCCCGACGTCGAGGTCTTGGTCGTGGCCCGCTTTCCCGCCCAAGCTGCCTTGGCGCGTCGGCTGGGCGCCACCGTGGTCGACCCGTTCCCCGTCGAGCAGCTGCTCGAAGAGGCTGCCGCGTGGTCGGGCGGCGTCCTCCAGCGCTTCGAGGGCAGTGGGCTGCCCATGGCGCATCCTGGTGGCATCGACGTCGTCTATGACACCGTCGGGACAGCGCAGACCGCAGAGATCGGCGTTCGCCTCCTCAAGGCCCGCGGCACCATGGTCAAGAGCGGCGTGCACGCACCGGAACGGTGGGAGTGGTCGCCGCTGTACTTCAAGGAGATCTCCTGGGTGGGGTCGAACGCCTTCGGCGTCGAGGAAGTGGACGGCATCCGCATGCACGGGATCGCCCACTACCTGCGGATGGCGAACGAGGGCCGAGTCGCCATGACCGGGATGCTGACGCACGTCTTCCGCCTCGATCAGTGGCGAGAAGCCTTCGTGGCGCTGGCGACGCAGGAGGAGAGCGGGGCCATCAAGGTGGCCTTCGATTTCCGTTGAGCGGACCCGCCGGTCCTCGAGAGCATGACGCCCGAAGCTTGACGGGGTAGCGTCGATCGCAGCGGGTGCCGGCGACGCCGGCCGAATCGACGGAAAAGGGGGGCTCATGACCACCAGCCCGACCGTGCAGAACTCGGACCTTGCGTTCGAGCCGAAGTGGGGGGTCGACTCCCCTGCCGAGACCGTCTTCGACTTCGACTACGAGGGTGGCCGGGACCAGCTCCTGCGGCTCTACGACAAGGGCACGCGGCGCCAATGGATCGGCAGTGACCGGATCGACTGGAGCCTCGAGGTCGATCCAGAGCACCCGGTGGGCATGCCCGACGAGTTGAGCCCGCTGTTCGGCACGGAGTGGTGGGACAAGTGGGACGACAAGCAGAAGGGCGAGGTGCGCCGCCACGTCGAGGCGTGGCGCTTCAGTCAGTTCATGCACGGCGAGCAGGGTGCGCTGATCTGCACGGCCAAGATCGTCCAGACCGTCCCCGACGTCGACTCGAAGTTCTACGCCGCGACCCAGGTGATCGACGAGGCCCGCCACGTCGAGGTCTTCAGCCGGTACGTGTACGAGAAGCTCGGGCTGGTTTATCCGCTCAACAAGGATCTCAAAGCGCTCCTCGACGACGTC
The DNA here is from genome assembly GCA_036521235.1 of Acidimicrobiales bacterium. GTDB lineage: Bacteria > Actinomycetota > Acidimicrobiia > Acidimicrobiales > RAAP-2 > Bog-473. Next base: position 4,778 of record DATDIE010000275.1, on the reverse strand, counting down.
ATCGCAGACAGCCGTTGGGACATGACGTACCTCGGCATGCAGGTGCTGATCGAAGGCCTTGCTCTGGCCGCGTTCGGGATCATTCGCAACAACGCGACCGAGCCGCTCGCCAAGTCGTTGAACGCCTACGTCATGCAGGATGAGGCGCGGCACGTCATGTTCGGCCGTCTCGCGCTGCGCGACTACTACCCCCAGCTGACCCAGGCCGAGCGCGATGAGCGAGAGTCCTTCTGCGTCGAGGCTTGCTACCTCATGCGCGACCGGTTCTTGGGCCAGGAGGTCTTCGAGCGGCTCGACCTCCCGCAGGAGCTCACGACGTACGTCGAAGAGAGCGAGACCTGGCGCCAATTCCGCAACTTCCTGTTCATGCGCATCGTCCCGATCCTCCGCGATATCGGCCTGTGGGGGCCGATCCTGCGCAAGGGTTTCGAGGACATGGGCGTCATCGGCTTCGCGGACACGGACATCGACGCCGAGATGGCCGAGGACGAGCGGGTGGCGGAGGAGAACGACGCCGAGCGCGACGCGCGCCTGACCCACGTCCAGGCGGTGGCGCAGGAGGCTTGAGCCGGCGGGTCCGTCGGCCCGGGTTCAGCCGCCCTCGGCGAACCGCTCGAGCCCGGCCTGGATCTGTTGGGTCGGCTCGTTGGTGTCGAGGTAGTCGCGCCACGACGTGACCCTCCCGTGGTCGTCGACCTCGACCACGGTGGCGCCCTCCATCGTCACCGGGATGCCCGGACCCTCGCCGGCCTTGAACGTCGCCGTCCCGGTCCACTCGAACACGGCCCAGTCGTCTCCGCCGCGGATGCGGTCGACGCGTTGCGCCCAGTCCGGAAAGATCGCATCGGTGTCGGTGGCCACCTTGCGCACGTCGGTCGTCCACGCCGTCACCGGGTCCCGGAAGCGACCACCCTCGGCAAACAGGGCGGCGAACGCATCCGGTCCCTTCACGGCCTCGAAGGAGCGAGCCCAGGCGTCCCAGTCCATTCGGTCGGTCATCGGCGTCTCCCCTGATTGCCGCTGCGCAGGCTCTGCGCGTCGAACGTCACCACGACGTCGTCCAGCGGCAGCACGACTTGAGGCTCGACGAACTGGTGCTCCTTGGCCACCAGCTTCACCGCGGTGCCCCAGGCGGTGAAACCCACGGCATGGCGGGCGAAGCTCATCGGGCCCTCGTGGACCTTCACCTCGACCACCCCCTGGCCGCCGACCTCGAGCGCCGAACGCTGCATGTTCTCCATGGCGGCCTCGCGGGCGGAGTACATCGCCTCGGTGTAGTTCGTCAGCTCGACGTTCTGTGTCGATTGGCGCATGGCGGCACCCGCCGTGCGGCGGGGCGCGTAGACGAAGCTCGCGCCGAAGGCCAGACCCACAGGGATCCAACCGGCGCGTAGCAGCAAGGTGAAGTCGCGGGCTGAGAGGTCGGACACGAAGGGCATGGCCTCTGCAGCGTCGTTCCCGCGTGGGTCCTTCCCGTCGACGGGCCGGACGGCCGTGCCGACGAGCTCGACGTTGATGTGGTGCGGGTGCACGCTCACGTCCACCCGCACGCCGACGACGCCGTGACCGTGCACCTTGCCGCACTCGGCGCGCAGGGCCCGCGAGGCCTGATCGACGGCCGCGTTGTGGGCGTCCGAAGCCAGCGAGATGGAGCCGGCTCCCCAGTTCCACACCCCCGACGGCACCGACACGACGGCGACGCCGGTCACGAGGTCGACGGGCTCCCACCCGGCCGCGTGGATCAAGAGGCCCTCGTCGACGGAGAGGTCCGAGGTGATGCCGCGCGCCTGAGAGGGCGGCGCGGCCGTGGCCAGCGACTCGGCGCCGCGGCGCATCTCGGCGCGGAGGTCCGGTGTCGGTGCGGCACTCGTCATGAGAGGCGCACCGTCGGGCGGGGTGGCGGAAGAGGGTCGAAGTCCTTGAAGCGGCGCACCCGGTTTCCCCGCAGCGTGCAGTCAATGACCTCGTCGCCCTGGGAGAGCTCGCGGAGCACGACGTCGATCGTGGCGCCGTGGAGCTCGTCGCCCGCCAGTTGCTCGCGGACGTGCTTGCGGGCGAGTTGGCGCGTCGCCATGTGGGCCTTGCTGACCTGTTCGACCAGCTGTGGGCCGCCGCCGGCGTAGCCCCAGCCGACCTGGCCCTCCATGTAGTACTCGGTCATGCAGTACGCCCACACCCGCACCGAGGCGAGGGAGGCCACGACTGCCACCGGCATGAACCCCGCCTCGATCGACTTGGTCAGGCGCTGGCCGGCGAGATACGTGCTCCAGGGCACGCCGCCGGCGGGCGGAGAGCCGCCCTCGACCGTCACCGCGGTGCCGAGGAAGTGGAACTCGGTGGTGCCGGTGTCGGCGACGTTCGACACGCGGTCGATGACGCCGATTACCCCGTGGGCGCCGTGATCGGTCGCCTCCTCGATCATGCGTGAGTAGGCGGTGCCGTAACCGTGGGCCCACGCCTGCTCGACCCAGGGCTGCTCGAGGTTCTGCCCCCACGTGCGGTGCTCGGCCGACACGTACCCGTGAGGGCAGCGGTACGTCTCCGAGTAAGACCCGGACGACTGGGAACCGAAGGAGTACGGGTTCATGCCGCGCATGTAGCTCGAGCCCGGCCCGTACCACCCCCACTGCATGACGCAGAACCCCTGCACGAGCGCAACCGGCTCGAGGCCGAGATCCAGGCAGGCGGCGAAGTCCGGCACGGTGAGGCCGGAGGAGAAGGAGCTCGACTGCAGGCGGCGCAGGGCCGCCTCGGGCAGGTCGCTCTCCCCCGCCGCCGAGCCCGGCGGTGGCGCGGGGCCGTCCCCGGGAGCGGCGTGATCGGCCATCAGTTGTCGAGCGAGATGATCGTCGTCGGCTTGGGCAGCGTGACCTCGCCCGTGCCCTTGGTGACCGCCGTGCCGAGCGCGAGGAACTCGATCGTGTGCGAGCCCCACTGGTGCGACTTCTCCTCGAGGCGCACGCCGACGATGCCGCTCGCGTTGAGCTGGTTCGCCTCGTCCTGCATGCGCGTCATGGCGAGCTCGCGTGCCTCGTAGAGCGCCTGCGTGAAGTTCGGGAGCTCGGTGTTCTGGCCCATGGATCCGAGCGCCTGGGTGAGCTTGCGGTGCGCGATGTGGAAGACGCACGTGCCCATGACGAGGCCCTGGGGCGTGTGGCCGGTCTGCATCAGCGTCCAGAAGTCCTGACCGGAGAGATCGGAGGTGAAAGGCTTGCCCTGCACGTTGCGATACGACTTTCCGTCCTCGGCCTTGACCGCGGTGCCGAACGCAATGAACTCGGCCGAGTCGTTGCCCCACTCGTAGTAGTTGACATCGAGCCGCACGCCCACGACGCCGTCGGCGCCGAGCTCGGTGGCCTCCTCCTCCATGCGGGTCATGGCGAGCTCGCGGGCGGTGTACATCGCCTCGGTCAGCTTGGACAGCTCCTGACTCTCGCCCCACTTCCGGGTCTGGAGCCCGATGTGGTAGATCGACGAGCCCATCACGAAGCCGAGCGGGTGGAAGCCGGCCTCCTTCACGAGCAGGAACTCGTTGACCGAGAGGTCGGAGGTGAAGAGGCCGTGCTCGAGCTCCTCGAGGCGGTGGGCGGCGTCCTTGGGGAGGTCGGCCGCCAGGGGCACGGCGTCGGGCGTCGGGTCGGTCATGTGGGCCCTCCAATCACGATGTTCTCAAGAGCGGTGCGGGTCTGCTCGCTGGTGGCGGCCTCGGCCTGCAGCGTGGTGAGCAGACGGGTCAGCCACGTGTTGATGTCCACCTGCTCGTTGCGGATGCGGATGCCGCCGGACGAATGCCCGATGGTGCATTGCACCGACGGGCCGGCGACGCTCGCCTCGAGCGTGTCGTTGCCGAGCGTGACACGCACGGACTTGATCTCGTCGGACTTGCGGAAGCGGCCGCCGGCGCGCTCGACGATCAACCGGTCCCCCAGCGCGTCGGCGAGCTGGGAGGCCAAGAGCTTCAGCATGAGGCGCGTGTCCGTGCTGTTCGACGCCAGCTGCGAGACGGCCATGCTCAGGTCGAAGGCCCCGTCTGCATTTCCTTGGTCCGCCCCGACGAGCGCTCCTGGATCGTCCGCGGGCGAGCCCGTGGGCTCGATCGACATTGATCGCACCTTATCGCTGTGCCACCGAGGCGTTCCGGCGGCGGCGCCCGGTGGTGGCGCGGCGCTCAGCCCGCCCGCGGCTCGCAGATGATCACGGGGATTTCGCGGTCGGCCCGCTTCTGGTAGCCGTCGTACCCCTTGTAAGCGGCCACGATGTCGGGCCACAGGGCTGCCTTGTCGTCCGCCGTGGCCGTCCGGGCCCGCATCTTGCGGGTGCTCCCGTCGATGGTGACCTCGACGTCGGGGTTGGCCGACAGGTTGCGGTACCACTGCGGGTCGCGGTCGTCGCCACCCTTGGACGCCACGAGCACCACCTTGGAGTCGTCGTACACAGGCGACGTGAGCATGGTCTTGCGGGGCTGGCCGCTCTTGCGCCCGACCGTGGTCAGTTCGACCGCCGCCATGCCGAACAGCTTGCGCGGGTAGCGGCCGCCCGTGACGGCGAGGACACCGTGGTGGACGCCGTTCATGATCTTGAAGCCGACATCCACCAACTTGTCGCGCTGCGTGTGGGTCTGCTCTGCCATCGACCTTCTCCTTCGCCGTTGATCGTCCCGCCACCGGCCCTGGACATGCCCAGCGCGTACACGGTGTTGAAACCTCTGTGACCGGAGATTGAAATCTAGCGGCCCCGTCCCGTTCGGGCCGCCGGGCCGGGGGCGGTCGCGACAGCCG
>DATDIE010000274.1:0-3596 GCA_036521235.1 Acidimicrobiales bacterium | reverse complement strand
GCGCACACGCTCGGCGGCCCCGTGGGCGTCGGCGCGCTGGCGGTGGGCGGGCGGGTGGCACTGGCGCCACGCCAGCACGGGGGCGGCCAGGAGCGCGAGCGCCGCAGCGGGACGCAGGATGTGGTTGGTGCCGTGGGGATGGCGACGGCGATGCAGCTCGTGGCGAAGGAGCGGGCGGCGGCGTGTGGGCGGGTGGCGGCGTTGCGGGACCGCTTGGCCGAGGGGCTCGTGGCGGCGGTGCCGTGGGCGCACCGCACGGTGCCGACCGGTGCGGGTGTGGCGGTGCTGCCCGGGCACCTGCACCTCTGCCTGCCCGGGGTGGAGCGGGAGGAACTGCTCGTCGCGTTGGGCCTCGAGGGCGTGTGCGTCTCGGGGGGATCGTCGTGCGCCAGCGGCGCGCTCGAGCACAGCTACGTCCTCGCCGCCATGGGCGTGGAGGCGGGGTTGGCCGCCGGCGCCGTGCGCTTCAGCCTGGGCTACGAGACCTCGGACGCCGACGTGGATCGCGCCCTGGCCGTGGTGCCCGGCGTGGCCGCCCGGCTGCATCGGGCCGTCTGAGCCCGGTGGCACACTGTGGCGGTGTCCATGCGTGTGCTCGTCGCCATGTCCGGGGGAGTCGACTCCTCCGTCGCGGCCGCGCTCCTGGTCGAGCAGGGCCATGACGTCGTGGGCGCCACGCTCAAGCTCTGGGGCGGCGAATCGGACTCGGGCTGCTGCTCGGTGGCAGACGTCGAAGATGCCCGCCGGGTGGCCCAGCAACTCGGGATCGAACACCACGTCTTCAACCTGACCGGGGAGTTCGACCGCCATGTGGTGGCGCCGTACGTCGGCGAGCATGCCGCCGGGCGGACGCCGAACCCGTGCATCGAGTGCAACCGGACGATCAAGTTCGACCGGCTGCTGCGCCGGGCCGACCGGTTGGGCTTCCACCGGCTGGCCACCGGGCACCACGCCCGCGTGACGGGATCGGGACCAGGTCATGGTCGCTTCGAGCTGCGGCGCGGCCTCGACGGGGCCAAGGACCAGTCCTATGTCCTGTCGATGCTGGGCCAGGACGAGCTGGCGCGGGTCGTGTTCCCGGTCGGGGAGATGACCAAGGACGACGTGCGGGCGCACGCGGGTCGGCTCGGCTTACGCACGGCGCACAAGCCCGACAGCCAGGACGTGTGCTTCATCGGGAGCACGGTCGGGCGCCAGGGCTTCTTGACGGGGCGGATGGACCTGCACCCGGGCGAGGTCGTCGACGCCGAGGGCAACCCGGCGGGCACCGTCGACGCGGTGGAGTTGGTGACGGTCGGGCAACGGCGGGGCATGGGCCACGGCGGCGACGGCAAGCGGCGCTACGTGACGCACGTCGACGTGGCGGCGCGGCGGGTCACCGTCGGGGGCGCGGACGCGGTGGCACGCTCGGCGGTGTTCCTGCCGGGGTCGTCGCTCACGTGGGTGGACCGTCCGATCGGGTACGGGGCCCGGGCCGTGGCCCAGGTGAGCGCGCACGGTCGCCCGGTCCCGTGCACGGTCGACCCCTCGGAGGAGGGCGGCGGTGGGCTGGTGGTGCGCTTCGACACGCCCCAGCGCCCGGTCGCCCCAGGACAGACCGTGGCGCTCTACGCCGCCGGCGACCCCGACTCGGTGGTCGGCGCCGGCATCGCGGCGTGAGCGACGCCGTTCCCGCCAAGGCCGCCGCCCGGGCCGCAGAGCTGCGCGCGCAGATCGCGCACAACAACGAGCTGTACCACGTGCTCGACGCGCCGGAGCTGCCCGACGCCGAGTACGACCTCCTGGTCGTCGAGCTGCGCAAGCTCGAGGCCGACTACCCGTCCCTGCTCACGCCGGACTCGCCGACCCAGGCGGTCGGCGCGGCGCCGTCGGGGCTCTTCCAAGAGGTGCGCCACCGGGTCCCGATGATGAGCCTCGACAACGCGTTCGACGAGTCGGAGCTCGGGGCGTGGGCCGAGCGGCTGCGCCGGGCCGTCCCCGACCTCGACCTGGCGACCCTGGCGTTCTCGACCGAGCCGAAGGTCGACGGCGTCGCGATGTCGCTCACGTACGAGCGGGGGGCGCTCGTCCAGGCCGCGACGCGCGGCGACGGCGTCGCCGGCGAGGACGTCACGGCGAACGTGGCCACCGTCGGCGACGTGCCCCACCAGCTGGCCAAGTCCGGCGGCCCGTACCCGTCCGTGTTGGAGGTGCGCGGCGAGATCTACATGCCGGTCGCGGAGTTCGAGGCGATGAACAAGCGCCAGGCGGACGCGGGCGAGCGGCTCTTCGTCAACCCCCGCAACTCGGCCGCCGGTGCGCTCCGCCAGAAGGACCCGGCGGTCACCGCCACGCGGCCGCTGCACTTCTGGGCCTACGCGGTCGGCTATGTCGACGGCGCGCCGGCCAAGAGCAAGTGGCCCGCCGGCACCCAGAGCGACACCCTGGCGCAGCTGGCCAAGGCTGGCTTCCCGGTCAGCCCCGACGCGCGGCGGGTCGAGGGCATGGTGGCGGTCGAGGCGCGCTGCCGGGAGCTCGAGGCGGCCCGCCACTCGCTGGCCTACGAGATCGACGGCGTGGTCACCAAGGTCGACGACTTCGCGTTGCAGAAGGTCCTCGGGGCAACGTCCCGGGCGCCCCGGTGGGCCATCGCCTTCAAGGTCCCGCCCGAGGAGCGCACGACGCGGCTGCTCGACATCATGGTCTCCATCGGGCGGACCGGCCGGGCGACGCCGTTCGCCCGGCTCGAGCCGGTCTTCGTCGGCGGGTCGACCGTCGGCGTGGCGACGCTGCACAACGAGGACCAGGTCGCGGTGAAGGACGTGCGGCCGGGGGACCTCGTCATCGTGCGCAAGGCGGGTGACGTGATCCCCGAGGTGGTCGGGCCGGTCAAGGACGGTCCCGGCGTGCCGGGGCGGCGCAAGCCGAAGTGGAAGTTCCCGACGAAGTGCCCGTCATGCGGCCAGCCGCTGGTGCGGCTGCCCGGGGAGAGCGACACGTTCTGCACGAACATCGACTGCCCGGCGCAGCGGGTGCAGCGGATCGCGCACTACGCGTCGCGGGGGGCGATGGACATCGAGAGCCTGGGTGAGGAGCGCGTGTTCCAGCTCGTCGACGCCGGGCTGATCAACGACCCGCCGGATCTCTACCACCTGACGGTGGCGCAGCTCGTGCGGCTCGACCGCTTCGCCGAGATCTCGGCGAACAACCTGGTGGTGGCGATCGAGGTGTCGAAGACGCAGCCGCTCAGCCGGCTGCTCGTGGCGCTGGGCATCCGGCACCTCGGGCCGACGGGGGCGCGGGCGCTGGCGCGGGCGTTCGGGAGCCTCGAGGGGATCGTGGCCGCCGGCGTGGAGCAGCTGGCCGCCGTCGACGGGGTGGGCGGCGTGATCGCGGCGAGCGTCGCCGAGTTCCTGACCCAGAACGAGCCCGTGCTCGACCGGCTGCGCGCGGCGGGGGTCAACACGGAGGAGCCCGGGGCCGCCGGGACGGCGGGCGGCGGGGCCGGGGCGGCCGGCGGCCTGGCGCAGACGCTCGAGGGCAAGACGGTGGTCGTCACCGGGGGGGTGCCGGGCTACACGCGGGAGGGGGCGGAGGAGGCGATCATGGCGCGGGGC
>DATDIE010000273.1:0-11072 GCA_036521235.1 Acidimicrobiales bacterium | reverse complement strand
CGAATGGTCGTGGGGGAAGCGTCCATGACGAGGGACTCCTTTCACCTGCTTCACACGCCGCGCACGCGACGCGCCTTCCCCCTCTCCTCGGGAGTACGGCCACCTCGCCCACCGGGATTGCCCGCTACCTTCGGGACATGGACATCGAGGTGGCGTTCAGCGGCGTTCCGGTCACGGAGCTGGCCGCTGCGCAGGACTTCTTCGAGCGGCTCTTCGGCGCCCCGCCCGACATCCTCGTCAACGAGAACGAGGTCATGTGGCGCGTGGCCGACACCGCCTGGCTCTACGTCGTGGTCGACCCCGCCCGGGCCGGCCGCGCGCTCGTGGCGGTCTCGGTGCCCGACCTCGACGCCGCCCTGGCCGAGCTCGCAGGGCGCGGGATCGAGCCGGCTGGCGTCGAACGGGTGGGAGACAAGGAGCGCAAGGCGACGGTCGTCGACCCGGACGGCAACTCGGTGGCGCTCATCGAGGTGCAGGCGGGCGCGTCGGGCTAGCGAGCACGTCGCTCAGGCCTCCGTCGGCCCATCGACCTTCTCCCACACCGAGACGTGACTCCGGCTCTCGCTCGTGAACGGCGCCCGGTCCCAGTCGCTCCAGCGCTCGCGCCGGACCAGCCCGGCGAGGCGGGCCATCAGGTCGAGCTCGGCCGGCCAGACGTGACGGAACGGTGCAGAGAAGGTCTCGGTCTTCCCGTCCCGCTCGAAGACGTGGAACGACACCGAGTCCTGCGTGGCGACGTCGTACTCCTCGAAGCCGAAATGGCGCGGGCCGGTGCTGAACGCTCGCACGGTCGTCCCCGGCGGCAGTCGGCGCAACTCGGGCACCATCACCTCGATCACGAATTTCCCACCCGGGCGCAGGTGCCACGCCGCGTTGGCGAAGCACTCCACCTGCGCGTCCTGGGTGGTCAAGTTCATGATCGTGTTGCGCACCAGGTAGACGAGCTCGTACGAGCCCGCCCCGCCAGCGACGCGTGTCGAGGCGATGTCGCCGAGCGTGACCCTCACGGTGGCCGCCCCGGGTTGGTGTGCCAGCTCCTCGAGCATCTCCGGGGAGAGATCGATCCCATGCACCTCGATGCCCCGCGCGCTGAGTGGCAGGGCCAGGCGCCCGGTGCCGACGCCGAACTCGAGCGCGGCGCCGCCTGGCGCCAGCGCCGACAGGAAGTCGACCGCCGGGATAACCGCACCCGGCTCGAAGAGGTGGGGCCACAGCGCCGCGTAGTTCCGCGCGAGGTGCTCGGTGAAGTAGTTCTCCGTCACCTTCTCCATCGCTCCATGGTGCCAGTGTCGCGCCCCGCGGCGTTAGCCTCTCGACGCGGGGGACGCGAACAGGAGCGCCTCATGACCGGACTCGTTGTCGCCATCGCCGTCGTCTTCGCGGTCGTGTTCGTCTACGTCATCGCGCGCATGGGCGCCAAGGCCGGCCGGGAGCGGGGCTACGCCGGCATGGGCGGCGACACGATCGTGCGCTGCAGCCGGGGCCATCTCTTCACGACGAAGTGGATCGTGGGCTCGTCGGTCAAGGCCGTGCGCCTCGGCTACAAGCGCTACCAGCGCTGCCCGGTCTGCAAGAAGTGGCGCATCGTGGTCCCCGTGCCCGAGGACGAGCTGACCGACGAGGACCGCCGCGTCGCCGCCCAGCATCACGACACGCGTCTGCCCTGACGGCTGGTCTGTGCCGCGAAGTCGGCGCAGTCCGGGCTCAATGTTCGGTGTGCAGCTCCGACACGTGGTGCTCGTGGGAGGGGCGGTGTGCGTGCGGCGGTGGCGGTGGCTTGACCTCGACCGTGCCCTTGTAGCCCAAGCGGCGGAGGAACCACGTGCCGATCTTGTTCGGCGGTTTTTCCACCTCTTCTTCTTCCGCCTCGGCCTCGTGCCCGTCGGTGATCCACACGCCGAACGGACCGCCCGAGCGGTGCGGCGCTCCCGTATGAGGCCCCTGCTTCTGCCGCTTCTTCTTCCCTTGATTCCCCACGCTGCGATCCTACAGACCGGCAATCCCGCTTGCCGGTCTGGGGAGTCGAAGGTGAAGCGAGAGGGCGAAGTCGGTCGAGCCAGCCCTATGCCGCGTGCGACTGGTTGATCCAGGTCTCGTACATCTCGGCGTAGTGCCCGCCGAGCGCGACCAGCTCGGCGTGCGAGCCGACCTCGAGGAGCACACCGTCGCCGACGACCACGATCCGGTCGGCGCGCATCGCGGTCGACAGACGGTGGGCGATCAACACCGCAGTGCGGCCCTCCAGCAGCACGTCGAGCGCGGACTCCACCAGCGTCTCGGACTTGAGGTCGAGGTTCGAGGTCGCCTCGTCCAGGACCAGCACCCGGGGCTCCGCCATGAAGGCCCGGCCCAGCGCGATCAGCTGGCGCTCGCCCGACGACAACGACTGGCCCCGCTCGTGGACTGGCGTGTCGAGCCCGTAGGGCATCCGCTGCACCAGCTCGTCGAGGCCGACCTGGTGCACGGCGTTCCACACCTCGTCGTCCGGCGCGCCCGGCCGCGCGAATGAGATGTTGTCGCGGATCGTCCCGGCGAAGAGGAACGGCTCCTGGGGCACGACACCGAGTTGCGAGCGCAGCGACTCGAGCGTCACCTTGCGCAGGTCGTACCCGTCGATGAGCACACGGCCGGCGGTGGGGTCGTAGAAGCGGGTGACCAGCTTCGCCATCGTGGACTTGCCCGCGCCGGTGGCGCCGACGAAGGCCACCGTCTCGCCGGGGTCGATCGTCAGGTCGACGTCGTGCAGGACCGGCACCGCGGGGTCGTAGCCGAAGGAGACGTGATCGAAGCGGATTTCGCCGCGGATCGACGGGAGCTGGACCGCGTCCGGCGTCTCCAACACCGACGGGTCCTGCTCGAGCAGGTCGCGCAGCTTGAAGACCGAAGCCCGGCCCTGCTGGAACGTGTTGTACTGCTGCGTCAGCAGCTGGATCGGTGCGAAGAACCGGTTCACGTACAGGAAGAAGGCGGTGAGTGCGCCCAGGTTGATCTCGTGGTGCAGGAACATGTACCCGCCGAAACCGAGGATCAACACCTGGCCGAAGACGCTGAGTGCCTGTGACCCCGGGCCGTAGATGCTGGCGATCCGGCCCGTGTAGTTGTTGGCGTCGCGGTAGGAGCCGACGACGTCGCGGTGGGTCTCGATGTTGTAGCCCTGGCGGTTGTGCGCCGTGACGACGCGCATCCCCTGCAGGCTCTCGGAGAGGTCGGCGAGCACGAGGGCAATGCCGTCGCGCACCTTGTCGTAGCCGCGCTCGGAGGCCCGGCGGAACCAGATGGACGCGACGACCAGCAGCGGCAGCACGCCCAGGATGGTGATCGCCGCGAGCTCCACGTTCGTCGCGAACAGCAAGACGGTGATCACGACCATCGTCAACCCCTGGACGGCGAACTGCGCCAGCCCGTCCTGGAGGAGTTGCTGGAGGTTCTCGATGTCGCTCGTCATGCGGCTCATCACGACCCCGGCCTTCTCCTCGGTGAAGAAGTCGAGCGAGAGCCGCTGGAGATGCCGGAACACCTTGATGCGCAGGTCGTTCATCACCCACGAAGCGAGCCGGCCGGTGACACGGGCCTGACCCCACTGCGCCGATGCGGAGATCGCGATCGACACCAGGTAGAGCACGGCCATCAGCACGACGACGCCGAAGTCGTAGTGGGCGGTGGGGTCCTGAGCGCTCGGGCCGGTCAGACCGTGGTTGATCGCGTACGAGACCAGGCTCGGGCCAGCCTGGGTGGCCAGGCTGATCGTCACGACCAGCACGGCCGTGAGCGCGACCATGAGCGGGTACTCCATGAGCAGGCTCGAGAGGGACAGCTGCTTCTTCTCGCTCGCCGTCGGCAGCTGCGTGAAGACGGCGGTCGACTCGCCCCGGTCGGGCTCCTCCTTCAAGAGGAGGTCGACGCCCTCCTGGAGCTCGTGGGGGATGCCGCCGAAGGGCAGCCCGGCCTGAGGGGACCCGGGAGGGCCGCCGCCGCCCATGGGGCCACCGACCATTCCTCCGCCACCGAACATCAGATCACCCCACCTTCGGGCTCGAGCACATCGCCGTCGACTTCGTCGGCCAGCCCGAGGTCGTCGGACTCCAGTGCTGCCTCGGTGGCCTCGTCCTCGTCGCTGGCCGCCTGCGCCAGCACCTCGGAGTACAGCGGTGTGCTCGTCAGCAGCTCGGCATGGGTGCCGTCGGCGACGATCTGGCCACTGTCGAGCAGGATGACCCGGTCCGCCAGGCTGATGGTGGAGAGGCGGTGGGCGATAATGAGCGTGGTCCGTCCCTTCATGAGCTCTCGCAGCGCCCCGTGGATGCGCTGCTCGACCTTCACGTCGATGGCGCTCGTGGCGTCGTCGAGGATGAGGATCGGCGGGTTCACCAAGAGCGCGCGGGCGATGGCGATGCGCTGACGCTGGCCGCCCGAGAGCGTGTAGCCGCGCTCGCCGACCACGGTGTCGTAGCCCTCGGGCAAATGGCCAATGAAGCCGGCGGCACCGGCGGCCTCGGCGGCCGCCCTGACCTCGTCGAGGGTGGCATCGGGCCGTCCGTAGGCGATGTTCTCCCGGATCGACACCGAGAAGAGGAAGGGCTCGTCGAGGACGACGCCGATGTTGGCGCGCAGGCTGGTGAGCGTCAGGTCGCGTACGTCGTGGCCGTCGACGCGCACCGCACCGCCGGTCACGTCGTAGAACCGGGGGAGGAGCCGGGCCAGCGTCGACTTGCCGCTGCCGGTGCGGCCGACCATGGCGACGGTCTCACCCGGCGCCAGGTGGAGGTTGAGGTGGCTCAGAATCTCGCGGTGTCCCTGTTCGTCGTCCGTCTTGGAGAGCAGGCTGTCCTCGGCGTAGTGGAAGGAGACGTCGTCGAACACCACGTCGCCGGCGGAGTTCATGAGCTCCTCGGCGCCGGGACGGTCGATGATCGTCGGGTGCTCGTCGAGGATCTCGTAGATGCGGGCGGCGGAGGCTGACGCGCGCTGGCCCATCATGATGAGCATCCCGAGCATCATGAACGGTGCCTGCATCATGACCAGCCACAGGTTGAAGGAGATGATCGTGGCCACAGGCAGGTGGTCGTGGATGATCATCCAGCCGCCGACGAGCAGCACGAACACGAGGCCCACCTGCGACAGGTTCTGTAGCAGCGGCGTGAAGCGCGCCCGCAGGTCTGCGTCCTTGATGTAGGCCCACTGGACGCGGTCAGCGGCATTCCCGAGCTGGCTGAGCTGCTGCTGCTCGGCGGCGAAAGAGCGGACGACGCGAACCCCGTTCACGTTCTCGTCGACGACGGTGGCGACCTCGGCCAGGCGCGCCTGGATGATCCAGGAGACCGGAAAGAGCTTCTTTCGCATGCGGACGCCCGACACGTAGATGAACGGCATGGACACCATCGCGACCAACGCCAGCGGGACGCTGATGGAGAGCATGAAGCAGAACGCGACGATGGCGATCGAGCACTGCACGAGGATCATCGGCGCAAAGGTGAGGTACATCTGCACGGAGCGGATGTCCGAGTTCGCCCGTGAGATCAGCTGCCCGGACTGGACGCGGTCGTAGAACGGGAACGAGAGGCGTGAGAAGTGCTCGTAGAGCATGTTGCGCAGATCGAATTCGATGGAGTACGCCACCTTGAAGAGGTTCGAACGCGAGATGTAGCCGAACGCCGCCGTGAACAACCCGAGTACCGCAATCAAGATGACGAGGTTGCGCAGTCCCCCCGTGTTCTTCACCAACGCGTCGGTGATGCCGTTCTGCAGGAGCAACGGGATCCACACCTGGATCAAGAGACCCGCGAACGCGAAGATCAGCGCCGCGAACCACTGCTTCTTGTGCGCCATGACAATCGGTGCGGCCCGCTTGATCCACGACAGCTTCGTGTCGGGGTTGATCGTCGCCGTGGGCTTTTCGTAACGGCTCAGCGCGCCCATCGGGACGTAAGCCGCGAACGGCTGCTGCTTCTCTTCGGTGGCGACCGCCCCGTCGGCCACCTGACCGTGGCCGGCGGCCGGCGCCGGTGCGCCGGACTCGGCGAGGCGGTCTTCGGTCTTGCTCATCGGTCCCCGCCCTCGATCACCACGTGTTCGCCGGTCTTCGGTGCCTCGCGCGACGCCGCCATGGCCTGTCCCCACAGCTCGAGCGAGCGCAGCGCCATCGCCTCCTCCTTCGAGGGCAGGCAGCCGGCCAGGGAGGCCAGGTACTCGTCGACGGCCTTGTCAGCGGCGGCCAGGGTTTGCTCGCCCTCCGTGGTCAGCCGCACGGCGACGCGCCGCCGGTCGCTGTCCTCCTGGCGACGATCGACCAGGCCGCGGGCCACGAGGCCGTCCACGATCGCCGTGATGCTGGGGCGCCGTACGGCCAGGCGCTCGGCCAGGCCGGACGCGGCGGACGAGCCCTCGGCCAGGATGCCGAGCACCCGGAACTGGGGCAGGGTCAGGTCGACGGTGCCGAGGGCGACCTCCACCCGCTTGGAGAGCCAGGCCGCGACGCGGCCGTAGGAGCCCAGGCGGGACGGGGCCGCCTTCGGGCTAGCGCTTTTGGCCGCCCGGGGCTTTCCGGACGCGTCGGCGGAAGGGGGCGAGGTCACGGACACTTCGACCATCATACAGTTAGAAACCCTAACTACGCACACGCGGGCCGGGGGAGCGACGCCTGCGGGCCGCCTGCGTCGGTGAACGACGAAGGGTTCACCGACACCTGGGTGCACAACTAATCCGCCGTCTTCCCCCATTCGGGGTCCAGTTGGCGGAGGAACAGCGCACACCGTTGCTCCTCGTCCACTTCGCCGATGGCCGCCGCGGCGAGCTCGAGGCTGTGGAGGGAACGCAGGAAGCCGCGGTTGGGCTCGTGGCGCCAGCGCACATAGCCCGAGCCGCGCCACCCGGCCGCACGCAGGGTGTCCAGCCCGCGGTGGTAGCCGACACGTGCGAAGGCGTACTGCTCGATCGGGTCGTCGGTGAGCTCGGCCAGGTCGGCCCAGGCCTCCAGGCAGCGGGGATCCCGCGCCGCCACGGCCGCCACGGCCCGGCGGCGCTCCTCGGCAGGGAGCACCCGCGCCGCGTCCAGCGCCGACGCCAGGTCGGGTGCGATCGGGTCGAGGACGGTCTCGGGGGAGCCGGCGGTGAATTGGACGGAGTGCTCAGGGGTCACCAGGCCATGTTAGGAGCGCGTCGCGCAAAACAACCGAGGTCGCTGCCGCAGCTACGCGCGGCAACAGGTGCGGAATGTCGGAGCGCGTGGGCGCGGCGGTACTCTTCCGGGCCGTGTTGGTGCCCGAGCCCGCTTCGTCGACGTCGTTCGACCATCACCCCGGCCTGCGCGGCCGCGAGCCCGAGGCCCAGGAACTGGCCGACGTCCTGCGTCGCCTCATCCGCTTGTCGGTCAGTACGGCCCCGCCTGCGGGGGAGACGCAGCGGCTGACGGCGCAGTTGGCCGCCGTGGCGGACGAGCTCGAGACGCACGTGCCCAAGGTGCCGATCCCGCGCTTCATGGGGCCCGACCCCGACGGCCCGCCCAAGGAGGTGCCGCTCGGTGGCGCCATGCCCTACGACCCGATCGTCGGGCGCTTCAACCCGCTGGCGCTGCCCGTCGTGTTGGAGTTCGACCCCCCGATCGCCCGGGGGCGCGCCGCGTTCGACGTCGGCTACGAGGGCGCGCCCGGGTGCGTGCACGGCGCCATCCTGGTGGCGACGTTCGACATCGTGTTGACGGCGGCCAACGCAATCGCCGGGCACACCGGCCCCACGGTCCGCCTCGGGGTCAGGTACAAGCGCCCGACGCTGTGCGACGAGGAGGCGGTGTTCGAGGGCTGGGTCACCGAGGTCAAGGACAAGCGGATCCACTCGGAGGGCCGCATCATCCAGGGCGGCATCGTGACCGTGGAGGCGTACGGCGAGTTCGCCATCTTCAACAACGACGGCGTGCACCGCATGGCGGCGGCGCGCCGCCGCGCCTTCGAGACCGGCGAATAAGCCGCCACCGCCGCGCCCTTTCGAGGATCGAGGAGATTCGCCGTGAGCCGCCTGTCGCTCGAGCCGTCGCGGGACCCCGCCGACTACGTCTTCGTGCACCGGCTACGGGCGCGGTTCGCCGAGACCGACGCCATGGGGGTCGTCCATCACGCGGCGTACCTGCCGTACCTGGAGGAGACGCGGGTCGAGTATCTGCGCTCGATCGATCACCCGTACCGGGCGGTGCGCAGCGGCACGGGCGAGGACCGGCGGGACTTCCCGGTGCTCGAGGTGGCGGTGCGCTACCGCAAGCCCGTGCGCTTCGACGACGAGGTCGACGTCCACCTGAAGGTCGGGGCGGTCACGGGCACGACGTTCCAGATCGCGTATCTCGTTACGGTGGGCGGCGAGGTGAGCGCGACCGCGGTCACGGTGCACGGCAGCGTCGACCGGCAAGGTCGCCCGGCGCGGCTTCCGGCGTGGGTGGGCGAGGAGTTCGGGGCCGAGTAGGCGCTCTTCTACGCCCGAGACCAAGGCGCCGCCCTAGATCGTCGACACCAACCGCGCGAACGACGCCGCCATCGCGCGCTTCGCCCCCTCGGCGTCGTCGGCCCGCGCCACCACCATGCCGGCCTGCATGATGGCGCCGACGAGGAGGTGCGTCGTCGGGTCGACCGTGGCCGGGTCCATGCGCCCCATCTCCGCCGCGACGGAGAGCACGGCCTTGATGGTCCCGAACGCGTACTGCTCGTCGATCTCGTGCCAGGCGTCCCACCCGAGCACGGTCGGCCCGTCGAGCATCACGATGCGTTGCACCTCGGGGCGGCGGCACTCGTCCAAGAACGCGTCGAAGCCGATCTCGAGGATGCGAACGGGATCGGTCTCACCGCCCGCGGTCGCGACGGCGAGGAGCTTCGCCGTGAGGTCTTCCTCCACGGCCATATACGTCGCGCGGAACAGGTCGGTCTTGCTCGGGAAGTGGTGGTAGAGCGCGCCGCGGCTGACCCCGGCCTCGCTCAGGATCTCCTCGGTCGAGGTGGCGGCGAACCCCTTTTCGGCGAACAGCCGGCGCGCCGTCGCGATCAAGCGACCGCGCGTCGCCTCGGTGCGTTCCGCCTGCGTGGGCACGGCGGGATCCTACTCGCTCTTTACAAACAGACTGTTGGTATGTAGACTCTGGGGACATGACCCCCACCACAAAGACAGACACCACCGAGCCCGCGACGGGCACCCCGACGATCCTGCCCCGCTGTATCGCCGAGCTGTCCGGCGGCCCCGTCGCCTACGTCGACCAGGGTGCGCCGGGCGCCGCGGCCGCCCTCTTCGTGCACGGCGTCCTCGTCAACGCGGACCTGTGGCGCAACGTCATCTGGGACGTGGCCGACGTGCGCCGTTGCATCGCGCCGGACCTGCCCGGTCACGGCGCGACGCCGATGCCGGCGGCCGACGCCCCCGGCGACCTCACGCTGCACGGGCACGCCGCGCGGCTCGATGCGTTGTGCGCGCACCTCGGCCTCGATCAGGTCGACGTGGTCGCCAACGACACCGGCGGCGCTATCGCGCAGGTGTTCGCGGCCCGCTATCCACAGCGGATCCGCACGCTCACGCTGACCAACTGCGACGTGCACGACAACTTCCCGCCGGAGCTCTTCAAGCCGTTCGTCGAGATGGCGGAGAAGGGCGAACTCGGTGCCGTGGTGACCACGATGACCGGCGACTATGAGCTGGCACGGTCCGAAGCCGGGCTCGGCATGGGCTACGCCAACGGGGCGCAGCTGAGCGACGAGCTGCTCACGAGCTATATGGCGCCGTTCGCCGCCGACGGCGGCAAGGGCCTCGAGCGCTTCCTCGTCGCGCCGAAGGCGGAGGAGCTGATGGGCGTGGCGCCGCAGCTGGCGGAGCTGGCGGCGCCGGCCCAGGTCGCCTGGGGCACGGCGGACATCTTCTTCGAGCCGGCGTGGGCCGAGCGCCTGCGCGAGCTCATCCCGTCCACCGAGCGCGTCACCCTGGTGCCCGACGCCAAGCTGTTCTGGCCCGACGAGCGGGCCGCCGACCTCGTCGTCCTGCTCCGGGACTTCTGGCAGGCCCACGCCTGATCGCCTGACGCCATGGCCGCCCCGGTGTGCCTCCCCCCGCACACCGGGGCGGTACCGTGCGCGGGTGAGCGGCACCGAGCGGATCACGTCGTTGCGGAGCGCCCGCGACCTGATCGACCGGCGCTTTGCCGACGACCTGGACCTGAGCGCGATGGCGTCGGAGGCCGGCT
This sequence comes from Acidimicrobiales bacterium, assembly GCA_036521235.1. Taxonomy (GTDB): domain Bacteria; phylum Actinomycetota; class Acidimicrobiia; order Acidimicrobiales; family RAAP-2; genus Bog-473. Next base: position 871 of record DATDIE010000273.1, on the reverse strand, counting down.
TCTCGAAGTTCCACTTCGCTCGTGCCTTCAAGGACACGTACGGCGAGACGCCGGCGCATTACCTCACCCGACGCCGGATCGAGCGGGCGAAAGACCTGTTGCGCTCGGCCAACCTCACGGTCACCGAGGTGTGCATGCTCGTCGGCTTCTCGAGCCTGGGCTCGTTCAGCTCGCGCTTCTCCGAGCTCGTCGGGATGTCGCCCCGCGCGTTCCAGCGGGCTTCCGCCGCCCGGGGCGGGCCGCCGCCCATCCCGGGCTGCTTCCTCATGCAGTGGGCGCGGCCGCTCCCGGATCCCGCCAAAGACCGCAAGCGCGGAGAAGCGCACGAGGACGTGTCGTCCTTACCCTGAGGAGACGGCCATCGCGCCAGGACAGCAACGACCAGGAAAGGACCACGACGACCATGATCCGCCGGATGTCGCACACGAACGTCTTCGTTCTCGACCAGGACTCCGCGAAGGCCTTCTACACCGAGAAGCTCGGTTTCGAGGAGCGCTTCGACATCTCCATGGGTGACGAGTTCGAGGGAGCAGGCCAGGGGTTCCGCTGGCTGACGGTGTCGTCCAAGGAGCAACCGGACCTCCAGATCGTGCTCGCCTCGTGCGACATGGCCCGGACACCCGAACAGGCGGCGCAGCTGCGTGCGCTCGTGGCCAGCGGCGGCATGGGCCCGGGCGTCCTGACCACCGACGACTGCCACCAGACGTACAAGGAGCTCTCGGCCAGGGGCGTGACCTTCCTGTCCGAGCCGGCGGAGCGCCCGTACGGGATCGAGGCGATGATGCGCGACGACTCGGGGAACATGATCAGCCTGACCCAGCCCTTCGCGTTTGCGTTCGACGTGGAGGCCGCGCCGGGCGGGTGAACGGCC
>DATDIE010000272.1:0-5340 GCA_036521235.1 Acidimicrobiales bacterium | reverse complement strand
TGAAGGACGCGGCGCGGGCGTGGGCGGGCGGGACCGGCGTCGACGTGGTGATCGACCCGGTAGGCGGCGCGCTGGCGGAGCCGTCGTTGCGCGCCCTCGGCGACCGGGGCCGTTACTGCGTGATCGGCTTCGCCGCCGGCGACATCCCCTCCATCCCGCTCAACCAGGTGCTGCTGCGCAACCGCACCGTGGTCGGCATCGACTGGGGCATCTGGGCCATGCAGCACGCCGATGATCAGCGGGCGCTGCTGGGCGACCTGCTGGCGTTGGTCGCCGGCGGGCACATCGACCCGGTGCGGCCGAACGAGTACCCACTGGACGACGTGGCGCGCGCGCTCGACGACCTGCTGGGGCGGCGCGTCGTCGGGAAGATCGCGCTCATCCCCTGAGGTCCTCGTCAGGCGTCGAAGAAGCGCTCGAACACGTCGGGGTTGTCGTAGAACACCTCGACCCGGGAGATCTTCAGATTCTCCGACACCTGCACGAGATAGACAATGCGGAACTCGTCGAGACGACCCGGCCGCTGGAGTTCGAGCCGCACGATCCCACCGATGTACACCGTCCCGATCAACCAGTCGTCGTAGCCCAGGACATTGATCGGGTTCTCCGTCATCTGGAGGAACTCCTTCAGGTGTGCGGCCACGGCGTCGGGGCCCACGAAGTCACCGGCGATCCGAGCGCGGCCCGGTAGATGGATCTGGGCGTCCGGTTCCAGCATGGCGACCGCCTCGTCGACGCGGCCGCCGAAGTAGTCCTGAAAGAAGGTCTGCACGAGTGTCAGCCGGTCATGGGCCATCCGATTTCTCCTCTCATCAGTGCGGCGCGCGCTGCGTCCTCAGCGCCCCGTCCAGTGCGGCGGCCGGCGCTCCGCCGCGGCCCGCCGGCCCTCGGATGCGTCGTCGGTCGAGGTCGCCACGTGCCGCATGGTCTCGCCGAAGCGGATCGCCTCGAGCGGCGCCATGTGCCGGGTCCGCATGGCCATCTCCTTCATCGCCCGCTGGGCGAGCGGCGCCCCGCGCACCAACCGCTCCGCCAGGGCGTTGGCCTCTTCCAGCAGGGAGTCGTGCGGGACCACCCGCCAGACCAAACCCATTTCCCGGGCGCGCTCGGCCGTGATGCGCTCGCCCGTGAACAGCAGCTCCGTGGCGTCGGCCCAGTTGATCCGCTGCGGCAGCCGTATCGAGGCGACGATGGCGGGCACGCCGATACCGACTTCGGGAAGCCCGAACTCGGCCCGGTCGCTCGCCAGGACGAAATCGCACCAGCTGGCGAGCGTGAGCCCATAGCCCAGGCAGTACCCGTTCACGGCGGCAATGACGGGCTTGAAGATCTCCCACCCGCTCTCGAACGAGTTGAGCGTCGGCTTCTCCCAGAAGGTCCCTGCGAACTCCCCCGTTGAGCCGGCCCCGTCGCGCAGGTCGGCGCCGGCACAAAAGGCCCGACCCGAGCCGGTGACGATCGCCACCCAGGCGTCGTCGTCGTCCCTGAAACGCGCAAAGGCGTCGTTCAGGTCGCGCCGCATTTCTCCGTTGATCGCGTTCAGGACGTCGGGACGGTTGTACGTGATGGTGGCCACGTGGCCATCGAGTCGGAAAGTGGCGGCGTCACCCACGGCTTCCTCAGTCTGCCTTGCCGGGAATCACCCGTGCCGGGAGGCCGACCTCAGGAACGACGGATCTGCCAATCGGGGTTGTCCGGGTCGACACCCCAGCTCGCCACCCACGTGGGCGTGATCCGGATGACCTCGCGGCTCATGCCCTGCACCGGGGGGTCGACGTCCTCTTCGGCCACGGCGGTGCCGCGTACCTCGAGTCCCCGCACTGTCCAGGGCTGGCGCGAGACCAGGTCGTCGACGACGAGCGCGACCCGGCCGTTCGCCTTGACGTTGCGGAACTTCTTCGTGGCGCCCATGGCGTGGCCGCCCACGAGGATGTCGCCGGTCGCCTCGTCGATGAACGCACCCACGGGGCTGTTCTGCGGCGCGCCCAGCTCGTCGACCGTGGCGAGGCGTGCGAGGGGCTGGTCCTTCAGATACGTGCGTTCGGCTGCGGTCAGGCTGACGGGCATGGAGGCAGCGTACGGCCTCGATCGATGACCGTGCCCTGGCCGCCTCGGGGCGACGTCGAGCCGCTGGAGTCGCCCGGCCGCCGCGTCGAAACCGGCCGGGTCCTGACCACTTTTGGGTGACAGACTCCAACCATGCCGATGCATGCACCTCTGGTGGAGGGCGAACGCGAGGGACTGCGGGCCTTCCTGGAACACCAACGGCAGGCCGTTCGCTATGCCGCATACGGTCTGCGCGAAGACCAGGCGCGTCTGACGCCGACGGCAAGCGGGTTGAGCGTCGGCGGGCTGGTCAAGCATCTCGCCGACGCGGAGCGCACCTGGACGGATCGCGTCGAGGGTCTGCCCCCGGGCGACGCCTCGTTCGAGGACTACATGGCCAGCTTCGTGTTGTCGGAGGACGAGACGCTGGCCGCCGTTCTGCAGCAGTACGCGCAGGCCTGTGCGCGCACCGATGGGGTGGTCGACGGCACCGACGAGCTCGGTCGCCGCATACCTCTCCCTGCGGCGCCGTGGTTCCCTGATCCCGAGAACTGCACGGTCAGGTGGATCCTGCTCCACCTCATCGAAGAGACGGCACGCCACGCCGGACACGCCGACATCATCCGCGAGGCGCTCGACGGTGCGCTGAGTGGTCCCCTCATGGCCGCCGCAGAGGATTGGGGCGAGGGCGGATGGGTCAAACCCTGGCAGCCCGGGGCGTGATCCACTGATTTGTCGGCGCCGCGGAGTCGGGCGGAAACGCCGTGTCTCAGACCGTTGGCACCGAGAAACGATCCTTACCCTCCCTCGCTGACGCCGGCGTTCTCCCTCGGTTGATTTTCAGCTTCGCTCAAGCGCCGGGTTGAGGGGTCCACGTACAGGGACCTCTAGATGCCACGAATCACACGTAGCGCCTGGCTCAAAGTCTCATACAGGCACATGGGGGATACCGTGAACGCCGTGGGTCTCCCAGAGTTACTGGTTGTGGACGCTGGCGAATGGCGAAGTTGGTTGAGCACCCATTACGCCGATTCACTAGGCGTCTGGCTGGTACTGGCCAAAAAGGGAACGGCCGAACCGACAACCCTCTCGTACGACGAGGCGCTCGGCGAGGCGATCTGCTTCGGCTGGATCGACGGTCAATTGGGGCGTCGCGACGCCGCTACGTTCCGACGACGTTTCACGCCTCGAAAAGCTCGCAGCCCGTGGTCTCGACGGAACGCTGCCATCGCTGAAGGGCTGATCGCCACTGGCCGAATGCATCGATCCGGCGAAGCGGAGGTGCGACAGGCGAAAGAGGACGGTCGATGGGAGGCCGCCTACGCCGGGCAAGCCAGCATTGAGGTGCCGGAGGATCTTCTCGCTGCCCTGAGTGCCAATCCTCGCGCGAAGGCGATGTTTGAGAAGCTCACAAGTGCGAATCGGTACGCCATCCTCTACAGGATCGGCAACGTCAAGAAACCCGAAACCCGCTCTCGACGCATCGGCCAGTTCGTCGAGACGTTGGCTCGAGGTGAGACCATCCACCCCCAGGCTCCATGATCGCTCGAGGAGTTCACCGCTCCCAGGGTGCCCCCGGTACGCCGGGTCTGGGCTGCTGACAGACCACAGCGGGACCCCTCGAGTCTCGGACGTCCGGACCATCTATGGGATGCTCGATGCCGTGAACTGGCGGATCCGGAAGTACAGGCCATCGGACGAAGAGCCGGTCGTTGTGCTCTCCTTGCGCGCCTGGGCACCGGTGTTCGCCTCTCTCGAGGAGATGCTCGGAGTCGAGATCTTTCGTCGATTGCATTCCGACTGGCGGGTCGACCAAGACAAGGCAGTCCGTGGCGTACTGGTGGATCCGGCCATGGAAATCTGGATAACCGAGGACGAGTCGGGGCCAACCGGCTTCGTCGCGGCAAAGCTCAATGTGGACAGTCTCATCGGGGAGGTCTACATGCTGGCCGTCGACCCCGATGCTCAGGACGAAGGCGTTGGCTCTGCGCTGACCGAGACAGCCACCAACTGGCTGCGCACGTCGCGAATGCGAGTCGCAATGATCGACACCGGCGGCGACCCGAGTCATGCCCCAGCCCGGCGAGTGTACGAAAAGGCCAACTACACCACGTTGCCCATCGCGCGGTACTTCAAGGCCCTGTGATCCGGGCTACTGAGGGCTTCACCTGTCCCCGTTCGCCTGAGCCCTCTTGAGCTTCCTGGACGTCCCACCCTCTCCAGCGATCAGCCGGAACGCTTGGTATGAGGCCTTGGTCGCATAGTTCGAGTACACGAGACCGTCTCCGAATCCGTCATCGAAGACTGTCTTGTCCTTCGTACTAGGCGGCGCTGCCTGGATCAGGTTTGGGTCAACAGTAAATGTCCAGTTGATGCCGACCACGTTGTCGTCATGTGCAAGTGCTCTGAACGTGTCGGTCAAAAACCGTGCCTGGCCTGCCTCACCGCCCTGGTACTCATCGCCCAGTTCATGGATGTCGACGGGCGATGCCTGGAGGGCCGGTGTCGATGGGTAGCCGACTTCGGTCACCCATACGGGCACGTGCGTCCCCCCGTTGCACGCCTCAATGGCTCGCTCCGACGCGTCAACGATCTGGGGCGACCACACCGGACCGTAGTCGCCGACGTGGAGGTCGAGGACGTCGAGCGAGTTACACCACGCGGAATCCGAGTACAGAGCTGTAGCGAAAGCGATGGCCTTCGCGTCAAGGGCGGCCTGCGGCGCAAGGTTCTTAACGAGAGAGGTTGTGACGGCCTCAGTTCCGCCATTGAGCACCTTGATGGCGGGATCTGCGGCGTGCGCCGCGTGATATACGACATTTTGAAAGTGTGCGTACGACGCTGCATCGCCGCCAACCCAGTTCTGGTTGAAGTCCTGAGGTTCGTTGCGCACAATGAGGTAGCGGAGACCCTCGGGAGCGGCGTGATCCACCAGCGCCGTCACGTACTGCCTCACCGAGGCGCAACTCCCAGATGGAGCATCGCAGTCCGATGGCGGTGCGTTGGTCTTCCCTCCGAGCGCGTCCCACGTCGGCTCCTTCCCCAACTCGAAGAGAACCGTGAGTCCATCTGCCTTGGCCAGAGAGAAAAGTTGGTCGACCTCGAAGAAGTCGTAGTGCCCCGGAGACGGTTCCTCTGTGGCCCAGTTGCCGCCGGTGCGTACGGCCGACGCACCGGCGCGCTGCAACAACTGGAGAACCTGGGGTACTCGCGCAAGACCGATGGTCGGGTTGGCCGGATTGACATCGAGGCCGTATGTGACGGCAGCGTGCTGAATAACGGTGCGTTGCGGCT
>DATDIE010000271.1:0-2104 GCA_036521235.1 Acidimicrobiales bacterium | reverse complement strand
GGACCGGGCCCTCCAACGGCGCCACCATCGCCGCCGTGAGCTCGTCAGCCACGCTCGCCTCCAACCGGACCGATCCCGCCGCCCGCGCCGTCCGCGTCGTCCGCGCCGCCCGTCTCGTCCGCCACCGCGCCGAGCCACGCCGCCAGATGCGACGCGATGGCACGCAGGTGCTCCTCGCGCACGTCCTCGATCCCGTAGCGGCCGCTGCTCGACTCGAGCAGGGCCAGCCGGTACGGCGGCGTCCCGCTGCGCAACGTCTCGAGCAGCGCCAGATAATGCAGCGAGCGCCGCTCGCGGGCCCACGACCCTCCCGTGCAGACCCCCACCGCGCACAGCGAGGCAGTTTCCGGTCGCGGCAGGCCCACGAGGAGGTCGAAGACCCCGTGCAGCACGATGCGGCCGCCGGCCAACGGGATCGCCACCCGGTCGTCGGTACGGGGCATCCAGGCCGGAGCGAGGCGCGGCACCAGGTCGGCCAGGTGCGCGGCATGCGTCGTCACCACGGCGCCGAGCGCAGCCCGCTCCGGCTCGCCCATCGCTTCGACCGAAGCCACCGTCGTCGCGCCGGCACCGCCCGGCCCCTCGGCGCGGCACGCTGCGAGCGCGTCGCTGAGCGGGTCATCGACAACGCCGTCGACGACCAGTCGGCGGATGAGCGCGTGCACGAGCCGGGACGCCACGAGCTCAACCGACAGTCCCCCGTTGTCCGCGGCTCCGCCCGGAAGCCCCTGCGCCGGCCCCAGCAACTCCCGCGGCCCCAACACCAACGGCGGCGCCAGGTCGCCCCGAGATGCGACGACCCCGTACGCCGCGTCCTCGAGCCACGCCCGGAGCCCGCCCGCAAGGCCAGGGTCGAAGCTCGGCCGCGCCGCCGTGTCCCGCAGCAGGGCCAGCACCTCGCCACCGCCACCGCCACCGCGACCGCCAGCGCCGCGGCCAGCGCCACCGACGCCGCCCGCGCCGGCACCGCCGGTCCCCGCCGCCGCAGCCCCCGACGTCGGCCGCTGCAGCGGGCGTGGGGCGACGAGGACCATGGGGCGCAGTGTGCCCACGGCGTGTGACACCTCCTCTACCCTGGCGAGTGCATGGCACCTGCCCTCGATCCGCTCGATCTGCTGGGTCGGCTGGGTCTCCTGGGTCTGCTGGCGCCGGCCACCAACACGGCGTTCGCCGTCGTGTTCGGGGTGTTCGTCGCAGCCATGGTCGTACTGATCGTGATCATCATCGTGTGGGCGGTGCGCCACGACGTCGCCGGGCGGCGGGCGTGGCGGGCGCGCCGGGAGGGCGCGTGGCCGACTCAGACCCGCGAGGACCAGGACATGGACATGCCGTGACGTTCCCGACCGGCTCCTCCGACTTCGGCGACGGCAATCGTCCCAACACGGACGCGCCCACGGACGCCCCTGCCCCCGCCCCCGAGCCCGCGCCCACATGGACCGAGCGCCTCCGTCATCGCTTCGGCCGCCACGCCACCGACAAGAGGTCCGGCGGCGGAGACGGGACCCCGCAGCGCACGGCGTTCGTGCTGGCGGGCGGCGGCAGCCGGGGAGCCGTGCAGGTCGGCATGCTGCTCGAATTGGTGAACAGGGGCATCCGCGCCGACCGGGTGTTCGGGGCGAGCGTCGGCGCGATCAACGGGGCCGCGTATGCGGGGGACCCGACGCCCGAGGGGATCGAACACATGGCCGAGGTGTGGCGGGCGGTGCGGGGAGGCGACATCTTCCCGAAGGGCCCGCTCGATGGGCCCTGGGCCTACTTCCAGAAGCGAGCGTCCGTGCATGCGAACACGGGACTGCGCAAGATCATCGAGGCGGGCGTGCGCTACGAGAACCTCGAGGACGCGCAGATACCAATCGAGGTCGTCACGACCTCGCTGACCGACGGCCGCGAGCGGTGGCTCACGCGGGGCCCCGCCGTCGAGGCCATCCTCGCCTCGTCGGCGATCCCGACGATGTTCCCGCCGGTGACGATCGACGGCGACGTGCTCGTCGACGGCGGCGTCGTCAACAACGTCCCGATCAGCCGGGCGTTGACGGCGGGATGCGACCGCATCTACGTGCTGCTGTGCGGCCCGCTGCACTACCACCCGCGGCCGCCGAGCCGC
>DATDIE010000270.1:0-2931 GCA_036521235.1 Acidimicrobiales bacterium | reverse complement strand
CTTCATAGACGCCGTCAACGAGAGCACGGGCAAGCTGTGGTGGGCCTTCAACACCGTGGCGTCACCCACCCTGTGGGGAAACCCGTCGGTGAACTCCGGCGGGGGCTCGTGGTATCCGCCGTCGTTCTCGCCGAACCGCGGACTGCTCTACGTCGGCGTCGCGAACCCGGCCCCCTTCGTCGGCACCACGCAGTATCCCAACGGGAGCAGCCGTCCCGGCCGCAACCTTTATACGGACTCGACCGTCGCCCTGCGGGTTAGCACCGGCAAGCTGGTCTGGTACCGCCAGGCCGTCCCCCACGACCTCTTCGACCGCGACTTCGTGCACACGATGATCGTCGGGGTGCCGGCGTCGGGCGGGCGCCCCGCCTCCAGCGTCGTCGTGGGGACCGGCAAGGGCGGCGTGGTGATCGGCATGGACCCGCAAACCGGCCGGCAGCTCTGGCGCACGCCCGTCGGCCTCCACAAGAACGACAGCCTCACCACGCTCAGCGGCCCGACCGAGATCCTCCCCGGCACGTTCGGTGGCGTGCTGACTCCCCCCGCGTCCGCCCACGGAACCGTGTTCGTCGCCGCGCTGAACGCGCCCGACACATTGTCTCCGAACCAGACCGAGTACTTCGGCGGGAAGACCGGCACGATGCCCGGCGACGTCGTGGCGATGAACGCGCGCACGGGCCGCATCAAGTGGGACACCCACATCCCGGGAGATCCCACCGGTGGCACCACCCTGGTCAACAACGTCGTCCTCACCGCGACGCTGCAGGGCACGATCCTCGGCCTGTCGATGTCGTCCGGCCGGATCCTGTGGAAGCTCCAGGTACCCGGCGGCATCGACGGCTGGATGTCGGTCGCAGGGAGGACGATCATCGTGCCGGTCGGCTTCGCCTCGCCCCCGACGATCCTGGCGCTACGCCTCCCGGGGGGCTGACGTCACGTCCATGTGCAGCCGGGTGAGCGTCGACGACGCGATACGCCACTCGCCCGAGACGTCCTTCGCATACGTCTCGTGATAGTGGCCGGCGCCGTGCAACCGAGTCCCGTCCGGCCAGACGATGAAGTCCTGCAACGCCCAGACACCCCGAGCCGTGGTCGGCGACGTGAGCTCGATCTCGGGCATGTGGCCGTGGTGCACGGTGACCGCACCGTCGAGCGTCGCCTGGAGGAACGACACGAAGGCGTCGGCGCCGGTGACGATCCCGCCACCCGACTTGGTGGTGTCCATGACGACGTCGTCGGTGAATACCTGGCGCATGCTCGCCCAATCCTTGGTGTCCATCGTGCGGAAGTAGCGCGCCTTCAGTTGTTTGATCGCCTCGACGTCGTCCACGAGCCCAGTCCCAGTCCCAGTTCCTGCCCCAGCGCCCGAACCCGGCTCAGGAGTAGCGCGCCGCCCGCGTCCCGGGCGGATGGAACTCGCCCGCGAAGTCCGGGTTCTCGACGCAGCACTCGCACTCCAGCCCGTCGGGGTCGCGGAAGAAGAGGCTGAGCATCGGCCCGAAGTCGGTAACGAAGTCGTCCGCCGCGCCCCGCTCCATCAGCCGGTCGCGGATCTGCTCGAACGACTCGAGGGACGCCGCCTGCAGGGCGAGGTGGTCGAGGCGCCCTCGGCCGAACATCGGCGTCTGGCGATCGGCCTCGGTGTTCCCCTCTATCTCGAAGACGTTGAGCTCGGACCAGTCCCCGATCTTGATGATCGAGAGCCGGGGTCCGTTGCCCTCGGGGAACTCGGACCCGTCCCGCATGACCTCGGCGTCGAAGACGTCCTTGTAGAAGTCGTTCAGGCGGGATGCGTCGTTCGTGATCACGGCGACGTGGTTCAGTCCCTTTAGCAGCACGGTGCTCTCTCCCTCAGACGATAAGACGTTCGGCCAGCGTGGCCCGAACTCAGGCTAGGCCCTGAGTCACCGTGCGCGTCCGGCCCGCTCAGCGGAAGTCCCGGCTCGCCGGCACCGCGGTGCCAACCCCGAGCGCCTCGACCTTCTCGGCGTCGAAGCTCACCGCGCCCTGCCCCTTGCGCACCCTGCCCCGGATCAACAGGACCGGTGTATGACGGGCCACGTGCTTCCAGCGCGCCCACGCGCCCCGGGAGAAGACGACGTTCACGTGCCCGCTCTCGTCCTCCAGGTTGACGAACACCGCGCCCCGCGCCGTCTCGGGGTGCTGGCGGTGCGTCACCACGCCGGCGACGACCGCCCGGTCCCCGTCGGCGACCGCCGGCGACTCCAGCTCCGCGGCCGTCGTCACGCCCAGCGCCTCGAGCCGCTCGCGGGCGAGATGCATCGCCGTGCGCTCCGGTGCCAACCCGAGCGACCAGAGGTCGTCGGCCACCGAGTCGTAGAGGCTCGGCTCGGGCAGCGGCGGCGCCTCGGCCCCGACCACCACGCCGGGCAAGCGGTCGGGCGTGCCCATCGCCGCCGCGCCCGCCCCCCACAGCAGCCGGCGCCGCAGCGACGTCACCGAGCCCGGCACGTCCTCACCCACCGGGTCGAGCGCACCTCCCGCGGCGAGCGTCTCGAGTTGGGCCTGGGTCACGCCGGCCCGGCGCACCAGGTCCTCGCTCCCGCTCCAGGGCCGGCCCGCCACGATCCGTTCCGCCGTCGCCTCTCCCACCCCGCGCACCGACGCCAAACCGAGCAACAGCACCGCGTCGGAGCACACGCCTTCCAACGACGCGCCGACCTCGGAGCGATTCACGTGGGGTCGGCGCACCCGCACTCCGTGGCGGCGCGCGTCGGCCAGGAGCGACTGGGGCGACCAGAAGCCCATCGGCTGCGAGTTCAGCAGCCCCGCCGTGAACGCCGCCGGGTAGTGCACCTTCAACCAGGCCGACGAGTACACCAGGTGCGCGAACGACACCGAGTGCGACTCGGGGAACCCAAAGTTGGCGAACGCCGCCAGCGCCTCGAAGACCTGGTCGGCCACCGCGCC
>DATDIE010000269.1:0-2247 GCA_036521235.1 Acidimicrobiales bacterium | reverse complement strand
CGTGGCAAGCACCGCGGCCTCGTCGCCGACCTGGAGCCCCGAGACGTCGGCCTGGCGGGTGCGATCGATGTAGCGCCGCGGGTAGGTCGTCAGGAGATCGAGCACCGACTCGATCCCGAGATCGGCCAGCCGACCGGCCTTGCGCTCCGATACCGACTCGAGCACCGAGACCGGCCGCAGGCTCAGGTCGCTGAGTGTCCGGCCGCTACTCAATCCCCAAGAGGTACGGGTAGAGAGGTTGGCCACCCTGGTGCACCTCGAGCGCGACGTCGGGGTACTCCTCGGAGAGCCACTCCTCGATCCGCCTGGTGTCGGCCACGCGCGCGCCCTCGCCTTCGATCAGCGTCACGAGCTCGTGCACAGGCTGGAGCAGGCGGCTCAACAACAGGCGCGTGCACACGACGATGTTGTCCGAGACCGCCACCACGCCGTCACGCGAGACCCCGATGTAGTCGCCTTCGTGGACCTCGCCGGCGTCGGTGATCGTGTCGCGCACGGCGCGGGTGACCTCGGCCGGCACCACGCGGGCGGCGGAGTCGGACATGGAGGCGACGTTGGCGTCGGCCGGCGCCGCCGGGTCGTACGCCAACAGGGCGGCGAACCCCTCGACGATGGAGCCGGTCGCCACGACCCGGACCGTCTTGCCGCACAGCGCATCGACCTGGTCGGCCACGGGCCGGATGTTCTTGTTGTTGGGCAGGATGACGACCTCGGCCGAGCCCACGGACTCCACGGCCTTGACCAGGTCGGCCGTCGCCGGGTTCATCGTCTGGCCGCCGACGACCAGGTGATGGACGCCGAGCGAGCGGAAGATGCGACCGATGCCGTCGCCGGAGACGACCGCCACCACACTCGTCGTCGGTGGCGGCCCCGTGCCCTCACTGCTCGGCCCGGCTCCGGGCGCGCCCACGCTCTCGCGCACCCAGCGCTCCTCCTCGACCTGCTCGTCGAGGTCGGTCACGCGGATGCGATGGGGTCGGCCGGCGTCGACCCCGGCCTCGACGGCGGCGCCGACGTCGTTCGTGTGGATGTGGCAGTTCCACAGGCCGTCGCCCCCGACCACGACGATGGAGTCGCCGATGCCCGCCCACACCTCCTTGAACGCCTCGACAGAGTCGTCGGGCGCGCTGAGGAAGTACATGACCTCGAAGCGCAGGTCGCCGATGGCGTGGGCCTCGCCCGCGACGCCCACGACCGCCAGCCCATTCGCATCGAGGGCGCTGAGGTCGGGGGCGTCGACCCCGGAGGGCTCGGGCAGGGGCCGGCCGTCGAGCACGAGCAGGAACGCATCGAGCAGGAGGAGGTAGCCCGTCCCACCGGCGTCGACCACGCCGGCCTGAGCCAGGACCGGCAGCATCTCGGGCGTGCGGGCCAGGGCGTCGGCCGCCTCGGCCCGGGCGTTCTCCACCACGCCCACCAATCCGTCTCCGTTGGCCGCCCCGGTGGCGGCGGCGGAGGCCACCGTCAAGATGGTGCCCTCGACCGGGCGTACGACGGCCCGCCGGGCCAGGTCGGCGGCGTGGCCGATGGCATCGACGAGGACGACGGGCCCGACCCCGTCGTCTCCGGCCTCAGCCATGCGCTCGCTCATGCCCCGCAGGAGCTGCGAGAGGATCACGCCCGAATTCCCGCGGGCCCCCATGAGCGAGCCGTGCCCGATGGCCTTGCAGACCGCGGCCAGATCGGCGCCGGCCTCGACGCCCTCCAGCTCGCTGACTACGGCCTCAAGGGTCAGGGCCATGTTCGTGCCGGTGTCCCCGTCGGGCACCGGATAGACGTTGAGGCGGTTGATGTCGCCCTGGTGCAGCCGCAGAGCGTCGCGGTAGCCCCCCATCACGGCACGCAGTTCGTCGGCGCCCAGCGTCGACGGGGAGGTCATGGCAGGGGATGCTAACCTTTGAGCCGTTCGTGAAGGCCTGCGTGGTCCGTCGACCGCGGCCTCCCCCAGGAAGGTTCTCCCATGGCAGCAGTGTGCGATATCTGTGGCAAGAAGCCCTCGTTCGGCATGAACGTGAGCCACTCGCACCGTCGCACCAAGCGGCGTTGGAACCCGAACATCCAGCGGGTCCGCGCCGTGGTCAACGGCGCACCGAAGCGGCTCCACGTCTGCACGTCGTGCATCCGGGCCGGCAAGGTGACCAAGCCGCTGCGCCGGACGCCCCAGCCCACCGGCAACTGACGCGAGGCCGCAGTCGGCGGCCGACTGGCGTGAGGCCGCAGGCGGCGGCCGACCTGACGCGGCCGGCA
>DATDIE010000268.1:0-3626 GCA_036521235.1 Acidimicrobiales bacterium | reverse complement strand
GCCTCGGAGACCGGGCACTTGAGCGAGTAGCAACGCTCGCCCTTCAAGAACAATTTGGTCCGCTCGCGCCGGCAGAGACGGCAGACGGGACCGGTGTATCGAGCCATGGGGGTTGGTTCCTCTTCCTCTGCGGGCCTAGACCCGGCGCCGCTTCTTGGGGCGGCAGCCGTTGTGCGGGATTGGGGTGACGTCCTTGATGCCGACCACCTCGATGCCGACGGCGGCCAGCGAACGGATGGCGGTCTCACGGCCCGAGCCGGGGCCGCGCACCAGGACGTCGACCTTGCGCACGCCGTGCTCCATGGCGCGCTTGGCGCAGGCCTCGGCGGCGAGCTGTGCGGCGAAGGGCGTCGACTTGCGCGAGCCCTTGAAGCCGACGTTGCCGGCCGACGCCCATGCGAGGACGTTGCCCTCGGGGTCGGCGATCGAGACGATGGTGTTGTTGAACGAGCTCTTGATGTGCGCAACGCCGTACGCGACGTTCTTGCGCTCCTTGCGGCGGGGACGCCGCTGACCGGGCTTCGCTGCCTTGGGCACTACTTCTTCACCTTCTTCTTCCCGGCCACCGTCTTCTTGGGGCCCTTACGGGTACGGGCGTTGGTGTGGGTGCGCTGGCCGTGCACGGGTAGGCCCTTGCGGTGGCGCACGCCCTGGTAGCAGTTGATCTCCATCTTGCGCTTGATGTCCTGGGAGACGTCACGGCGCAGGTCACCCTCGACCCGGAAGCTCTGGTCGATGTAGGTGCGGAGCTTGGCGACCTCCTCGTCGGTCAGGTCGCGGACGCGCGTCGACGGGTTGATGTCGACGGCCTCGGTGATCTGCTTCGAGAGGGTCGGGCCGATGCCATAGATATAGGTCAGGGCGATCTCGAGCCGTTTCTCACGCGGGATGTCGACGCCGGAAATTCGGGCCATATCGCTTCCTCTCCCTAGCCCTGCCGCTGCTTGTGACGCGGGTTGTCGCAGATCACGCGCACGACGCCGCGGCGCCGGATGACCTTGCACTTCTCACAGATCGGCTTCACGCTCGGCCGAACCTTCATTTGACTCCCCGTCCTACTTGTACCGATAGGTGATCCGACCTCGGTTGAGGTCGTACGGAGTGATCTCCACCTGGACCTTGTCCCCTGGAAGGATGCGGATGCGGTGCATCCTCATCTTTCCCGAGCTGTGCGCCAGCACCTTGTGGCCGTTCTCGAGCTCGACTCGGAACATGGCGTTGGGCAACGGCTCGACCACAGTGCCTTCGAGCACGATGGCGTCTTCCTTGGGCTTGGGCAGGTGACTCTCCTCGAACTGGCTTCTTTTGCTGCTCCGGGCGCACCGAGCGACGCGAGGCCGAGGGGTACGAAATCGGATTGGTCCCGGAGCGCGTTCCGCAGTGCAGACGGTCCCAGGGCCGACTTGAGAGTCTACCGCACGGGCTGGGGATTTCCAGCCGTTGTTGCCCGACCCCGCCGGGCGGCCGGAACGCAGGTCACCCAGGCCTTTCAAATACCGTACCCCCAGGGGCTCAGCCCGCGGCTCAGGAGTGCAGACGCGGCGCTGCCGTCAGGGTCCCACGGACTGCAAATGGGCCGCTCACTGGGGTTGCAGCCGACTGTACGGGTTTCGGGAATTGTCACACCTGCGGCCCACGTGGGGCTCCCTGGGCGGCATGCACCCTCGACGAGCCGGTGGTCGGCATCGCAGCCGACCCAGTGACGGGTGGCTACTGGGATGTGGCGGCCGACGGCGACATCTTCTCCTTCGAAGCTCTGTTCCTCGGCCAGCCGACCCGGTCGTGAGGCCTACGGGACGGTGAAGACCTCAGGGCCGTCGTCGGTCACCGCGATCGTGTGCTCGAAGTGCGCCGAGAGTCTCCCGTCGGCGGTGACCACGCTCCAGCCGTCATCGAGCTGCACCGTCTCGGGGCTTCCCGCGTTGACCATGGGCTCGATGGCGAACACGTTGCCCGTCTTGAGCGTCGGGCCCTTGTTGCCGGGCCAGTAGTTAGGGACCTGGGGCTGCTCGTGCATGGCGGTGCCGATGGCGTGGCCGACGTACTCGCGCACCACGCTGAAACCGGCTGCCTCGGCCACGTTCTGCACGGCCCGGCCCACCTCGTGGAGCGACTGGCCCTTGACCAGCTGGTCGATGCCGGCCCAGAGGCTTCGCTCGGTCACCTCGAGCAGCTTCTGCGCCTCCTTGGAGATGCTGCCGATGCCCATGGTGAAGGCGGCGTCGCCGTGGTAGCCCTCGATGATCGCCCCACAGTCGATCGAGATGATGTCGCCCTCCTCGAGCACGTAGGAGCCGGGGATGCCGTGGACGATCATGGAGTTCGGCGACGTGCAAATGACGGCGGGGAAGCCGTGGTAGCCGAGGAAGTTCGACGTGGCGCCCCGGCGCTCGAGCACCTCGCGGGCGACCTTGTCCAGATCGGCCGTCGTCACGCCCGGCGCGGCGGCGGCGCGGGTCACCTCGTGCATCTCGGCCACGACCTTGCCGGCGCGCCGCATCTTGGTCAGCTCTTCGGGGTTCCGTCTCATGGTGTCGTGCCTGTCGTTGACCGCCGGTGCCGCATGGCGTCGATCGCGCCCACCACCCGCCGCGTCACCGCGTCGGGTGATCCGGTGCCGTTGATCTCGACCAGGAGCTCGCGCTTCTTGTACCAGTCGAGCAGCGGTGCCGTCTCCTCTTCGTAGAGATTGAGGCGGCGCTCGATCGCCTCCTCGGTGTCGTCCTGGCGCTGGATCACCTCGCCGCCACAGACGTCGCAGGTCCAGTTGACCAGCGGGGGTGCCGCCGTCGAGTAGTTGGCTCCGCAGTCGACGCAGACGCGCCGGGAGGCCAGCCGCTTCATCACGAGGCTCGTGGGCACCTGGAGGTCGATCACCATGTCGAGCCCGAACGGGATCACGATCTGCTCGAGCGACTCGGCCTGAACCGTCGTGCGCGGGCAGCCGTCGAGCACAAAGCCGCGTCCGGTGGTGTCACGCTCGGAGAGGCGGCCGCCCACCATCTCCATCACCATCTCGTCGGGGATCAGCTCGCCTTGGTCCATCAGCTGGGCCGCGCGCGTGCCGAGCGTCGAGCGCGACTTCACCTCGCTGCGCAGCATGTCGCCCGTCGACACATGCGGCACGACGTAGTGGTGCGACAAGCGGACGCACTGCGTCCCCTTCCCGGCCCCCTGCTTGCCGAGGACCACGAGCCTGACCCCGGGAATCACAAACCGCCTACTTGAGGAAGCCCTCGTAGTTGCGCAGCATCAGCTGGCTGTCGATCTGGCGCATCGTCTCGAGGCCGACGCCCACCGAGATCAACAGGGTGGTCCCGTAGAACGGGAACTTGTTGAGGTGCCAGATCGCCATGAGGAGCGAGGGCACCACGGCCACCGAGCCCAGGAACAGGGCACCCACCACCGTGATGCGGCTGAGGATGTGGGCGAAGTAGCGCTCAGTGGGCGGACCGGGCCGGATGCCGGGCACGAACCCACCCTGCTTGCGGATCAGGTCGGCCTGCTGATGCGGGTCGAAGGCGACGTACACGTAGAAGAAGGTGAACATGACGATGAGCAGGAAGTACGCCAGGATGTAGAAGAAGCTCGTGGGAGTCAGGCTGTTGCGCACGAAGTTCTGGAAC
>DATDIE010000267.1:0-6676 GCA_036521235.1 Acidimicrobiales bacterium | reverse complement strand
CCCCTGGGAGTTAGGGTCAGGCCGTGGCCACCACCAAGGTCTGCGGCATCGAGACCGAGTACGGGATCCATTCGCCCGGCCCGGAGCAGAACCCGATCGCCGCGTCGTCCGTCCTGGTCAACGCGTACGCCGCCGACGTGGAGCAGCAGATCGGCTGGGACTTCGAGGACGAGACGCCGGGCAACGACGCCCGGGGCTTCGCCCGGGAGGGCTCGCTGGCGCCGATGGTCGAGACGCACCTGGCCAACACGGTGCTGACGAACGGCGCGCGCTTCTACGTCGACCACGCCCACCCCGAGTACTCGAGCCCCGAGTGCCTGACCCCGCTGGAGTGCCTCGTCTACGACAAGGCGGGCGAGGAGATCATGCGACGCTCGATGGTGGCGGCGGGGCTGCGCATCCCCGACCAGCCAGCCCCGGTCGTCCACAAGAACAACTCCGACGGCAAGGGCAACTCGTACGGCTGCCACGAGAACTACATGATGGACCGCGCCGTGCCGTTCGCCAAGGTCATCGACGGCGTGGTGCCCCACTTCGTGTCGCGCACGTTGTTCACCGGGTCGGGCAAGGTCGGGGTCGAGACGCCGGCGCTCGATGCGGACTCGATCGAGTACCAGATCTCCCAGCGGGCCGAGTTCTTCGAGGAGATCGTCGGGCTCGAGACGACGCTCAAGCGACCGATCGTCAACACGCGCGACGAGCCGCACGCCGACCCCAAGCGCTTCCGCCGACTGCACGTGATCGTCGGTGACGCCAACCTGTCGGAGGTGGCGACGTTCTTGAAGGTCGGGACGACGGCGATCGTGCTGTCCATGGTCGAGGACGAGGCGGGCCCGACCCGGGACCTCTCCCTGTCGGACCCGGTGCGGGCGCTGCACCAGGTGTCGGCCGACCTCTCCTTGTCGCGGCCCCTGGCGCTGACCGACGGGTCGACGGCCACGGCGCTCGAGCTGCAGTGGGAGATCTTCGGCGCGGCGCGCAAGTACGCCGAGGAGTGCGGGCTCGAGTCGCTGGGCGACGACGGCACGGTCGGCGCCCTGGTCATGGAGCACTGGGAGACGGTGCTGGCGGGGCTCGAGTCCGACGTGGCCGGGCTGTCGGACACGCTGGACTGGGTGGCCAAGCGCGAGCTCCTCTTGGCGTACATGGACCGCCACTCTTGCGGGTGGAAGGACCCACGGGTTGCAGCACTGGCATTGCAGTACCACGACCTGCGCCCGGACAAGTCGGTCTTCATGCGCCTGGACATGAAGACGCTGGCCGGCCCGACGGAGATACAGAAGGCCGTGACCGAGCCCCCGGTCGGGACGCGGGCGTGGTTCCGGGGGAAGTGCCTGGCCCGCTGGCCCGATGCCGTGGTAACCGCCAACTGGGATTCTCTCGTGTTCGACGTCGGCACCGATCCGTTGCGGCGCGTCCCTATGATGGACCCCCTGAAGGGGACAGCCGAGCACACCGCCGAGCTACTGGCACAAAGCACAGGGCCCGCGGACCTGCTCAATAGGCTCAACTCCTAGGCGAACGAGTCGAGATCTCTCAAGAGGATTGGCGATGGCAGAACAAGAACAGAAGCGAAAGGGCTCGGGGTCCCGGACCACCGAGACCGACACCGAAGTCGAAGAGGCCGCCCCGGCCACGTCGGAACGGGGCGAGAAGATCAAGGCCGAGCTCGACGATCTCCTCGACGAGATCGACGAGGTGCTCGAGGACAACGCGGAGGAGTTCGTCCGCAACTATGTGCAAAAGGGCGGACAGTAGTCCTCGGTGGCCCTTCCCCTCTTTCCCCCGGAGCGTGATCCGGGTCCTGACTTCGTCGGCCTCCTGCGCCTGACGGCCGACCGGCCCGAGACGGGCCGCCACGGCGCGGGCGTCGTGGGTGTCGGTGGCGCGGGCGGCGTGGGCGGCGGCGCGTTCGACGAGCGCACCTTCGGGGTCCCTCACGGCACGACAGTGGTGGCGCTGCGCGTCGCCGACGGCGTCATCATGGCGGGCGACCGCCGCGCCACAGCGGGCAACATCATCGCCCACCACGCCATGGAGAAGGTCTTCCCGGCGGACCGCCACTCGGCCGTCGCCATCGCCGGCTCGGCGGGCGTGGCGATCGAGATGGTGCGTCTCTTCCAGGTGCAGCTCGAGCATTACGAGAAGGTGGAGGGCTCGACGCTGTCGCTGGAGGGCAAGGCGAACCAGCTGGCCGGGATGGTGCGGTCCAACCTCCCAATGGCGATGCAGGGCCTCGCCGTGGTGCCGCTCTTCGCCGGGTACGACCGGGCGCGCGGCACGGGGCGCATCTTCAACTACGACGTCACGGGCGGGCGCTACGAGGACACCGACTTCCAGGCCACCGGCTCGGGCGGCCGTGACGCCCGCAACACGGTGAAGCTGGGCTGGCGCGAGGACATGCCGCTCGACGAGGGCCTGAACCTGGCGATCCGGGCCTTGTGGGACGCGGCGGACGAGGACTCGGCCACGGGTGGGCCCGACCCCATCCGCGGCATCTACCCGATCGTGGCCGTCGTCGACGCCGCGGGCTACCGCGAGGTGCCCGAGCCCGACGTGGCGGAACGCTTCGGCGCCCTGGCAACCCGGCTGCAGGCGGAGCGTGCACGATGAGCATGCCGTACTACGTGGCGCCCGAGCAGGTCATGAAGGACCGGGCCGAGTACGCCCAGAAGGGCATCGCCCGGGGCCGCTCGCTGGTCGCCACGACGTACGACGTCGGCGTCGCCATGGTGGCCGAGAATCCCTCGCGCTCGCTGCACAAGATCAGCGAGATCTACGACCGGATCGCCTTCGGCGGGGTCGGCAAGTACAACGAGTACGACCAGCTGCGCGTGGCGGGCATCCGCCACGCCGACACCAAGGGCTTCGCCTTCAGCCGCGAAGACGTCGACGCACGGTCGCTGGCCAACCTGTACGCGCAGTACCTCGGCAACGTGTTCACGCACGAGATGAAGCCGCTCGAGGTCGAGATCCTGGTGGCCGAGCTCGCTGACGACGGCAAGCAGCTGTACCACATCGCCTACGAGGGCACGATCACCGACCAGGACCGCTTCGCCGTCCTCGGCGGCGACGCCGAGAGCATCACCGAGCGGATCACGGCGGCGTGGCAGGCCGAGTGGGACCTGGCGACGGCGATGAAGGGGGCGACCGCGGCGCTGTCGGGCCCCGACCGCACCCTGGGCGCCGGCGACCTCGAGGCGGCCGTTCTGAGCCCGGGAAACGGGCGGCGGACCTTCCGGCACATCGACGAAGAGGAGCTGGCGCGGCTGCTGGCATAGCCAGCAGTACGGTTGCCCCAGTGGATCGTCGCATCTTCGGCATCGAGAACGAGTACGGGGTGACCTTCACCCTGCGCGGGCAGCGCCGCCTCAGCCCCGACGAGGTGGCGCGCTACCTGTTCCGGCGGGTGGTGTCGTGGGGCCGTTCCTCGAACGTCTTCTTGGAGAACGGCGCGCGCCTGTACCTCGACGTGGGCAGCCACCCCGAATACGCCACACCCGAGTGCGACAAGATCGGCGACGTCGTCATCCACGACAAGGCGGGGGAGTGGATCCTGGCGCAACTCGTCACCGGGGCCCAGGCGCGGCTGCGCGAGGAGGGGATCCGCGGCGAGGTCTACCTCTTCAAGAACAACACCGACTCGGTGGGCAACTCGTACGGCTGCCACGAGAACTACCTGACCGAGCGCAACGACGAGTTCAACCGCTACACCGAGGTGCTCATCCCGTTCCTGGTGTCGCGGCAGATCTACGCCGGCGCCGGCAAGGTCCTGCAGACGGCGCGCGGCGCGGTGTTCTGCCTCAGCCAGCGGGCCGAGCACATCTGGGAGGGCGTCTCCTCGGCCACCACGCGGAGCCGGCCCATCATCAACACGCGCGACGAGCCACACGCCGACGCGGAGCGCTTCCGGCGCCTGCACGTGATCGTCGGCGACTCCAACATGAGCGAGTACGCGACGTTCCTGAAGGTGGGCACGACCTCGATCCTCCTCGCCATGCTCGAGGACTCGTCGACGGTGTTGCGCGACCTCACACTCGAGAACCCCATCCGCGCCATCCGCGAGATCAGCCACGACATCACGTGCCAGCGGCGCGTCCGGCTGGCCAACGGGCGCGAGATGCGGGCGCTCGACATCCAGGTCGAGTACCTGGAGCGGGCGCTCAAGTTCCGCGAGCGCCGCGGCCTGTCGCCCGAGGAGGACCGCGCCCTCGACATGTGGGAGCACTGCCTGAAGGGCCTCGAGGCCGACCCGACCTCGCTCTACCGCGAGTGCGACTGGGTGGCCAAATACCGGCTGGTCGAGCAGATGCGCCGGCGCCACGACGTATCGCTGTCGCACCCCAAGGTGGCGATGATCGACCTCATGTACCACGACGTCGACCGGTCGCGCGGCCTGTTCTACAAGCTGCAGCAGCGCGACGAGATGGACCGCACGTGTACCGACGAGGAGATCACCGAGGCCATGACGAAGCCCCCCGAGTCGACCCGGGCCCGGCTGCGGGGTGCCTTCGTCAAGCGCGCCAAGGAGCGGCGGCGGGACTTCACCGTCGACTGGGTGCATCTCAAGCTGAACGACCAGGCGCAGCGCACCGTGCTGCTGAAGGACCCCTTCAAGTCACACGACGAGCGGGTGGAGCGGCTGATCGCTTCGCTCTGATCTCGGTGGCGGGCGGCTGGCCTGCGACGGCCCGGGCTCGCCATCTGGGGCGCGGGGCGGCACCGTAGAGTTGAGGGCACATGTTCAATCTCGACCCAGGCAAGCTGATCGTGATCGCCGTGGTCGCGATCATCCTGCTCGGGCCCGACAAGCTGCCCCAGTTCGCCCGCCAGGTGGGCGGGGCCTGGCGCGCCTTCAACGAGTTCCGCCACCGCATGGAGTCGGAGGTCCGCAGCACGATGCCCGACCTGCCGCCGACCTCCGAGATCGCCCGCCTGGCCCGTTCGCCGTCGGCCTTGCTGAACCACCTGTCCACGATGTCCAGCGACGACGAGGAAACGGCCACTTCGGGCGAGGTGACCGCCAGCACCGTCGACGGCCCGGTGGCGGCCGGTGCCAACGGCGCCGGCGAGACCACGGGGGAGGACGTGGAGGCGACGGCGGTCGGGAGCGACGACGTGGAGGGGACCGAGGGAGCCACCGGAGCCGACGGAGCCGGGACGGCGGTCGCTCCCGGCGCGGGGATGAACGGGGACAGCGCCGCCGAGCCGGGCGACGCCACCGCAGGCGCCCCGGGCGCCACCACACCGGCGACGAACGGCCGGCCCGCCGTGGCGCCGCAGCCGGCCGAGGTCACGGTCCCGGTCGACCCCACGCTGAACTGACGCAGCCATGGTGACGCTCCCTTTCACGGTCAAACGCAAGCCCAAGCCGTCGCCGGACAACATGACGCTCGGCGAGCACCTGGGCGAGCTGCGCCGGCGCGTCATCATCATGGTCATCGCCTACGTGATCGCCGCGACCATCGCGGTGTTCCTGTACGAGCCGATCCTGCACTTCCTGCTGCGCCCGCTCTGCAACGTGGACGCGTCGACCGGGCACCACACGGGCGCCAACAACTCCTACATCATCACGTCCAACGGCACGTGCAACCTGTTCGTGACGTCACCGCTGGACGGGCTGACGCTCCGCGTGAAGATCGCCCTCTTCGGCGGGCTGGTGCTGGCCTCGCCGATCATCCTGTTCCAGGTGTGGCGCTTCGTCACGCCGGGCCTCAAGGCGTCCGAGCGCCGCTACGCCATCCCCTTCGTGGTGTCGTCCTTCGTGCTGTTCCTGCTCGGCGCGGCGACGGCGTACCTCGTCCTGCCCCACGCCCTGGGCTGGCTGAAGTCGGTCGGCGGGCCCAACCTCCAGGCCATCTACGACCCCATCCCGTATCTCGGGCTGATCCTGCTGATGATGACGATCTTCGGGCTGACGTTCGAATTCCCGGTGGTGCTCGTGTCGTTGGAGCTGGCGCGGGTGGTCACCCCGGCGCGCCTGCTCAAGTCGTGGCGGTGGGCCGTGATCATCATCGTGGTCGTCTCCGCCGTCTTCACGCCGAGCTCGGACCCCTTCTCGATGCTCGCCCTTGCCGTTCCCCTCGTTTTCTTCTATTTCATCTCGATCGGCATCGGGAAGCTGTTCGGACGTTGACGTCCTTCCGGTGGCCCGTCCAGGAGACGGCCGGGGCGTCGGAGTTCGAGGCGGGCCTGCCGTTCGAGCTCGACGACTTCCAGCTTGACGCCTTCGATGCGCTCGACGCCGGGCAGTCGGTGCTCGTCTCGGCACCGACGGGATCGGGTAAGACCCTCGTGGCGGCGTACGCCGTGCACGGCGCACTCGCGGCGCGCGGCAAGGCGTTCTACACGACGCCGCTCAAGGCCCTCTCCAACCAGAAGTACGGCGAGCTCGTGGCCTCATACGGCGAGGACCACGTCGGGCTCCTGACGGGGGACACGACCGTGCACCCGCGGGCCCCCGTGGTCGTGATGACCACCGAGGTCCTGCGCAACATGCTCCTGGCGGCCTCGGATCTCCTCGAAGGGCTGCACACCGTCGTCCTCGACGAGGTCCACTTCATCCAGGACCCCTACCGCGGCGGGGTCTGGGAGGAAGTCCTCGTGATGGCGCCGGCCGAGGTCCGCTTCGTCTGTCTCTCGGCCACGGTGAACAACGCCAACGAGCTCGGCGGCT